>JAFYQH010000019.1 GCA_017547205.1 Bacteroidaceae bacterium | reverse complement strand
GGATGTACGTTTTAAAAGCTTTGACTCGTCTCGCTATAATGACCCTTATGACAATATTGAGAATGAATTTATAGGTTGGAATATCAATTATGGAATTATAGATGTAAAGCCTTTTGAAGAAAAAACAAACGGCACATATACTGCAATGCTTGTTACCAACCGCGAGCGGAACAATAACAACGAAATCATTATTCCTACCGAATGGACTCTCATGACGCTGAAAGTGAACGGTGAGGAAAAGACGGTCAAGTTGGTTGATGATCCTGCAACAACCGATAAAAACGAAGCACTCCTTGAGGCTGGCAAGCATTATACCTTCGACCTCAAGGTGGGTAAGGATAAGGTGACAATTGAGGAAACGACTATCGGTAACGATATTCCTGGTTGGGATAATGATTCAGAAGAAGACTTAAATTAACAGGAGGGCAAGAATATGAAAAAGATTTTTCAATACATACTAATGGCTGTTGCATTGGTAGCGACAGCATCGTGCAGTCAGGAGTTGGATGATACGTTGCAGCCTGTGGAGAACGGTACCTTGCAGTTCGTGGTAAGTGATTTCCCCGCATTTGATGAAAATCCGCAGACAAGGGCTTCAAGCCTCGGCACGCCCGACGGGGGAAAGACCGCTTGGGCAGAGGGCGATGTAATCACGGTGACATTCATCTCCGACTACTACGGCACGCAGACCGCCACCCTCACTTACAATGGCAGTGCATGGACTTCCTCCAGCACACTTTCATATCTTAAAACCGAGACGCCCACCGCTACGGCGGTTTACAACCCCTCCACCACCTCGGGCTTGGGCGAATACCTCACGACGACCGACTGCACGATTGCGGACAACACGCTGAGCATCTCTTTCGCGAACGCCGTCCGCACTTACAGCCGTTTGCGCATCGTGGCAGAGGCAGAGCAGGAACTTACCGTAACCGTTACGGACTTCACTCCCGCCGATGGAGGCACAGCCTCTGACTCTTATTCCCTCACCACCGACGGGAACGGTAACGCCTACCTCTACGGAACGTTTGCTGCCGATGGTTCGGTGACAGTGAAGAATGGTGAAACTGTCCTTGCTGATAAATACACCTTCACCACTGCCACCGAAGCGGGCAAGAGCTATGTGCTGTACGCAGGTAAAAAGACAGAGGTGGATTTGTCAGAGCAGACCGAAACATACACCATCACCGGTGATGGCTATTATCTCTTCACAGGCACAGGCAACTACGGCATCAAGGTGGAAAGCGGAAATCCGAGGATTGTGCTGAATGGTGCAAGCATTACGGTTAGCAGTGGCAGTGCCATAGACATCGCATCCGGCAGCAACGCAACCATATTTGTGTTGGGTGACAATACATTAAGTACAACAGCGCAATACTCAAACACAACTGCTGGCGGTATCTTCGTGGCAGAGGGCGGAACGGTTAATATCACCTCGAACAGTACAAATAATACTCTTCGTGTTACCGGTAATTCTGTAGCAGCTATTGGCGGAAAGTACATCTACAACAGCGAAAGTTATAATGCCGGTAACATTAACATTTCAAATGTCACAGTATATGCATATACGAACAACTTTTACGCTGCAGCCATTGGTGCAGCAGGCGAAGGTACCTGCGGAACAATCAATATTACAAACGCAGTCGTATATGCTTATGGTGCCGGTGACCAATACACTTCTGCTCCCGGTATCGGCAGTGCTTGGAGTTTGGTTGATTGGCCGGATACGATTCCTATTGTGATCATCTCGGATTCTGAGGTTCACACCTTTAGATACCACTCTGCATCTGACTATATTGGATATTTGGGCGATGTGGATGGTAATGTCAATGGTGATACATATGCTACCAGTAGCATTAACTGCGGCGAAGGCGGTTCGGTAACGAGCAGCACCATTTACTGCTACACCGGACTTGATGCGACCACTCCGGATAAAGTGGTGGAATACGATGATGATGGAAATCCGACGGAAAACTAAAATGATTCAGGGCAGGCGGGCTTGACCGCCCTCCTGCTCACTAAAACAATAAGACCAATGGAAACAGAAGTTTGCGATTAAGGCGAGAGCAGAGGGAGCTTGCTCACTATGCCGAGCCACAGCAAACTCGCTTAAGGTCAAGTTTACGATTAAGCGAGAGCAATACCAAGTTTACTTGAGTATTGCCGAGCGATAGTAAACTCGCTGAAAGTCAAGTTTGCGATTAAGCGAGAGCAATACCAAGTTTACTTGAGTATTGCCGAGCGATAGTAAACTCGCTGAAGGTCAAGTTTGCGATTAAGCGAGAGCAATACCAAGTTTACTTGAGTATTGCCGAGCGATAGCAAACTCGTTGAAAGTCAAGTTTGCGATTAAGGCGAGAGCAGAGGGAGCTTGCTCACTATGCCGAGCCACAGCAAATTCGCTAAAAGTCAAGTTTGCGATTAAGGCGAGAGCAGAGGGAGCTTGCTTACTATGCCGAGCCACAGCAAACTCGCTGAAGGTCAAGTTTACTTTAGCTATGCTATTGCGCAGCAAACTCGCTGAAGGTCAAGTTTACGATTAAGCGAGAGCAATACCAAGTTTACTTGAGTATTGCCGAGCGATAGTAAACTCGCTGAAAGCAAATCATAGAACAGTATATCGGCAGAGGAGGAAACACCATCACGGTGGATGTTCTTTGTCCGCTGTAATCGGGTATAGGGATTTTCCAATCCCGACAATAAATTTCGCATCGGGAGATGCTAATACTCGCATCCTGCAGATGGGAACATCCGCAGGAACGGGGTATTAACAAGATTCGCAGGAACAGAATGATTGGGTTACGGTGCTTTTTTGTTTCAAATTTGATGGGATTGCAGGGGTGTTGATATCAAATCCTTAATTAATTTTAATATTCAAAAATAAAATATTAATTTTGCAGTCAAATAGAGAGGAGGGTAGTCCCTTCTCCCTATTTCTTGTTATATAATGATGTTGTCCGGGAGAGGACACACTGTTTTTTTGAATTATAATTTGATAATGAAAAAGAATGATTTGCTTCCCGAATATCTTTTTGAGATAAGTTGGGAGGTCTGCAATAAGGTCGGCGGTATATATACCGTAGTATCAACCAAGGCTCGTACGCTCTCTGATGTGGAGGGGCTGAATGCCATTTATATTGGTCCCGATCTTTGGAAGGAGAAGGAGAACCCGCTTTTTACCGAGGACAAGCGCCTGTGGAACGGGTGGCGCAAAAGTGTTTGCGACGATAAGCTGACAGTGCGTTGCGGTTATTGGGAAATACCTGGCCGTCCGAAGGTGGTTCTTGTTGATTATACCGGTTACATGGATGACAAGGATGCCATTTACGGCGAATTGTGGAATGACTTCGGGGTGGATTCACTGCACGGCTACGGCGATTACGACGATTCTATGATTTTCGGTTACGCAGTTGGCAAGGTTATCGAAAGTTTCTACAATACAAATATAAAGGCCGGCAGCAATGTCGTTGTTCAGGCTCACGAGTGGCAGAGTGGTGGTGCTGCATTGTACCTCAAGAAGAACTTGCCTGCTGTGGGAACAATCTTTACAACACATGCAACAAGCATCGGTCGTTCAATTGCATCAAATGGCAAGCCGCTCTACGACTATTTCGATGGTTACAACGGAGACCAGATGGCCGAGGAGTTGAATGTTCAGTCCAAACAGTCGGTCGAGAAGACGACTGCGCTGAACGTAGACTGTTTCACGACGGTGAGCGAGATTACAGCGCGCGAATGCAAGCAGCTTGTGGGCCGCGAGTGCGATGTAATTCTTGAGAATGGTTTCGAGAAGGATTTTGTTCCTGTAGGCAAGGAGTTTACTGCAAGAAGGAAGGCTGCACGTGATGCACGACTTCGCGTGGCAAGGGCTCTGACAGGTGACAACATAAAGGATGATGCTATAATAATAGGTATAGGTGGCCGCATGGAGATGCGCAACAAAGGTATCGACATGTTCCTTGAGGCTATGGCACGACTGAACGGATGCGGTGAGATTGACCGTGATGTTGTTGCGTTCATTGATGTGCCTGCATGGTCGGGCGATGCGCGCGAGGACCTGGTGAAGCGTCTCAAGAGTGATGCGCAGTCATGGGATACTCCGCTGCCGAACCCTTACCTTACACATAACCTGAACAATTTCTATGACGATGCGATTGCCTGCACCATACGCAGCTTGTGCATTGATAACCGTCATGGCGGTAACCGCGTGAAGGTTATATATGTTCCTTGCTATCTCAAGGGCAATGACGGTATCTTCGACAAAGAGTATTACGATGTTCTCATCGGTGATGACTTGTGCATATATCCCTCGTACTATGAGCCTTGGGGTTATACTCCGCTGGAGAGTGCAGCGTTCCACATTCCTACCATTACAACCAACCTTGCCGGCTTCGGTCTATGGGTGAACTCGGTGCTCGGTCATGAAGGCAAATTGGCTGATGGAGTAGAGGTTATATGCAGGAATGATAGCAACTATTTCGATGCAGCCGAGGTTATTACAAAAACTATTTGTATCTTTGCAAAACTTTCCGAAAAGGAGGTACTTGAGTGCAGAAAGAAGGTTGTGAAACTGGCCGAGAAGGCTCTGTGGAAGCACTTTATAAAGAACTACTACAAGGCATATGCCGTGGCACTCGAAGCTGCAGGAAAGAGAAAATAACTTGAAATATTCATTTAATTAAAAAAATATGATTGCTATTAGTAACACAAACCAACCAAGTTGGAAAACTGTTAATGTTAAATCTTACATCCCCGAGTCTTTGAAACCGCTCGAGGAGTTGTCACGTAACCTTTGGTGGGTATGGAACGAGGAGGCAAAGAGTCTCTTCAACATGCTTGATGCCGACCTTTACAAGGCTTGTGGCGGTAACCCTGTACTTCTTCTCGAGAAGTTGGGTGTTGAGAAACTCGATGAACTCTCAAAGGACAAGGCTGTCCTTGACAAATTGGCTGATGTTTATGCCGATTTCCGCAAATATATGGACGTTAAGCCCAACGCAGAGCGTCCTTCTGTAGCATACTTCTGTATGGAGTATGGTCTCACAAGCGTCCTAAAGATTTATTCAGGTGGTCTCGGTATTCTCGCCGGTGACTATTTGAAGGAGGCTTCGGACTCTAACGTTGACATGTGTGCCGTTGGTTTCCTGTATCGTTACGGTTACTTCAGCCAGTCTCTTTCTATGGACGGCTCACAGATCGCCAACTACGATGCACAGAACTTCAACCAGCTTCCCATCGAGCGCGTATACGAGGCTGACGGTGTAACTCCGCTGGTAATACATGTTCCTTATATCGATTACTATGTTCATGCAAACGTGTGGAGAGTAAACGTAGGCCGTGTGCCCCTCTACCTCCTCGACACTGACTTCGACATGAACAGCGAGTTCGACAAGCCTATCACACACAAACTTTATGGCGGTGACTGGGAGAACCGTCTGAAGCAGGAAATTCTGCTCGGTATCGGTGGTATGATTGCTCTCGAGAAGATGGGTGTGAAGAAGGATATCTATCACTGCAACGAGGGTCATGCAGCTCTCTGCAACCTCTACCGTCTGACACAGTACATCAAGACCGGTTACACTTACGAGGAGGCTCTTGAGATTGTACGCTCAAGCTCTCTCTACACTGTGCACACTCCGGTGCCTGCAGGTCACGACTACTTCGACGAGGCTCTCTTCGGCAAGTACATGAGAGGTTATGCAAGCCAGCTCAACATCACATGGGACGACCTCATGAACCTTGGCCGCATCAATGCGGGTGACAAGAACGAGCGTTTCTGTATGTCAACATTCGCTTGTAACACATGCCAGGAGATCAACGGTGTGAGCCGCCTCCACGGTAAGGTGTCAAAGTCAATGTTCGCAGAGATTTGGAAGGGTTACTATCCCGAGGAGAACCACGTGGGTTATGTAACCAACGGTGTTCACTATCCTACATGGGTTGCTCCTGAGTGGGACGAGCTCTATAAGAAGAACTTTGACCCAAGCTTCATCGGTGACCAGTCAAACGAGAGCATCTGGCACGCTATCGAGAACATCTCTAACGAGACTATCTGGAACACACGCGTTGCTCGCAAGAAGATGCTTATCAACTATATCAAGAAGGCGTTCAGCGAGGATTGGTTGAAGAACCAGGGCGACCCTATGCGTATCGTTGACGTTGTGAAGAAGATTAATCCCGATGCTCTTGTTATCGGTTTCGCACGCCGCTTCGCTACATACAAGCGCGCTCACCTTCTCTTCACAGACCTCGACCGTCTCGCAAAGTTGCTCAACAACCCCGAGCGTCCTATCCAGTTCCTCTTTGCAGGTAAGGCTCACCCGCACGATGGTGCAGGCCAGGGCTTGATCAAGAAGATTATCGAGGTGTCACGCCGTCCTGAGTTCGTGGGCAAAATCATCTTCCTCGAGAACTATGATATGGATCTCGCTAAGTTGCTCGTATCGGGTGTGGATATCTGGATGAATACTCCTACACGTCCTCTCGAGGCATCAGGTACATCAGGTGAGAAGGCTCTCATGAACGGTGTCCTCAACTTCTCTGTCCTCGACGGTTGGTGGTGCGAGGGTTACAAGCCGGGTGCAGGTTGGGCTCTGAAAGAGGAGCGTACATACCAGAACCAGGAGTTCCAGGATCAGCTCGACGCTGCTACAATCTATACTCTCCTCGAGAACGAGATTCTGCCGATGTACTACAACCGTGGCGGAAAGGCTTACTCTGACGAGTGGATCGCATGCATCAAGAAGTCTATCGCGGAGGTTGCTCCTCACTTTACAATGAAGCGTCAGCTCGACGACTACTACAGCAAGTTCTACTGCAAGCAGGCTGAGCGTTATCACCGTCTTGTTGCTAACGATTCAAAACTTGTACGCGAACTCGCAAAGTGGAAGGAAGAGGTTGCTGCAAAGTGGAATGCAGTTGAGGTTCTCTCTGTTGAGGGCCACCAGGACTTCCTGAACGGTGCAATGTCAGCCGGTGACAAGTACAACGTTACTGTAACTGTTGACGAGAAGGGTCTTGACAACGCTGTTGCTGTTGAGCTCGTTGTTCTCGCTCCCGATTCAAAGGGCCACGATCATGTATTCATGACATATCCTCTTGAGGTTACAAAGCGTGAGGGCAACATCTTTACATTCGGTGCTGAGATTGCTCCTACAAATGCAGGTGAGTTCAGAATCGCATTCCGTATGTATCCTAACCATGAGGAACTTCCTCACCGTATGGACTTTGCATACGTTAAGTGGTTTGCATAAAAAGATTTTATAAATAGTTGAAAAAGGCCGATTGTTGTTGACAATCGGCCTTTTTTATTTAAAAATAATCTTACATCATTGCTTTATACACAAAATCCTCTATCTTTGCGATATGCCATGAAAACACTATGTGCTTTCAGTGGATTGTTATATAATGTCATTGACTGCTGTCACCGCCTGTAGGCATACAGTATTTACTACCATGAATATTAGCGAAAAGATTTATATAAAAGGGGAAGAAAGGCTTAATGTGGCAACTCACGCATTCGGTATTCTTGGCGGGCTTGTTGTGAGTGCGTTATTTCTCCATGAAACAATAACAAAAGGTGCCGATGCTATAGCTCTGATGAGCGTTTTGCTGTATGTCTTCGGAATGCTCAGCTCGTATGTCTTCTCGACAAGCTATCATGCCTGCAAAGCCGGAACTCCCTGGAGGTACAGGCTTCGGAAACTTGACCATAGTGCCATATACTGGCATATCGCGGGAAGCTATTCCCCGTTGGTACTCATTGCTATGCGTGATGTCGGTTATTGGGGGTGGGGTATATTCGTTTTCTGTTGGCTTTGTGCAATTGTAGGCACTTCGATAAGTCTTGTAAGTTTGAAAAAACATAACAGAATAGAAACAGTATGTTTTGTTCTCATGGGGCTTACGATTCTTGTCGCTACCAAGCAGTTCTACAATGCAGTCCCACTTTCAGTCTTCCTTTGGGTAATTGGTGAGGGCATTGCGTATATTACAGGTGCGGTTCTCTACAGCCTGCACAAATTGAAGTATGCTCATGCGATTTTCCATTTCTTCGTACTTTTGGGTACTGCGTGCCACATGATGGCAATATGGAAGGTACTGACAACGTTCCTTTGAATTAAGGGCCTGTGGCTGTGTTTTCCCGATGCCGATATCGGCTTTGATGAAAATATTCGATTCTCGCGGGCTTTAAAATACCTTTTTTCGCTTCTACAGCATGCTGTAGAAGCGATTTTGTATTGTTTTTTTTGTTGTAAAAATCTGCAATTCTGTAGTCGGGTGGCTGTTTTATTGTTTTTTTGATAGAAAAAGGGTAAATTCGCATCTATATTGTCTATAGACAAGGTTATCAAAAATGGTTAAACAATTAAGCGATTATCCGCTCATCAAACATAACACATTCGGCATTGAAGCTACTGCAAGAGAGTTCGTAGAATTCGGTTCCGAAGAGGAACTTGTTGCATTTCTCGGTGACGGGTTCAAAGGAAAAGCCCTGGTCATTGGCGGTGGCAGCAATCTGCTTTTCGTGAATGATTTCAATGGCACTGTTTTCCATTCTGCAATAAAAGGAATGGAATTGTTACCGTGTGCCGATGATGATATTCTCCTGCGTGTAGGCAGCGGAGTGAACTGGGATGAACTTGTTGCATATACGGTAGAGCAGGGTTGGTATGGATTGGAAAATCTGTCGGCCATTCCCGGTGAGGTAGGTGCAAGTGCAGTGCAGAACGTGGGCGCATATGGGGTCGAGGCCGGCGAACTTATTGAAATTGTCGAGGCTATTTCAATCGGCACAGCCGAAAAGCGGGTGTTTACCCATGACGAATGCCGTTTCTCGTACAGATACAGCATATTCAAGGACGAGGAGAAGAGGAAGAATATAATCACTCATGTCACATACAGGCTAAAGAAGAGTGCTCCGTTCAAGCTCTCTTATGGTAACCTCAATGAGAAAGTCCAGGAGTTGGGTGGGGAAACACTCGGGAATGTCCGCAAGGCTGTATGTGATATAAGGGAAAGCAAGCTGCCGAATCCATACAGGATTGGCAGTGCCGGAAGTTTCTTCATGAACCCGGTTGTAGACAGCACTGTTGCAGCCGGTCTGCTTGAACGCTACCCATCCATGCCGCAATATCCGCTGCCATGTGGAGATGTAAAACTTTCTGCCGGTTGGATGATAGAGCAGTGCGGGTGGAAGGCAACCCCACATGAGCATGTCGGTGTATACAGCCGCCAGGCTCTTGTCGTTGTGAATCTTGGAGGTGCCAAGGGGCAGGATGTACTTGACTTTGCAAAAGATGTTGTTTCTTCAGTCAAGGAAAAGTTCGGTGTGGTATTGTCAATGGAAGTTAATGTAATAGAATAGGACGATGAAAATCACGTTTTTAGGAACAGGTACATCAACAGGCGTCCCCGAAATAGGGTGCAAGTGCGAGGTGTGTACATCGACCGATCCACGCGACCGTCGTCTGCGTTGTTCTGCTCTTGTAGAACATGAAGGGACAACATTGCTTATTGATTGCGGCCCGGACTTCAGGGAACAGATGTTGCGTGCCGATGTAAAGAATATTGATGCTCTGCTGATGACGCACAAGCACTACGACCATGTCGTAGGAATTGATGATCTGCGCCCGTACACGCGTGCCAAGGAGCTGCCGATTTTTGCCGACCGTGAGACTGAAATGCAGATACGTGCTTTCTTCCCTTATTGCTTCGGCAGAGTGAAATATCCCGGTGTTGCCAATATTAAAGTAAACTCGATTGACCACAAGACCCCGTTCCGAGTTGGTGAAATAGAAGCTACGCCCTTGCGTGTGTTCCATGGAATGTTCCCTATTACGGCCTACCGTTTCGGCAAGCTTGCATACATTACTGACATGAGCTATATTGAGCCGGGTGAACTTGAAAAACTTAAGGGGGTAGAGGTGCTTGTCATAAATGCACTGCGTTTCTCAAAACCGCACAAAACCCACCAGACCGTACTTGAGGCGTTAGCGATAATTGACTATGTAAAGCCAAAAGCTGCTTATCTCACACATCTGATGCATCATATCGGTTTGCATGCAAAGATAAGCAAGTGCCTGCCGCAGGGTGTGTTTCTTGCGTATGACGGGCTTACTGTAGAGGTAAAATGACATTAGTATGTTACATACGACAAAAGGCTTGCACGAATGCAAGCCTTTTATCGTTTATGTCATCTGTATTTTATTTCTTTCCTATAACCTCGAGCAGGTGTTTTACTCCTGCTTCTATCTGTCTGTCGCGGCCGCTGAGATTGTCCTCGGGTGAGTTGTAGACCTCGATGTCCGGCATCAGCAGCTGGTTTTCCAGGTAGTTGCCGTTCATGTCCTTGATTGCTACCTGTGGCACACCGAACACTATGCTCTGGTCTATCTGTGTCTCCCACCACACGGCAGTCATGGTTCCTGGAACCGGAGCACCGATGAGTTTGCCAAGGCCCAGTGCCTTGTATGTTGCCGGGAAGCCATGAGCGTTTGAATAGTTATCCTCGCACATTAGTACGGCCGACGGCTTTGTCCATTGCGCGAACGGGTCGCTGCCGATGTACTGTCCGCGCGGCTCGAAACGCTGGAACTCCTTGCCCGAAAGAAGTATTGCAAGGTCCTCGTGCAGCCATCCACCGCCATTGTGACGGGTGTCGATGAGTACAGCCTCGTGGTTGCGGTACTTTCCGAGCAGTTCGGAGTATGTCTTGCGGAAACTGTTGCTGTTCATCTCCTTGATGTGTATATAGCCTATGCGTCCGCCCGAGAGTGAATCGACCATTGCACGGCGGCGTTCTACCCAACGGTCATACAGCATGTTGCTTTCTGTTCCTTTACCTATGGGCTTTATCCACTCTTCCCAACGTTCTTTACTCTTTGGACTGTACATTGAGAGGCGTACCTTCTTGCCAGACTTGTTCTCGAGCATGGGGTAGTAGTCCTTTCCTGCTTCGATCTTCTGTCCGTCAATGGCCTCAATGATGTCGCCGGTCTTTATCTTTGAGCCAGATGTTGCTAAAGGACTCTTCTTGAGTATCTCCTTTATCTTTAGGCCGTCACCGGTGTGCTTCTCATCGTAGAATGCTCCCAGTACTGCAGTGCTGTAGTTGCTGCCAAGGCCGCTGCGTGCACCGGTGTGCGATGCGTTGAGCTCGCCAAGAAGTTCGGACAGCAGGTCGGCAAAGTCCACGTTGTTGGCAATGTGGGGCAGGAACTTGCGGTACTCCTTGCCATAGTATTCCCAGTCGACACCGTGCAGGTCCTTTACATAGAACTTGTCCTTCACCTGTTTCCATACATGGTCGAAGATGTATTCACGCTCGGCAAGCGGACGGTAGTTATATTCGGCACTGAAGTCGATGTTCTTTACGGCTTTTGAGCCCATGTCGAACCTCTTTATTGCGCCCGATACTGTGTAGGCAAACTTCTCGTCCTTGTCGACATTCATCTTTCCCCAGCCGAAACCTTTCACGGCAACATTGTTGTTGCCTTCCTTTGTGTCATATTCCCAGAGGTCGCCGCTGCCGTTATAGTTGGCCTGGTAGTAGAGCTTGCTGCCGTCCTGCGTGAGTATTGCATCTCCTATGCTGCCCGACATGCGGGTGAGACGTATGATGCGGTCGTGGCGGTTGGCGAGGTCGAACTTGAGCAGTTTTTCATCTTCTTTCTTGTCATCCTTCTTCTCCTCTTTCTTCTCATCCTTCTTGTCGCCCTCTTTCTTGCTGTTCTTCTTGTTCTTTTCCTCTTTCTTCTTCTCTTCTTCGGCCTTTGCCTTGTCGGCTTTCTCCTTCTCCAGTTTCTTCTCCTCTTCGTACATTGCAAGTTCCTCCTTGTTCATGCGGAACTTGTCATAGGCTTCGCTGTCGAAGAACATTATATATATGTCGCGGTGTGAACCCCAGCTTCCGTGGCTGCGGAATCCGGCTCTATCCGAACTCCATATCATGGCCTTTCCGCCGAGTACCCAGCGTGGGCTTGCATCGGTATAACCGCTCTCGGTGAGGTTGTGTATCTCGCCGCTGCCGTCGGCCTTAACCAAAGCTATGTCAGTATTGTTCCAGCCGCCTATGGCTATGTATTTCGCAAGGAACCATTTGCCGTCGGGCGACCATGCGAAATCCTGGTCTCCGTCACTATAAGAATAGTTGTACTTGCCAGGAAGTACTGTACGCACCTTCTTGCTCTTGAGGTTGATGACACGCAGGGTGGTGCGGTCTTCAAGGAACGCGACTTCCTTGCCGTCGGGAGAGAACTTTGGCTGGAACGAAGCCTTGTCGGTCACTACAAGCGGTTCCTCCTTAAGTTCGGCTGCATATGTGAAGTATTTGTCGTCCTCGCGCACGATGCTTGTCATGTATATGCCCCATACACCACCTCTCTCGGCCGAGTATACAATGCTGCGTCCGTCAGGGCTTACATCGACGTTGCGTTCCTGCTCGGGTGTGTCGGTGATGCGGCGTGTTGTCTTGTAATCGACAGTTGTCACGAACACGTCGCCACGTACCACGAATGCAACCTCCTTGCCGTTAGGTGTTGCTGCTACAGCCGATGCTCCGCTGGTGTATGTTGCCCTGCTGCGCTCGTTGGATGCGATGTCGGCTGTGAGCTGAATCTTTACCTTCTTGGCCGACTCTCCCTCCTTGATGGTATAGATATCACCGTCGTAGGCATAACACATTGTTCCGTCCTTTGCGATGGAAAGGAAACGTACCGGGTGCTTGCTGTGGTTTGTAACCTGCTGTGCCTTGGCCTTGCCCGATAACGATGCGCGGAAGATGTTGGCACTGCCTCCCTGTTCGCTAAGGTAATAGTAAGTGTCATTATCGGCTGCCCATACGGGGTTCCTGTCCTCGCCCTTATTTGTTGTGAGCTTGGTGAATTTCCTCTCGCCTTCGATATTGGTCATCCATATGTCTCGTGTAATTGACGATGTATGGTGCTTGCGCCACTTGTCCTCGTAGCCTTTGATGTCGTGGTAGATTATTTTCATTCCGTCGCTGCTTATGCAGGGAGATTCCATCTTCTCCGATGAGAAGAGCTGTGGACGGCCGCCATCGACAGGTACTTTGTATACCTGTGCGAATGTCGTGCTCGGGAACTGGCCGTATTCGCTGCTAGGCATTGCCGATGTAATGTAAAGAATTTCTTTGTCGTTGAGGAATGCTGTAGGGTATTCCTCGCCCGAGTTCGTCGTGAGGCGTTTTGGGGTACCGCCTTCCTTGGCAACGAGATAAATGTCTATGCTTCCTTCCCTGTTTGATGAGAATGCCAGCTTTTTGCCGCATGGCGACCATACGGGGTGGCTGTCGTATGAACTTTGCGAGGTGAGCTGTCGTGCCTCACCGCCTTTACTGTCGACAGTGTAGATGTCCCCCTTGTAGGTGAATGCAATGGTTGTACCGTCGGGCGAGATGGCGCAGTTGCGCAGCCAACGCGGTGTCACCTGTGCCTGTGCAAGCAGTGTTCCTGCGCATAGCAACGAAAGTAGAATCCTTTTCTTCATGTGTATAGTGTTTTATGTATTATGTTTTACATTTACTATCTTTTACAAAGATAGTAATAAACGAGCAAGAAACATGAAGCTTGCTTCAATGTTTATTAAAGCGAGTGCAGAATATTTTCGCGGTTTACCGCAAAATCTGAATTTGTATAAGGAGTTACCATGTATGGAACGAAAACGGAGGTTTTACCGGGATAATAACCCCATGGCACGTTTTTTTTCGTATCTTCGCACTGTAAATACAACAATAAGTTACCATGCAACAACCACGCAGAATAGAATTGCTCGCCCCGGCAAAGAATCTTGAAACAGGAATAGCAGCCATAAACCATGGTGCCGATGCGGTGTATATAGGTGCGGTGCAGTTCGGTGCACGGCAGGCCGCAGGCAACAGCGTCGAGGATATTGCCAGACTTGTTGACTATGCACACATATTCGGTGTAAAGGTATATGTTACACTGAATACTATAATATATGACGAGGAGATTTCTGCTGTGGAGGAACTGGTAACAGACTTGTACAATATCGGTGTCGATGCACTCATTGTGCAGGATATGGGCATTTCAGGGATGAACATTCCACCCATTCCATTGCACGCAAGCACGCAGATGGATAACCGCACGGTCGGGAAGGCGCGTTTCCTTTCGTCCGTAGGGTTCCCGCGTATAGTGTTGGCGCGTGAGTTGTCGCTCGAAGAGATCAAGGCAATACACGATGCTGTACCCGATACCGAACTGGAGGTTTTTGTGCATGGTGCGCTTTGTGTGAGCTACAGTGGACAGTGCTATGCTTCGCAGCATTGCTTCGGGCGCAGCGCGAACCGTGGTGCATGTGCTCAGTTCTGCCGCTTGGCGTTCGACCTTGTCGATGCTGACGGAGCAGTGGTTACACGCGACAAACACCTTCTCTCACTCAAGGATATGAACCGCAGCGCATATCTCGAAGAGATGCTCGATGCCGGTGTGACTTCGCTGAAGATTGAGGGCCGCCTTAAGGATATATCATATGTAAAGAACATTACTGCATACTACCGCAAGGAGCTTGATGCAATATTCGCAAGACGCAGTGAGTATGTCCGTGCATCGGCAGGCAAATGTACACCTCAATTCGTTCCTGCACCCGAGAAGAGCTTCAGCCGTGGATTTACCGACTATTTGCTTAAAGGTGACAAGGCGGATATAACCTCATTCGATACTCCTAAGTCGAAGGGCGAATACATGGGTCGTGTGAAATTCGTGTCACGCAATTACTTTACTGTAACAGGCAAGGAGTTTAACAACGGCGACGGTGCCTGTTTCGTTGCTTCAAACGGAAAGTTGTGCGGTTTCCATATAAACACGGTAGAGGGTAACAGGGTGTTCCCCCAGACCATGCCGGCTGCACTTGAGAGCGGTGACGAACTGTACCGCAATTACGACTGCGCTTTTGAAAGGGAGTTGTCACGGCCCGATGTTCAGCGCCGTCTTCAACTGTCACTGAAATTCACCGACAGCAAATTCGGGTTTTGTCTGCAAGGATGTGACGAACGTGGAGTGGAGTGCAGTGTGGAGATGCCGTTCAAGAAGGAACTTGCCCGTTCTTCGCAAAGGGATAATATAACCAACCAACTGAAGAAATGGGGCAATACGCCATACATGGTTGAGCATATTGATATTGAATTGGAAGATGAATGGTTTGTGCCGTCGTCGCTGCTGTCCGACATGCGCCGCGCACTTTGTGACCTTCTGCTGAATGAGGCGAAGGCTGCAAACGAGCGTGCCGATATGCGTTTGAAGAATACAGATACTGTATATGTTACCGAGTCACTTGATTACCGCGGCAATGTAGCCAATGCCCTTGCCGAGGAGTTCTACAAGGCGCATGGAGTGAATGGTATAGCCCGCGCCTTCGAGAAGGAACCTGTCGCCGGTGCAACGGTCATGTTCTGTAAACATTGTATAAAATACAGCATGGGCTGGTGTACCAAAAACGGTGGTAAACATGGTTACAAGGAGCCCTTCTACATTGTCTCGGGTGACGGCAGACGTTTCCGGCTTGCATTCAACTGCAGACAGTGCATTATGGAAGTCGTGGCCGAATAACAGAGTCTTATCCCAAAATGTATTTTGAATACTTGCCTGTAATCTTTTTCGCAATCAATACAATAATCCATGAGCAGGCAAGGATGACGAGTGCCGAGAAAGGTATGCGCAACGGGGCCGGTATGTGCAGCAGTTCTCCAAGGTCGTATCCCACGCAAACGAAAAAGTAGTGAATCATGTATATCCCGAAACCGCACGCTGTCAGGCTGGCAAGAGCGGATGCCAAGCGTGAGCCTGATGGGATGCGTATACGGTATACAATAAGGAAACTGGCAATTGTCATCATTGCTACATTCGGGGTGTTGTAAGTCCAGAAGAGTTCAACCTGTTCAGGTGTTTTGTCGGGAAGTTCCATTATGTGGCTGTAGCCGCAATAGGTGATGAAGAAACCGACTGCCAACAGGGGTACGGCAACCCCCAGAGTCCTTGCCCAGTCCCAGTTGACATAGTGCTGGATGTAGTGCCCCAGAAGCATGTAGCCGTTGAACCCGGCAAAATAATAGAACAACCCGAACGAATTCCACTCGCAAGTACCGAATGCATACTTGCTCACATACTCCGTGAAATAAGGAAGGAATGTGCTTATTGCCCATATTCCGAGTACAATCTCCTTTTGACGGCGGGTCGCTTTTTCTACCCATGCCGAAAATACCGGAAGGTAAAGGTACAGGCCTACAAGCATGTATATGTACCACATGTGGCAGGCGATGAAACTGAAAGCGTATGGAATGCGCGCTACATTGACAAGACCGTCGTCCAATGTCTGGCTGTCGCTCTCGGCCCAACTGAAAAGCTTGGTAACAGCACTGCTGTCCAATCCCAAAAGGCCTGTAAACCATGGAGTGAGGTAGTAGATGACCGACCAAATGATGAACGGGAACAGAACTCTTGGAATACGCTTCTTGTAGAATGTCTCCATACTTCCCTTTACAGGCAGAGACAGCACACCGGTAAGCATCACAAACAACGGGACGCATGGACGTACCACTGATCCCCAACGGATGGCCCATTGTAACAGTTGCGGGTCGGTAGCCGCACCGGACGAGGCATAGGTAGCCGAGGCATAGAAGGGGTCGGCTGCATGGCAGCAGAGGAGCATGAAGAATGCGAGCAGACGTATTGCATCGCACCAGACTAGGCGATTTTGGTCGGTCATATCTTTGCTTTTTCAAGATTCTGTAATTACTGCAAAGATAGTGACAAATAAACTATGTCCGATGAGAGAGTATGTGGAAAATGGCATAAAAAGAAGCCATGCCTTAGGGGAACGACATGGCTTTCTTGTCCGGACAAACGCTTTTGCCCGTTCGGGCACCGACTTTCACAAGCAGGTACTACCGTAAAATCTATTACTATGAAAAACACATACATTAAACACACAGGGAGCAAGGTTTGTTCTTGCTCCCAGTGTTAATTAATGTTATTTGCCACATATTTTACGGTAATCGCAATTTTCGCAGCTCTTTTCGTTGCTTGCCGGCACAAACGGCTTGTCAACATCGAATATCTCTTCCAGAACACTCTTCAGCCTTGTCATGTACTCATCCTTTATGGTGCATATGTCCTTTACAGGCTCATTTAGCACATCCACGACAAAGTTTTCGCGTGAACTGTTCTCCGGGTCATGCAAATACAACAATGAAGGGGATATTTTTCTTGCTCCCTGTTTCTTTATTTCATCGATCCATGCAAAATCCTTGTTACCGACTGTGCGGTTGCCCTTAAGCAGTTCGTCAAGTATAATGGAGTAGAGGAATGCCTGCAGTCGATAAGCCGCCGTCTGGGTCTGGTTTTCGAATATGTTTTCCAGCGAAGTCTTTGTCTCACGCTTGCTGCGCCCGGTCTTGTAATCGACGATGTTTATCGTGGCATCCTTTATATCCACACGGTCGATTTTTCCACCCAGAGCTACAGTAAGTTTCCTGTCTTTGCAATCGATGGTGTAGGGCATGTTTATAACCCTCTCTCCGCCTATGTATGTGAATGGGGCATATTCCATGTCTATTTTTAAAAGGCGCAGAAGGAAACGGTACAGAACTCCGCGGTTGATGTACTGTTCTCCATTGTATTCGGTCTTGCTGTTGTTGAAAAATACTTTGGTGAATGCCGCATCAATGAAGCGGTACAGCAAAGCTTCGTTCTTTACATAGAACTCCAGTGCGTTCTTTGTTATGTATCCGCCGGCTTGTGAGGCCAACTGCCTGTAAAGGCTGTCGGCAGCCTCGTGGAAAATGTTTCCGAAATCCATGTTCTCTACATCCTCGCTGAGCTCGTCGGTTTTCCTTATTCCCAGCACGTACTTGTAGAAGAAGCTCACGCCACATCTCATGTAGCCCGCAATTGCCGACGGACTTATTTCCCGGACTTTTTTATTCTCCCCGAGTCCGAACCTGTCGCATAGTCTGTCGATGACAACATCATTCTTCTTTATCTCACCGGCCTTTATGCTGTCGTTTCCCTGGTGCGAACTGAGCGCGACGTGCCTGATATCGTAGAGATTGCTGCCAAGAAGCTGCAGGATATAACGCGAACATTCTCCGCGTGACTTGCCTTCGGGGGCACTGTTGTATACGAGTGTCACATTCTCGGCACGTTGCAGGAGACGATAGAAATAATAGGCATATATCGAGTCGCGGTGTTCGCTGAGTGTGAGCCCGAACGCACGGCGCAGGTTGTACGGCACATAGGAGTTCTCAGTGCTTCTCTTGGGCAGGTTGCCCTCATTCATTCCAAGCAGAATGACATTCTTGAAATCGAGGTTTCGTGTCTCGAGCAATCCCATGACCTGCAGCCCTACCACAGGTTCTCCATGGAATGGAAGGCTTTGGAAGGAAAGCATTCTTAACGACAGACGGCACAATGTCTGCTGCTTCATGTTCAGGTCGCCACTGTCTATAAGACTTACCATGCGCTGTACCTGCGTGTAGGCCTTGTATATCGCTTCGCAGAAAAGTTTCTCATAGAGTTCCATGCTCTCCCTGTCGGCAGCCTTGTAGCTGTTGGCTATGCATTTTATTATGGAGGCAAGGTTCTCGAACCATTCTCTGTTGTCAGCAGTATGCCTGAAGAGCATGCCAAGGAACTGGTCGGCCGAAAGTTCATCGACAGTGGGGAAGAACCTCCTCTCCTTGATGAGCGTTTCACGCAATGCAGCACACTCTTCGCTGCAGCGCATGACATACGGGTGGTTGAGAAGTTCGCTTGCCGATGCCAGCGTGTGTGTGCCTTTCTTCTCATTCCAGCCACGCGTGTGCGCCTCTACAATAAGCTTGATAAGGGTGAATACCGGGGTGTGCGACATAGGGAATCCCATTGTCACATTCATGTTCTCAAGTGGCCTGCCGTTGGCTGTTGGCGGTATGGTGTGCAATACGGCCTCGAGCATCGTCTCGTCACAAAGTACAATGGCTGTTTCAATCTCATTGGCTGTGAGATTGCTGTCGAGCCATGTTGAGAGATAGCGTGCCTCAATGCTTTCGCTGCTTGTCTCTACGACGGTCACGCTCTTTTCTTTGGAGAGGTTGTCGAAATTATGCTTGTCAAGCGCGTTTGGGAAACGCTCAAGGTTCCTGCGCATGAAATGGCCTGCCTCGTGATGGGTGTTTGTGGTGTAGAACTTGTCGTAGTCCCAATAGAAGAGTGCCTTTCCTCTTTTTTCGATAACGTCGAAAAGGCGTGTCTCTACATCATTAAGGGCATTGAACCCAATGAACACATATTTGTCATGAGGCAGTTTTATATCGTCGCTGTTTTCAATGACATCGCGGTAGAGCATCCCCTCGTAAGCCAGGTTCTCGCGACGCAGAGATTCCTTGAATCTTGTGTATATGGTGAACAGCCTTTCCCATACGCCTATAAAATTCTCCTTTATGGAGCTTCCCTCTTCGGGGTTGAAGTTCTTGAAGAACCTGGCTATTGAGTCGCGCTGTTCCTTTGACAAGGTTTCCTTTGCGTTTCCCAGTTCACGCAATTCCCTGATGTTTGAAAATAACTGTTTGGGGTCGGCAAGGTGCTTGTCAATGTCATCGAAGTCGTGAAGAAGCATCTCTCCCCAATAATAGAAACTATCGAGCGGCTCCACGCTTTTCTCGTACTCCTCGACACTCTCGTCGGGGCGCATGGGGCGTACATATTCCTTGTACAGCTTGCTTACCAGCAAAATGCTGTCGCCTACAGTGAGCCGACTGTTCTGCTGGAACAGCTCGCCTATAGTCATGTAACGGGGGCTCCACATCGGTTTCCCCCCATTGATGGCAAGCAGATATTCGCTGAAGAAAAGACTTGCGCGCTTGTTGGGAAACACTACCGCAATATCCTCGAAATGTCCTCCGAACCTTCTGTAAAGGTCCTCGGCTACTATCTTTAGAAAAGGAACCATCTTAAACCTCTTTTATGCAATTCTTATATACATACCACAAAAAACCCTTGACATTGGCGTATCCTATCTCTTTGAGAAGATTCATATACCTCTTTACCTGTTCTTTATAATCATCGTTCTCGCGGCCGAACTTGTAGTCTACGACAACGGCCGTGTCGTCTTTTATCATTACCCTGTCGGGGCGGCGCAGCTTGCTGTCATTGTCACCGAGAATCGAACACTCGTTGTAAAGCATGTAGCTGCCGTTGAACCACTCTGCGGCCATGGGTTGCGACACGGCTTTCTCTACAAGAGACCTTATTCTGTTGTATTTCTCTTCGGTAGAGATAAATCCCTCTATAGTGAGGCGGTCGAGTGTGCGCGTAATATCATCCCGGGTCTCTATTCCGGACATCACAAGGTGCATCAGTTTTCCTTCTTCGATGTAGTCATACTGTTTTCTTTCCTCTTCATCGTCTGCAAGGAAACGCTCAAGGTCGTTTGACTGGCGGAACTCGATTCTGCTATCGAAGTAGGTGAACGGCTGTCTTGCTACGGACGGCTCGGTTTCGAAAGGGTTGTCGCTCTTGCGTCCTTCATTTGTTGCGTCTGCGTCGGCTTTGCTGCTTACAATCTCGCCATAGGTGAAGATTCCCGTTTCCTTGTCAAGCACCTCACCATTTGGACCTGTAAACGTCTCCATGATTGTATTCATCAGCTTCGAGACGTTCTCACCACGTCCTCCGCTGCCGTCGGTGAATATTATGAGGTTAC
Source organism: Bacteroidaceae bacterium (assembly GCA_017547205.1). Lineage (GTDB taxonomy): Bacteria > Bacteroidota > Bacteroidia > Bacteroidales > Bacteroidaceae > HGM04593. The sequence continues at coordinate 13,728 of JAFYQH010000019.1, read as the reverse complement.
TTTTTGCCCTTGTCGTAGCGACGTACAGGATGTTCAGGTTGTCCACAACCTGATATTTATACTCGTTGCAGTACTCTTTACTGAATATGCTGTTGCGAACCTCTTTCTTACCGCTTATGGGCAGGAGGCTCAACTTGTCGAACGGTTTTGTTCTGGTCTTGCACCATAGCAGGCTGCGGCTGTCGCCGGTAAGTGTCCAGTCACACATGGGTACAATAACAGTATGGAACTCCAGTCCCTTTGACTTGTGTACTGTCATTATGCGTACGCTGTCAATACTTTCGGCGGGGATACTCTTTTCATGAATGCTTTCGTCCCACGCTTTAAGAAACTTGTTTATGTCGGCACTGCGGCTGTTGATGTATTGCGATGCATGGTCGAGGAACGCGTATATGTAGGCCTCTTCTTCCTTTGCTCCCTCTATGCCCGGCAATGCCAGTATCTGCTCGATCAGTTCATACAGCGGTAGCCTTGCAATACCGGCCAGCGCATCCCTGAACTCCTGAGGCAACATCAGGAGCAGCTCTCCGTCCGACAGTGAGGCTGCAAGACTGATTTCCTGGCCGCAGACGACCTTGTTGTAGAGTTTTACGAGATTGGCAATGTTAATGCGGTCTTTAGGCTCTGCAATGTAACGCAGGGAAGATATGACAAACTGTATGGTAAGTGATGACGAGAGCCTGTATGCCTCGTCCGACACTATCTTCAGCCCTGGGAACCTACTGTTGAATGCTTCCACCACATCTTGCATCTTGTTCTTGTAGCGCATTAGTATCGCAATGTCGCCCGGGGCAATGTTCTTCTCTTTGAGCAGCATTTCTAGTGTATCCATCAGTTGGGCAATGGCTTTGCCGGCAAAATTCGTCTCCTCATCCTTCTTTATCATGCGCACCTCGGCATACCCCTGCAAGGGCTTCTCTTTCTTGCCGGCCTTTGGAGAGGGCATGGCCTGTTCCACATCGCTGTATGCCAGCTCAATCTCGTGCATGCCTTGAGAGTCTATCATCGCGGAGTATGTGCTCTTGATAGAACCAATCGCAGCGCGGTAGAGCATGTTATTGAACTTTATTATCCTGCCGTCGCTGCGGTAGTTGGTTGACTTGAAGATTTGTCCCTCCGCTTTTACATCCTGTTCGGCAAAAGTTATCTGGTCGCCACGGAAGTGGTCGCCTATTCTGTTCATAATGTTCCAGTCGCTGTTACGCCAACGGTATATTGACTGCTTGACGTCACCCACAATAAGATTGAAGTTGCCGCGTGCCAGAATTTCCTCGAGCAGCACATGGAAGCAGGTCCACTGCAGCTGTGATGTATCCTGGAACTCATCGATGAATATGTGGTCAATCTCAGTACCAATCTTCTCGAAGATGAATGTGGTGTTCTTGTCTATCATGGAACTGAGAAGGTGGGTGGTCTCGGCAAGCAGGAAACGGTTTTCCCTGTAGTTCTCCTCTTTTAGGGTGGCAGCAATATTGTTCAGCATGCCAAGCTGGTGGTAGTGCTCAAGAGCCAGTTCGCAGTTCTGGAACTCCATGTACAGTGGCACGGCCTGCCCTATAAGAGCGGCTATCTGTTGCACGCTGCCACACTTCGACGATATCTTGTCGGGCTTTTCTGCCAGAGCAGAGCGTGTGGGTGTCCACTCGGGAACAATACCGTTGCGCAATTTTTCGAAAAGCCCCCATATACCGTTCTTCTTGCCATGAAAATCGTCACATGTTAGTCCTTGTGCAAGATTGAAGAAGGTTTCGCCGATACTCTTGGCTTGTTGGATGATATTCCTGCGGTGCGCGGTGACATCTTCGTAGAACTGTTTGAGCCGCTCGCCGTTGTTCTCTTCCATCTCCTCACGCAGTTTCTCCCCGCGTTGCTGGTACTCCTCCTTGAGTATATTCTCGGCGAATTCCTTTATGTCGTTGCTTACCCTCCATTGCTCGCCGTTGCTGAGACGATCTTCGATGTAGCGCACAACCTGCGCTATGTTGAGCGTGCCGGGTTCCAGTTTCTTTATGTATGTATCGACAGCTTCGCTAAGAAGTTCTTTGCTGTCGAGCGTTATCTCAATGTCGCCATTGAGGTCAAGTTCTTTTGCCAAGCTGCGTAACACGGTCTGGAAGAATGCGTCAATCGTTTGAATGCGGAAGTGTCCGTAGTCGTGCAACAACAGTTCCATTGCTTTCCCGGCATTGGCAATAATCTTCTCCTCGCTCATGTGTGGCAGCTGTTCCTTCACCTTCTCCAGATAGTCCTTGGCACTATCCGACCTGTTGGCCACGCCATACAACTTGCTCAGAATGCGCTCCTTCATCTCGCCGGTGGCCTTGTTCGTGAATGTCACGGCAAGTATATTGCGGTAGCAGTAGGGGTTCTCTACCACCAGCTTTATGTATTCAAGCGCAAGGGTGAATGTCTTTCCTGAACCAGCCGAAGCCCTGTATATCTTAAGTGTCCTTTCCATCAGTACAATGATTGATGATAATGGTGCAGCCAATTATGGCACGACCTCTTATCCTGTATTGAGTGCTAATTTACACAATTATGTCCAAACGGCAAAACTGCTGAAATCAACATTTCTCGACTTTTATCAGCCCGATGCCGTTTTTTCTATATAAGAGCATTCTTGGATAACTTTTTTTAGTACCTTTGCTATCGGTTCCGTAATGGAGCATTAATGAGTACAAACATCAATTTAGAATAGTAATGTCAAAGTATTTGGTAGAAGACACACGCAAGGTTACTACGCACCGTTTTATTGAAATGAAGCGCAAGGGTGAGAAGATTGCAATGCTCACCGCATATGATTATACGACTGCATCAATCCTTGACGAAGCGGGAATTGACGCACTGCTTGTGGGAGATTCGGCATCGAACGTGATGGCAGGTAACGTAACTACGCTGCCCATTACGCTCGACCAGATGATCTACCATGCCAGCGGTGTGGTACGTGGCGTAAAACGCGCATTGGTAGTGGTGGACATGCCGTTCGGTACATACCAGGTGAATGCCGACGAGGCAGTGAAGAACGCAATACGAATAATGAAGGAGACGCATGCCGATGCTCTCAAGCTAGAGGGTGGTGAGGAGATACTTCCTTCAGTCCGCAGGATTCTCGATGCCGGTATACCCATCATGGGACATCTGGGACTTACTCCGCAGAGCATAAACAAGTTCGGTACATATGCTGTACGTGCTAAAGAGGAGGCTGAGGCTGCCAAGCTTCTTGCCGATGCAAAACTGCTTGAGGAAGCCGGTTGCTTCGCTCTTGTGCTTGAGAAGATTCCTGCAACGCTTGCCGAGAAGGTCGCAAGTTCAATAAGCATCCCGGTCATTGGCATCGGTGCCGGTGTAAAGGTAGACGGGCAGATTCTCGTCTATGCAGATATGCTTGGAATGACAGCCGATTTCTCACCGAAATTCCTGCGCCGTTATGCCGACCTGCACTCTATAATAACAGATGCGGTAGGTAGCTATGTGGGCGATGTCAAGTCATGCGAATTCCCTAACGAGAAGGAACAGTATTGATACTGTACAGTTTTCATACAAGAGGGGCCTTGCACGAACAAGGCCCCTCTTCTTTGTATGTATAGTCAGACATACAATGAGTCATAAGCATATCAACCATAGTTAACTTATTACATCATCTCGTCCACACTCTGCTTTTTCTTACCTTTAGCGTCACGCTTAGCCTTCTTTGCAGCTTGTTTTTCGAGGTATTTTGACCAAGGTTCAGTACCCGTATTGATTATAAATTCATACTCATTGTATGACTCATCTACATTTTTCAGTGTCTTAGGGTCGATTGTGCGAGCTGAAGTGCGGCTGATAATATGCTGCTCCATGTTAAGTTCCAAACTATAGTTCCCGTAGAATGCCTGATGCTTGATGAGTTTGCCCGATGAAGTTTCCAGCAGATTTTCACCGTTGTCCTTCATAAATGTAAGCAACTTGTGATATGTATCATCTTTATAGAACACGACCTTGATATAGGCTGCCACATCTTCTTTTCCCATTTGCACCACAATGGTATAATCTTTCTTCGCGGGACGTATATCTTCATGCGCATCTGCAATGATTGCCAATACATTGAATGCGGTGTTCCAGCCATTTGATTTTCTTAGAGCCCAGGTATTGGTATCATTGTCATACTTAAAACCATTTTCCTTAAACTCCGCCTTGCTGAAATCAAGATATTTCGAATAGGGGAGTTCCTGTGCATTAGCAACTAAAGTCATACACAATGTTAGAGTCAGGATTAAAACTTTTTTCATTTCAATTAAAATTTAGAAACTGTTTAAACTTCATAAAGAATATATATCAAAGCTGCCAAAAATAAATTTTAAACAGCTTCTTACAATTGATTAATAAATTATACCGCCATGTGGCTCGCTGTATTCCAAGCAAATGATTTTGCTTAAATCGGATTCAAGACAATGGTGAAGGATTTCTATGTCAACACCCCAATAGGCAGAATCCGGCTTTACACAACAGAGTATACCAAAGCCTTCAAGTTAAGAATATTCTTGTATATTCTTGCTAATCTCTACCGTTAAAATAAATTCGAATTTGTCAGTAATAAACTATATTTTTTTTAGATCCGGAAATTATTATGAGATATAATATTAGTTTTAATGTTATGCAAATATAACTTCAACGTCCCTAAACTATCAAAGAATAACATCCTACATTTTAATCAATACAAAACGTTTAAAGCTAATAAGTCGGCAAATGTAAACCAAAATGTAAACCGCGAGATTTAGGTTACGATATATAGTTTGTATACATTTGCATATAATTATGAGCTAAAAATGAAAGAGCAATCTACAGTGAATTCACAAAAGAGGGTGGTGCCACCTTACAAACGGTGCTTGAATTGCGGAGCCGATTTACGTGGTGTATACTGCCATGAATGCGGACAGCAGGCGTCAAGTCCAACACCCAAAGTATGGGAATTCATCCTTGAATACATGAACAATGCTTTTATTTGGGATACGAGATTTTTTAAGACTGTATGGAATCTCATCCGTCGGCCTGGTTTCTTGACCAATGAATTCAATGCAGGTAAATTCGTATCTTACGAAAATCCCTTGAAGCTGAACATGTTCTTCCTATTCCTGTTCGTCACCTTTTTTTTGCTTTTCTCGGACATTCATAAGGCAAATGAATCGTTTGACAATTTAACAAAAAACGAATTGGTCCGTCCGTATTTGTCACTCAATGCACTGAATGAGAATGTGGATTATTCAGCCAAGATGAAAGAATTCGAAAAGGATACTATCCGCTTGTCTTTGCCATTGACCTATGCGAAAGAATTTCCAAAAATCGTTACTACTATACAGGCCATGACTGATTATAATGGGGAAAAGTTGGATACCCTTGTTGTCTGCGTTCCCAAACTATTGATTCAGGATGGGATATTAATCAACAAAGGTTCAGACATATACTCTTTCTCAGACAAAAATGAAATTGTCGACAAAATGATGGAGCTGGATGTTCTCTCCAACCTGTGGCGTAAATTATTGGATATATTGACACAATATTTTCCTCTCATCTTTCTGTTGACATTGCCTCTTTTGGCTTTTGCAGTAAAGCTTCTATATCTGAAACGGAAGAAACCGTTCATTTCTTTCTTTATATTTGCCTCGCATTACACAGCATTTATAGAGCTAATACTATTGGTAATCTATTTATTGTGTATTACCGTAGAGCCAAGTTATGAGATATTGGAATGGTGCATGATTATATCATCGGGTATATATCTGACAATCGCTGTTAAGAATGTATATGAAAGCAATTCATGGATCAAATCTATAATAAAGGCTATATTTATTAGTTTTGTCTATCTTTTGATATGCTTTATGGCATTCTTTGTAATATTTATAATTGCAACATTCCTTGTTGTTGTATAAACTAAAAACAAAAAAATATGAGTTTACCTTTTGGAAACAAAAAAACAGTAATGTTCCACATTTTTATACTGATATGCAGTGTCTGCTTTGCTAATGGCGATCTCTTCAAGCAAGCGAGGACTCTGCAACGCGAAGGAAAGTATGAAGAGGCGATTGCCTCCTTTAAGGATTATTTGTCACTACCGGTGCCTGAAAATCAGCTCTCGAACGAACAAATGCTCATGTATACCGATGCATTGATGCAACTGATGAATACATACCAAAGCATGGGAGAACCAGAAGCTTGTGTATCTGCTTTACAAGAACTGTTCAAATCCTCAACAATCTTTCAAAAGCAATGTTTGAGGGATTATTATTCGGTGTTTGGATATGCTTTGTCACGCACTGAAAGGATGAAAGAAGCGGAGGATATGACGTTGAAGGTATTTACAATTCCGCTTCATAATGCAACTCCTGAGCGTTATTTCCGTGACTATGCCTATGCGGCAGCAGTGTTTTATAGCAATCCCCAATATCAGAATGATGTTATTGATTGGTGCAAGGAGGCATTGCAGCAAGCCGAATTATGCAAAAAAACTTCTGGTAAGCAATGGGTGACAGCAATGTTAGGGTCTCTATATAAAAGAAACGGGAAACTTAATGAAGCTTTGAAACTATTCCAGCAAAGCAAAGCCGAAGCAGAGGAGAGGAATGACGATTTGGGCATGCTCAATAACCTGCATTTATTAATCGACCTCTTCCTTTACTGGGAAGTGCCGGAATATGCCGATTTATATGCGACTGAAGCGGTATTTGTAGAAAAGTCTATAAAAAATAAGAATCCAATGCTTTCTGCGCAGACTTATATAAACAAAGGGCGTGCGTTATTAGAGCTTGAAGATAGAGACTCGGTTGTCTACTATATTGAGAAAGCCAGGAAACTCTGTAGCCATCTGCCATATAATAGCGGAATGGTGGACGTGGACCTTTTATACGGCACTTACCTCAAAAAAGATGGCGATTCTTTCCATTTGGGTATTCAAGAGCTACAGCAAGTAGTCCTTAAAGGAACTGATTTAAACCGTGCAAGGGCATATCATCAGCTGTCTCAAACCTATTTGAGAGGCGGAAAGGTAAGTTTGGCAGAAACAATGCTGGACAGTATGTACATATTGCTCAGCAAAAACGAATCTCCAATCTATATACATTTAGACTATAAGCCTATCTTGAATCACTATCTGAAAACTAAAAATTATCATAAAGTGGAGTTGTATTCAAGAATGATGCTTCAAGAACAACAATCGTTAAAAGAGAAGAGGTTGCACTACAATCTTATAAAGGCTGTTGCTGATTCTCAGACTGAACAGCAGAACCGGGAATTGAAGCTTGTTCAACTTGAACAGTCTAACCAGCGTCTTTGGTTCCTAATATGCTTAGTTTTGTCTCTTGTCACTATTTTTGCTATTGTTGCGTTCTTGTTCTATCAAAGAAAAGAGCATAAGGTCCGGATCCAGAAGACCGATGACAAACTCGCAACCTTGGCTAAAGAACTGAAACAAACACATGCCGAAAAAAAGATAATGTCGCAAAAGTTTGACGAAATAATGGATGATATGGATTCAAGACAGGAGCTAGAGACACTTACTCCGTCTGTACTTCAGAAAAAAGGAGAGTCAAAGTTCCGTCAACGCTTTGAGTTGCTCTATCCGCATTTCCTTCCCCGCCTCCGCGAGAAGGTTCCATCCATTACACGCAGAGAAGAACTTCTCTCTATGCTTATCGTTTTGAAGCAGGATAACAAGGAGATAGCCGAGTTGTTAGCCATTGCTCCCCGCAGTGTCCTGATGCTCCGCCATCGTTTCCGCCAAAAAATAGGAATGGCGCCTGATCTTGTGCTGGAGGATTTTATCGACGAGATATTAAAGTGTTAAGTTTGTGGCAATCTGCAGGATTTTAACCACATAAATGGGCTTGTAATAAATTTGTGTGGGCACGAAATATAAAAAGAACATCATTACTAATTTAGCAATGATGTTCTTTTGTATGATCGGACCGGCTTATCAGCAGATGTACTGCTTGCTGATAGACTGGTTGTTGAGTACACACTTAATGGCCTCTGCAAAGCCGTGTGCTACAGATAGCTGCTTTACCTTGGGACAACCGCGGTCATAAGGAATACTGTTTGTGAACACAATCTCGGTCATTGAAGACTCTCGTACTCTCTCCGATGCATTGCCTGACATAATGCAATGTGATGCGATTGCGCGTACTGACTTTGCACCGTTCTGCATCATGAGGTCGGCTGCCTTTGAGATGGTACCGGCAGTATCAACTATGTCGTCAACAAGAATAACGTTCTTGTCCTGTACATCACCGATAATCTGCATTGTGTCAACTACATTTGCCTTTGCACGTGTCTTGTGGCAGAGTACGAGGGGCACACCGAGGCACTTGGCATATGCACTGGCACGTTTTGAACCGCCTACGTCAGGAGTAGCTATTACAAGATCGTCGAGCTTCAGAGAGTTGATGTAGGGAATGAACACCATTGATGCATAGAGGTGATCAACCGGGATGTCGAAGAAACCCTGAATCTGGTCGGCATGAAGGTCCATAGTTATAATACGGTTTACGCCCGCAACGCTCAAAAGGTCGGCAACCAGCTTTGCGCCAATTGATACACGTGGTTTGTCCTTGCGGTCCTGACGTGCCCAACCAAAATATGGCATTACCGCTACAATGCTATTTGCCGATGCACGCTTTGCTGCATCAACCATGAGGAGAAGCTCCATGAGGTTGTCCGAATTGGGGAATGTTGACTGTACAAGGAATACATTCTTGCCACGGATTGATTCTTCATAAGATACGGCAAACTCACCGTCTGCAAAATGTGTTGTATTCATCTGACCGAGTTCGCAACCCAACTCTTTGCAGATCTCTTCGGCAAGGTAACGTGACTTTGTACCCGCAAATACCATGTAAGGAGTATTGTTCATAATACTTGGATTAATTTAGTTTGTTATTATGTTTTATTCTTTTTTGTGTTATAGTCTGTCTACTGCCTTCTTTATTCTCTTGAATCGATCAATGAGTTCGGTGTAGTCGGTAGAGCGGCATGAGTCGAAGTTTTCCCATATGAGGTTGTCAAGTATCACACCTCCGAATCCATAATTGGTGAGACGCTTGAGATTTGTTTCGTCAATGTCTCCGAATGCCCAGGTGTTGCGGTTGATGACCTTCTTGCCAATCTCGTTGAGTTCCTCGCTCTGGTAAAAAGTGCGTCCGAGGGGACCGAAACAGACGATATCGTACGTCTTGCGCAGTTCTTTCAATCCCTGCAGATTCTTCGCATATCCGACAATTTTCCCCTTTTCGTTTCCCATAGGCGGGGTAGAACTGCTGGTAAACAGAGTTCCGGCCAGTTTGTACTCCTGCATCAGACGATTGTTACAGGAATATATTTTTTTGTGATATTTGGTGGGAATAAGATTAAGCAATCTTTCCACGAATTGCGGATGAGGATATTCTTTATATAGAAAAAGATAGTCCATGCCTTCGTCAAAGAGGCGTGTGATAATCTTGTCCTCTTCGACAAAAAAAGTCGGTAATGTGGCTATGGCCAGTTTCATATAGCAGTTATTAAGTTTCGGGAATACTTTCCTGTGCAAAATTAATAAATTTTATAATAACGACCTCGAATAAATATCACAATTATTGCTTTTATATGTATGATAATTATTCGCGATACTACGAGTCAGTACAAACTTAGGCAAAAAAACGGATAAACTCTTTTTTTGGGGACAAAATAAAGAACAAAAAGTCCATATCTCTGTTCAAGAATGAAACAATCAATAAAACTATCATTATGGCAAAAGAAAGTGTTTTGATTCTTAAACAGAGAATTGACATTCCCGATCTTCTGGCACAACTGAATGCAGCCTTGAGCGAGGAATGGTTGGCGTTCTACCAATACTGGATTGGAGCGCAGGTTGTTGAAGGAGCCATGCGCTCCGATGTACAGCGCGAATTCAATGAACATGCGATGGAGGAGTTCAATCATGCGAAGATGATAGCAGAGAGGATAATACAGCTCGAGGGGGTTCCGGTGCTTGACCCCATGCAGTGGCTCGTTCTCGCCCGATGCAAATACCAGGTGCCACTGGCAACAGATGTGGTGAGCCTGCTCAAGCAGAACATAGCAGGGGAGAGGTGCGCGGTAATAAGGTATGAGGAGATTGCATCATTCACCAATAATATCGACTATACGACCTGTGACATTGCGAAGCGCATCATGGCCGAGGAGGAGGAACATGAGCAGGATCTGCAGGATTATCTCCGCGACGTGGAATGGACTATACAGAAAATGGAAATGAAGTGCTGAACAGGGAATAAAAAAAGATTGGAGTGCGATAACACTCCAATCTTTTTTATTCCTCATCTAGATAGCGTTTTGTTATTCCGCCATACTCCTCGATGCGTCTGTCGCGCAGGAACGGCCACCATTGGCGCACAGTCTCGCTGCGCTTTATGCTTACCTCAACAATTTCGCACTGTTCCTGTTCACCGAAATGTGCTATGAATTCGCCCTGGGGACCGGCTACGAAACTATGCCCCCAGAACTGTATGCCGTTGGTCATACCCGACGGGTCAGGCTCATGTCCGCAGCGGTTTACAGCGATTACCGGTATGCCGTTTGCAACAGCATGTCCGCGCTGTACAGTCTGCCATGCTCCGAGCTGGCGTTCCTTCTCTTCGGCTGTATCAGTGCTTTCCCAGCCGATTGCTGTGGGATAGATGAGCAAGTCGGCACCGCGCAGAGCCATGAGACGTGCACCCTCGGGATACCACTGGTCCCAGCAAACCTGTACGCCCAATGTTCCTATGGAGGTTCTTATGGGGCGGAAACCGATGTCGCCCGGCGTGAAATAGAACTTCTCGTAATATGCGGGGTCATCGGGGATGTGCATCTTGCGGTATTTACCGGCCATGCTGCCATCACTGTCAAAGACAACTGCTGTGTTGTGGTAAAGTCCCTTTGCGCGTGCCTCGAAAAGTGATGTCACGAGGACTATACCGCACTCGGCTGCAATCTTTCCATAGAATTCAGTTGACGGTCCAGGAATAGGCTCGGCATAGGAGAAGTTTCCGGTCGATTCCACCTGGCAGAAGTAAAGGGAATTGTGAAGCTCCTGCAGTACCACAAGCTGCGCTCCTCTCGAAGCTACATCGCGGATGCATGCCGCGAGTTTCTGCTTGTTGCTCTCCACGTCACAGCCAATACTCTGCTGTATTATTCCAATCTTTATTGTATCCATCTTCTCAATATTTTTTCCATTCTGGATATTGCATGGTTACACAATGTAGCGAACCATGCTGTTTTATCAGCGCACGGCAGTCAATGCCGACAATCTCATGCGTCGGGAACGCTTCCTTCAATACCATGGCAGCACGCTTGTCATTTTCGGGCTGTGCATAGGTGGGGTAGAGAACCGCTCCGTTTATAATAAGGAAATTGGCATATGTCGCCGGCAGGCGTTCACCGTCCTCATCATGTATTGGTGACGGTGACGGCAGTGCAAGCATACGATATGGTTTGCCGTCGGCCGTGCGCAGCTCTGATATCTGCTTTTCCATGGCCTGGAGGTCGCTGTATTGCGCATCGTTCTCATCGGTACACTGCATGTACACGATAGTGTCGTTGGGTGCCAGACGGGCAATAGTATCTACATGTCCGTCGGTGTCGTCACCAATGAGGTCGCCATGGTCGAGCCATAGCACACGGCTTGCATGAAGCATCTTCTTGAGGCATTTCTCTATGTCATCTTGTGTCATGGGCTGGTTTCGGTGTGGGGCCAACAGGCACTGGCTCGTTGTGAGTATTGTGCCCTTGCCGTCACTCTCGATTGAACCACCTTCCAGAACAAGGCTCGTACAGTCTTCGTATTCGCCCTTTACAATACCGGCATCGTAAAGCCTGCCGTTTATGGCATTGTCGAGAGATGCTTCAAACTTGCGTCCCCAACCGTTGAAACAGAAGTCGACATAATGCGGAACATTGTCGCCGAGCAGCGTTATGAACGCATGGTCACGCGCCCAAGTGTCGTTTGTATCGCACTGGAAGAATGTAATGTTGGTCATCTTTGCACCGGCATTTGCCAAGGTCTCCGATACGGCTTTGGTGTCGGGGGCCACTACAAGCAGCCTCTGACGCGAACTGACGGCCTTCGCTATCTCAATGAAGCAGGCTTCCACCTCGTCAAGCATGTAGTTCCAGTCGGTAGCGGCATGCGGCCAGGTAAGCTGTACCATCTGCTGCCTGTGCCATTCGGCAGGAAAGAATAGTTCTCTTTTAGGCTGTTCCATTACTGAGCAGGAGTCTTGCGTTTACGGTCGAAGAACGGGTTCTTTGAACTTGCGCTCACCGGAATACCTATTATATAGTTGCATCCGGGCATCCAGCCTAGCTTGAGGGCTGCATAGCCGGCAGAATACATCACACGCGTGTCGAGACGCAGGTCAGCTGCTGTCGCTACTGCCGATCCTACTGCGATACCCACGTCAATGGTGTTCATTGCACAAGGTACACCGGCCGGACGCTCGCCACAGGTCGGGAATCCGCAGTAACCACAATTGAGGCACATCGCCTCTTCACGGGATGCTATCAGTACTACGGCATCGGCTTCGAGGAGATTGCCGGCATCGCGCATGAGACCGCCACGGCCAAGGTTTTCACCTATCTGATGCAGGGCATTGCTCAATGCGACAATGTCATCATCTGTTATCATCATAACTTCAATAATATCAACGCCCTTAGCTTTGGGAGCTGTTCTTGCAGCAGTCATCATCTGCTTTGCGCACTCTATTACATGCTCGTGGCGCATGTCTCTTTCGTTCAAAACCATAATTGTATGAATTTGCAGTTTATTTTCGTTATCTTTTCGCGAAGATAGTGATATTTTTATAATGAAACGCAGTAGCATGGGATTTTATTGACCAATGTTGCCGATTTTGCCGTTCATCCCGGAAAAGGCAGATATATTCAAACATTTTAACATTATGGAAAATTAATTCCGCTCCGCTGATTATTCTTTTTGTAGTTTTATTTATTTTTGCGCATCAAATAGTCAGTGAAAAGGCAACAAATATTGACGAATGGACAAAACTTTTAAAATACAAACAACATGAAAAGATTCTTTCTTACGTTAGCGGTAACATTCGTTACCCTTTTAGCGTTTGGACAGACACAATTGCCACTTGACCCGAATGTAAGAGTGGGCAAGCTCGAGAACGGCTTGACCTATTACATCCGTCATAATGACAAGCCTGCCCAGCGTGCCGAGTTCTACTTGGCTACAAATGTAGGTGCATACCAGGAAGAGGATGACCAGGACGGTCTTGCACACTTTCTCGAGCACATGTGTTTCAACGGTACAAAGAACTTCCCTGACAAGAAGTTGTTGGAGTACCTGCAGGGCATAGGTGCCGAGTTTGGACGCAATATCAATGCATCGACAGGTTTTGAGCAGACACAGTACATGCTCAATAATATCCCGATTGTCCGTGAGGGTATCATAGACTCATGTCTTCTTGTGTTGCACGATTATGCACACTACGTGACGTGTGACCCTAAGGAAATTGACGCTGAGCGTGGCGTAATCCTCGAGGAGCGCCGCTCACGCCGTGATGCCGACTGGAGAATGTTCGAGCGTTCATTGCCATACTACTTCGGTGACACGAAGATGGCACGCCGCACACTCATCGGCGGTGAGGAGCAGCTCAAGACTTTCAAGCCCGAGAGCCTTGTGAACTTCTACCGCAAATGGTATAACCCCGATATGCAGGC
>JAFYQH010000018.1 GCA_017547205.1 Bacteroidaceae bacterium | reverse complement strand
CTCAAGGCTGTGGATGTAAGCACCCTCAGCGCGGATAATCTCGCCGAACACGCCGTCCTGAGCCATTGCAAGAGCATTCATCTCATAGTCGTCGTAGCAGCAGTTCTCAAGGATGAAGCAGTGGAGACGTGTCTTCTCTGCGAGGTCGATAAGGCTCCAGCACTGCTCAAGGTTCATTGCAGAAGGAACCTCGATTGCTGTATGCTTGCCATTCTCAAGAGCGCACTTTGCTACAGGATAGTGATGGTTCCAGTCAGCAGCAACATAAACGAGGTCAATGTCGGGACGCTCGCAAAGAGCCTTGTAACCATCGGCACCTGAATAGATGTCAGCAGGCATCAAGCCCTGCTCACGCAAGAACTTGTTGCACTCCTCGGCGCGCTCATACTCATAGTCGCAGAGAGCCACGATCTCAACACCCGGGATACGGCAGAAACGGATAACCGCACCGTCGCCACGCATACCAAGACCTACAAACGCTACGCGTACTGTCTTTATTGGAGCTACTGCAAGGTTCAAAGCGTGCTCCTGACCTGCAGGACGCTCTGGTGTTTCAACTACGATAGTACCCTTGTCCCAATGCCACTTTGTTGAAGGAGAAAGTGACTGTGCCTGTGCTGTTGAGCCCATAAGAGCAACGATACCACACAAGGCAAGACCGAAAAATTTCTTAAAGTTCATATTACAGTGTGTTTTGATAAATATTGTTTGTTAATGTTTTCAAAGTATGAGTTTTCAAGTAACGCCGGCACATGCCATCCAATGCACCATAATAGCGCATATTGCAAAGATAACCAATTTATTTATATACCGTCACAATTTTACCGCGGAAAATTCCGAAGTAAAATTGTTTATCTTATTCAAGTGTGGAGAAATCGATTTCCGGTGCCTCTGTCACATTACCTGCACGCTCAAACATTGTGCCGGACTACCGGCAAAGCTATGAACAATGCTACACCCCATGACAACAAATACAAAATCCTTTTATTCATAGCTGAAACTTATTTTTGTTCTTTTAGGAATTTTAAAATCTACACATTATTCAACCTTGCGATCACCGACCCACTTTCCGTAATGCACCATACGGTCAGGCGTTATGAGCATACCATAACCGTTACGGTAACCTTCTCTGTAACGTCCATACCACATATCGCCGTTCGCCCAGCAATAGACACCGTATCCGTGACGGCGTCCTTCGAAGAATTCTCCGTAGAACGTGTCTCCGTTGGCATATCTCTCTTTCTTGAACGAATAGGCCGCTTGCGGTTCCTCTGCTGTTGCCACAAGCGGGTACTCCAGCGGCATGCGGCCGCCATTGGCATACCATGCGATTACTTCACCGCTCTTTAGGCTGTACATCACATAGTTCTCGTCACTGCCCACCTTTGCCACGTCGTCGGTAATTATAAGACCGAAGACAATCTTTCCGTTACGGTATTGCCCGAAGGACTGCGAGCCGTCATTGGAGAGGTAGAATCCCCAGCCATAAAGGTTCTTGTCGATCAAAGTGCCGATATATTGCCCATTGGGATTGGAAAGGTACATCACCTCGCCCTCATTGCGGGCATAGTCACAGAAGACCGCCTGCAAAGGGTCGCACAATTCATCATAGAGTTTCACCTGCGCACTCAGGATTCCAGGCAGAGCAAGAAGCATGGATATAAGAAATCTTTTCATATTTTTCTATAGAGTTTGTTCTGTTCTATAAATTCGGCAACCACATCGGTCACCAGGCCGGCAATCTCCTTGCCTGCCGCAACACAGTCGCGAACCATTGTCGAACTCACATTGTACAATGTTGCCGGCAACCATAATACACCGGCCGGCAGTTCCGGCACATCCCCATTATCCCTCGGATACACTATTACCCCGAACCTCGACACTATCTCGTCCCCTTTGTACCAACGGTCGAACTTTTTCCAGTTGTCGGCCCCTATCAGCAGCACGAATTCCCTGTCAGGATATGCCTGCTCAAGAGCATTGAGCGTATTTATCGTATATGACGGACGCGGCAACGAGAATTCAAAGTCCGATGCCTTGAACGCGGGGTTCCCCTCTGTTGCGAGCCTTACCATATGCAGACGCACATTCTCGTCGGTCATGCAACATCCCTGCTTATGGGGATTCTGAGGGGAAACCATGAACCACACCTCACTTGCCAGCCCGCTTTCACACACTGCGGACGCCAAAGAAAGGTGCCCCACATGGATGGGGTCGAAACTGCCGCCGAATATTACGGTTCTGGTCCTACTCATTGAGAAATTTTTCAACAACAAGCATAAGCTCACGCTTGGCATTGTCAAGATTGTCGTTGACTATAACCCTGTCGGCGAACTTGGAGAATGTCATCTCGTATTCAGCCTTTCCGACACGTTTTTCTATCTCCTCCATGGATGTGTCGCCACGACGTACGAGACGCTCGCGCAACACTTCTATCGATGGGGCCTGCACAAAAATGAACAGAGCTCTCTCGCCATAATATTTCTTGAGGCTGCAACCGCCCTTTACATCAACGTCGAACAGGATGTTCTGTTGCTCAAGCTGGTGCTCAACCTGCGATTTCAATGTCCCGTAGAAACGTCCCGGATAGACCTCCTCATACTCCACGAACTCATCGGCAGCTATGCGGGCACGGAACTCGTCGGGGGTAAAGAAGAAGTAGTCGACACCATGTTTCTCCTCGCCACGCGGCGGACGACTTGTAGCCGAAACCGAGAAACCGAAGGACGGATCCTTATCCATGAGAAAATGCACCAGGGTTGACTTGCCGGAACCTGAAGGTGCCGAAAAAATAACTACTTTTCCCTTCTTCATAATCCTTTACATTACATTAAGAACCTGCTCCTTTATCTGTTCAAGTTCGTCTTTCATCTTTACTACAATATTCTGCATCCCGGCATGATTGCTCTTGCTGCCGAGCGTATTTATCTCACGCCCCATCTCCTGTGCTATGAAGCCCAGTTTCTTGCCCTGCCCTATAGGACCTTCCATAGTCTCCACAAAGTAGCCCAGATGGTTGGCAAGACGCTGTTTTTCCTCGTTTACATCGAGCTTTTCTATATAGAAAATCATCTCCTGCTCAAGGCGGTTCCTGTCATAGTCGACACCGGCGAACTTCTCCAGGGAGTCAACGATGCGTGCACGGATTTTCTCTACCCTCTCCTTCTCGAAAGGCTCTACCGACGCAAGAAGAGCGGCTATATTGTCAATATTTCCACGGAACCTGCTTGCCAGGGCTTCGCCCTCCTGCCTGCGGAAAGCAAGCAGTTCTTCAATCGCTTCGCCTATGCAGGCACGCACGGCAGACCACTCGTCATCGGTCGCCTCGTAGACCTCCTTGCGTGCAATGACGTCAGGCATCCTCAACAGCACCTCGAACAGGTTCTGCGGAAGAGCGGTACCTGTAGCGGCCGCAGCCTCGTTCATCTGTTCGATGTATCCCTGCATTACAGGTATGTTTATTGATGGCATATCAGCCTTTTCGCCCTGCTCCACCCAAAGCGAGAAATCGACTTTACCGCGTTCAAGAGCATTTGAAACGAGAGCGCGTATTTCCATCTCGCGGTTCTTGAACTGCGGAGCGATACGCGTAGAGAGATCCATGGACTTTCCGTTCAGCGAACGTATCTCCACACAAATCTTCTTGTCCTGAAAGGTTGCCACGGACTTTCCGTAGCCTGTCATGGAATATATCATATTTGGTTCTTTTTGGTGCGCAAACACCTGTAATTCTACAAATAAAGGCCCTACACATGGCCACATTTCTGCAAATGTAGCCAATTAATCGGAAAGTCGGCCAAAAGAGAAGCGCTTTTTGACTATATAATATAAAATATATTTAAAAATTAATATTGTATGGTGACTATTGCGATAAAATTGTATTTTTGCAAATTAATGGCGACAAGTGCAAACAACACGCTTGTCTAAACGGAAATACTATGACAACAATAATACTACACATAGAAGCCTCGACAGAGATATGCTCTGTGGCCCTGAGCCAGGACGGCCATGTATTCTTCGAGAGGGTGAACCACGACGAGCGTTCTCATGCAAAGGTGCTGGCACCGTTCGTCGAGGAGGCCCTGCAGAATGCCGACAGCCAAGGAGCAAGGATAAACGCAGTGGCACTAAGTTGCGGACCAGGCTCGTACACCAGCCTCAGAATAGCATCATCCACCGCAAAGGGTGTATGCTACGGAAGGGAGATTCCCCTCATCGCACTGCCCACGACAGCCGTGATGAGTGTCCCGGTCCTGTTCCGCGACGACCTGCCCGAAGATGCGCTGCTCTGCCCCATGATAGACGCACGCCGCAACGAAGTATACGCAACAGTATACGACAGAGCCTTGAGCATTGTAAAGGAAACACATGCCGAGGTCGTGACCGGGGAGAGCTACAAGGAGTTGCTGGACAAGCAGCCGGTATATTTCTTCGGCAATGGAGCCGCAAAGTGCAAGGATATAATAGACCACCCCAATGCGCATTTCCTTGACGGATACAGAAACCCGTTGGCAAAGAATATGATGCCACTTGCCGAGAGGGCTTGGTTCGACGAGAGATTCGAGGATATCGCTTACTTCGAACCTTTCTACCTGAAGAACTTTATAGCAGCCAAGCCCAAGAACCTATTGAAGAACGAATAAAACAGCATACCATTATGATGGAATACAACACCAAACAGAAGAGACTGCCCCTACCCGAGTATGGGCGTTCGGTACAGAAGATGGTTGACCATGCATTGACCATCGAGGACAGGGATGAGCGTCAGAGATGTGCCGAAACCATTGTACGCATAATGGGAAGCATGTTCCCGAACAGCCGTAACCTGCCCGACTACGAGCGCAAGCTATGGGACCACCTTGCCATAATGTCCGATTTCGGACTGGACATAGACTACCCGTTCGAAGTGATAAAGGCAGAGGAGTTCCATGTGGCCCCCCAAAGGGTGCCATACCAGAACGGCGAAATAAGGAACAGGCACTACGGGCGCATTGTCGAAGAGATGATCGCACACGCTTGCAGGCTCGAGCCGGGCGAAGAGAGGGAGTGTCTCATAGAACTAATCGCCATACAGATGAAGAAGAACTACCTTGCCTGGAACAAGGACGGGGTCGAGGACAAGAAGATATTCGACGACCTCCGCGAGTACACCAAAGGTGCCATTGACATAGCCGACGGCGAAATAAGGCTTGGCGGCAACCAGAACAATGCACAGCGCAACAACATGAGACGCAACAACAATAACGGCAAAAAGATCTTCAAAAGAAAATTCTAACACGGACAAGAGATGGCATCATTCATCATAGAGGGCGGACACAAGCTCAACGGAACCATAACACCGCAGGGAGCGAAGAACGAGGTCCTGCAAGAGATATGCGCGACACTGTTGACCAGCGAAAAAGTCACGATAGAGAACATTCCTGACATAGCCGACGTCAACAACCTTATAAACCAGCTCATCAACATGGGCGTGTCGGTGACACGCAATGGGGTGGGATGCTTCACATTCCAGGCCGACAACATAAACCTCGACTACATCGACAGCAACGAGTACATAAACGGATGCTCACGCCTCAGAGGATCGGTAATGTTCATAGGCCCATTGCTCGGCAGGTTCGGCAAGGCGACAATGTCGGAGCCCGGAGGCGACAAGATAGGACGCAGACGGCTCGACACACACATTCTGGGACTTCAGAAACTTGGCGCGAACTTCTCGTTCGACACGGAAAGAAGAGTGTACCGCATGCATGCCGACAGGCTCAAGGGGTGCTACATGCTGCTTGACGAGGCATCAGTGACCGGTACTGCAAACATCATAATGGCAGCAGTGCTGGCCGAGGGCACGACAACCATATACAACGCCGCCTGCGAACCATATATACAGCAGCTATGCAAAATGCTCAACAAGATGGGCGCAAGGATTTCGGGCATAGCAAGCAACCTGCTGACCATAGAGGGAGTCAAGGAACTTGGGGGCTGCACGCACCGCGCCCTGCCCGACATGATTGAGGTGGGCAGTTTCATAGGAATGGCAGCAATGACGCAGAGCGAACTGACAATAAAGGACGTATCGTTCGAGAACCTGGGCATAATCCCCGAGAGTTTCAGCAGACTGGGAATAAAGTTCGAGCAGAGAGGCGATGACATTTTCATACCCTCGCAGGAACATTATGAGATTGACTCATTCATAGACGGGTCAATCATGAATATAAGCGACGCGCCATGGCCGGGACTTACCCCGGACCTCTTGAGCGTGCTGCTGGTGACTGCCATACAGGCAAAGGGCAGTGTCCTGATACACCAGAAGATGTTCGAGAGCCGCCTGTTCTTTGTCGACAAGCTGATAGACATGGGAGCACAGATAATACTTTGCGACCCGCACCGCGCCGTTGTCATAGGACACGACAGGCAGTTCACCCTTAAACCGCGCGCAATGAGCTCACCCGACATAAGGGCCGGCATCGCACTGCTGATAGCAGCCATGAGCGCCGACGGTGTGAGCCGCATAGACAATATTGAACAGATTGACCGCGGCTACCAGAACCTCGAAGAACGCCTGAACAGCATAGGTGCAAAAATAACACGTTCTTGAAGATATGCTTAAAAAAGAAGATTTCGCTTATTTGGGAAAGTTCCTCAAGCCTCACGGCACAAGAGGGGAAATAGGACTGCAGGGAGACGTATTCATGCTCGATGACGACAGGTACAACTTTGTCGCATGCGACATCGACGGAATCCTTGTACCGTTCTTCTTCGAAGAGATGCGCCAGAAAAATGACGACACGCTCATAGTGAAGGTTGAACGCATGGAGAGCGCCGAGGAGGTGCGGTACTTGACAAACCGCGACGCGTACATACCGCGCCAATGGAGCGAGGAGAGCGAGGAAGTCTCATTGAGCTATTTCATTGGGTTCACAGCTACGGATGTGCAACACGGCACGCTTGGAACCATCACAGATGTGGACGAGAGCACGATAAACACCCTTTTTGTCATCGACGGCAAGGACGGAGAGCTGCTCATTCCGGCCCAGGAAGAATTAATTGCCGGCATTGACCATGACGGGAGAGAGATTACATTCGACCTGCCAGAAGGACTTGTTTCACTATAAAAGTACGGAAAGATGAAAGTAAAAGGATTCCGCAACAGACTATTGAGAAAGTACCGCTTGACCATACACAATGAGAACAAGCTTGAGAACGTATTAGGATTCTACATATCTCCGCTATGGGTGATAATGTCACTGTTTTTCTCGTTCCTGCTCGTTGCAGGTGTGCTATATCTGATAGTTGTATTCACCCCTGTAGGAAACCTTCTCCCAGGCTATATCAGCGATAGGGCCAAAGAGGAACTTATAATGAACAACATACGCATAGACTCATTGACAAAGGAGGTCGAGAAGCAGGACCGCTACATCGCGAACATCAGAACCCTGCTGAACGGAGGTGTCGCCGTTGACCCTACAAGAAGTACTCCGATACCCATGAACACCGATACTATAGTGACAGACAAGAGCATACACGAGAGGGAGTTCATGGAAAAATGGGAGGAGAGGGAAAGACACAACCTGACCTCGCAGGCAACAAGCGTGGCAGAAGTTCAGGAACTGCACCTTGTACGCCCAACAAGAGGTGAAATAACAAAGGGGTTTGACCCTGGTTCGGGACATTATGGAGTGGACATCGCGGAGATTCCGGGAGAGAGCGTCATGGCAATACACGACGGAGTGGTAGTAATGAGCGACTTCACCGCCAACGAAGGCTTCACAATTGCAATACAGCACAAGGAGAACATGATTTCGATATACCGCAACTGCTACCGCCTGCTCAAGAGCATTGGCGACAAGGTGTCGGGGGGCGAAGTCATAGGAACCTTGAGTAGCGGTACCGACAGCGGAGAGACGAAGAGAAAGGATTACCTACATCTCGAATTGTGGCACAGAGGCCAGGCACTTGACCCCAGTACATACATAGCATTCTAAAAGACATACATACATGGAGAACAGAGATAAAAGAAGAATAGCGATATTGGGTTCTACCGGTTCAATCGGGACCCAGACACTACAGGTTGTCGAGGAACACCCCGAATGTTTCGAGGTCTATGCAATAACCGCGAACACACGAGTCGATGAATTGATAGCCCAGGCACGCAAGTTCATGCCCGAAGCGGTAGTAATCGCCGATGATTCAAAGTACCCGAAACTGAAAGAAGCCTTGGCCGACCTGCCAATAAAGGTATATGGGGGGTATGAGTCGGTGTGCCAGATTGTAGAGGAAGGTCCTATCGACATTGTGGTGACAGCCATGGTGGGATTCTCGGGACTGCGTCCTACAATAAACGCCATAAAGGCAGGGAAGGCAATTGCCCTGGCCAACAAGGAGACTATGGTTGTGGCGGGCGAGATGATTAACGCCCTTGCCATGGAGCACAGGACTCCGATACTTCCAGTGGACTCGGAACACTCGGCAATTTTCCAGTGCCTGGCAGGCGAGATGCACAACAAGGTTGAGAAGCTTATACTCACGGCATCGGGAGGCCCGTTCCGTACATTCACGAAGGAGCAACTCGAACATGTGACCAAAGAGCAGGCACTCAAACACCCCAACTGGAGCATGGGAGCAAAGATAACAATCGATTCCGCATCGATGATGAACAAGGGATTCGAGGTAATGGAGGCAAAATGGCTGTTCGGTGTAGGTGCCGAGGAGATAGAGGTCGTGGTACACCCGCAGTCGGTAATACATTCAATGGTACAGTTTCAGGACGGTGCAGTAAAGGCACAACTGGGCACGCCGGACATGAGACTGCCCATAATGTATGCACTCACATACCCGGCACGTCTCACATCATCGTTCGGCAGAATCGACTGGAGCACACTTGGCGGACTCACATTCGAGAAGCCCGACATGGAGCTGTTCCCGAACCTTCGTCACGCATATGACGCGCTTGCAAGGGGCGGTAACATCCCATGCGTCGTGAATGCAGCGAATGAAGTGTGCGTGGCAGCATTCCTCAACGACCGCATAAAGTTCACCGACATGCCGCGTCTCATCGGCCGTGCCATGGACGAGGCCACATACATACTTAAACCCACACTCGACGACTATCTTGAGACCGACAGGGAGATACGCCGTTTGGTAGAAGAATGGATAAATTAAGAACAAAACACATAGATTAAGAAGAAATGGAAATATTTTTTGTACGCGCACTGCAGTTGATTATGGCATTGAGTATCCTTGTGCTCATACATGAGTTCGGACACTTCCTTTTTGCAAGAATATTCAAGGTAAAGGTCGACAAGTTCTACCTTTTCTTTGACTGGAAATTCTCACTGTTCAAGTGGAAACCAAAGAACAGCGACACTGAATACGGCATTGGCTGGATACCGCTTGGCGGCTACTGCAAGATTGCCGGCATGATTGACGAGTCGATGGACACCGAACAGATGAGCAAGCCGGCCGAGCCATGGGAATACCGTTCAAAGCCGGCATGGCAGAGACTGCTCATAATTGTGGGTGGCGTAATGTTCAATCTCATCCTCGCTATATTCATATATGCCATGGTACTGTTTACATGGGGCGACTACTACACCGACACACACGCCATGAAGAACGGCTTCGTGTTCAACGAGACCGCACACAAAATCGGTTTCCGTGACGGCGACATGATTGTAAAGCTTGACGGAGAGGAGACACACAAGCTGTACCAGGACAAGGTGCGCGGCGTAAACCTTCTCCGCGACATATGCAATGCCGAGGAAGTAACGGTGATACGTGACGGCAAGGAGGTTGCCATAGCAATACCCGACACCTTGGGACTCCTGAACATGAACAAGCCGACACTGTTCATGCACGAGAGGATACTCGCGTGCATCGACAGCGTAGAGACCGGCAGTGCAGCTGCTGTAGCAGGTATTCGTAAGGGTGACATCATTACAGGAATTGACTGCAAGCCTGTGGATTCATGGACCGACCTCAAGAGAATAATGAGCGGACTTAAGGAAGAAGGCAAGTCCACATTCAGCATTGAAGTAAAGCGTGACAGCATTTACGAAATAATGGTGACCGTGGACACCACCTACACACTTGGCGCTATGCCTGTCCTGAACAACTACCCGCTTATACACAACACATACGGTTTCTTCGAGTCTTTCCCTGCCGGTGTACAGTTCGGCCTGAATGTACTGCAGGGATACGTGAGCGACTTCCAGTATGTGTTCAGCAGTGAAGGAGCGAAGTCGGTAGGAATGTTCGGCTCCATCGGCAGCCTATTCCCGGCCGAGTGGGACTGGCATGAGTTCTGGCTCATGACGGCATTCCTCTCAATAATACTGGCATTCATGAACATACTGCCCATACCTGCACTTGACGGCGGACATGCGCTGTTCCTCATCGCGGAGATGATTACCGGCAAACAGCCCAGCGACAAGTTCCTGGAGCGTGCACAGATGGTCGGCATGCTGCTGTTGCTCGGTCTGTTCGTACTTGCCACATACAACGATATAACTAAATTCTTATTCTAATATGATAAGAAATGTATTATACACCATATTTATCGTCATGGCAATATCGTGCAATACAAGCAAGAATGCCGCGGGCGGTGCTACTCACGGCAACAACCCTACAGAGAATACCACAACAGCCCCAATGGCTGCCGCAAAAAACACAACTACAAGCAAATCGGCTTGGGGTGAGTTGTTGGGTGAAGCTTGCAGACAGATAAACATGGAAAATATCTGCCTTTCACCACTGAGCGTGCAGCTCGCTCTATCCATGATTACCAATGGTGCTGAAGGCATTACCAAGAAGGAGATTTGCCAAGCAATGCAAATTGGAAATGATGCCAATAAACATTATAGGGACTTTCTGGACAATCTTGATAACAAATATTGTGAACTAAAGATTGCCAACTCTATTTGGATAAAAGAGAAGTTCGGTGTAAAACAGGAATTCATTGATACCAACAAGATGTTCTTCGACGCACAGGTCGAGAAAACAGAATTCAACGATACAGCTGTCGAGCGCATAAACAATTGGTGCAAGGAGAAGACCAACGGAAAGATTCCGTCAATAATTGAGCGTTTCAATGAAAATGATAGGATGCTTCTGCTCAATGCTCTCTACTTCAAGGCTGCATGGCACAAGCCATTTAAAGAAAATAACACAGCCAACAAGAAGTTCACAACAGAAAGAGGTGAGGAGATAACAGTCCCTACAATGATGATGCGTTCAAATGAGTTGTTCTACAAAGATGATGTACTGGCAATAACCTCCAAAAGATTGCAGTTCGGATACAACATGCTGTTTGTTTTGCCAAACGAGGGCGTGAGATGCGAGGAAGCTGCCGTACACCTTGCAAACAATCTTGATGTGTATCTCAAAAACATGGAAGTCTGCAACCTGACACTTTCACTGCCAAAATTCAAGACAGAGTTCAGCAGAAGTCTGAAACCTATACTTGAAGAACTCGGTATAAAAAGAGCTTTCAGCAATAAGGCGCAGTTCAACGGAATTTCAGATGATCCATTATTTATAAGCGATATTATACATAAGACATACATTGATGTCAATGAAAAAGGAACCGAAGCTGCTGCTGTAACTGCAATGATTACCGGTTTGCTATCAATGAGAGCACCACAGATTGAAATAATGACATTAGACCGGCCATTCATATATGCAATTGTCAAGGAAGACAACAACGAAGTTATATTTACAGGAAAGATCGGCAATCCGTCAATAAAATAAAAAACGAATGATATGAAACGATTATTGGGAACAATCTTATTGTTGCTTTTTGTTGCAACAGGTTACTGTAACGGGCCTAAGTACATCTTCTATTTCATAGGTGACGGAATGGGGCCCTCACATGTGCTTGGAACAGAACTGTTCCTTGGAGAACAGCAGGGCGTGATAGGCCGGCCACAGAAAATGTGCTTCACACAATTCCCCAACACAGCCTTTGTAACCACCTTTTCGGCAAGCAACGGAGTCACCGACTCAGCAGCTTCGGGCACGGCCCTGGCGACAGGCAGCAAGACCTCTAACGGGCGAATTGGTATGGACAGCAGTGGCAAAAACATCTACAGCATCGCAAAGGATGCCAAGGATGCCGGCATGGCTGTAGGTATAGCTACCACTGTATGCATTAACCATGCTACCCCAAGTGCCTTCTATGCACACAACGAGAACCGCAACAACTACAACGATATCGCACAGTGGATGCTCACTGCCGGCTATGACTTCTATGCAGGAGGCGATGCCAAATGCAGCGACAAGGAGCGCGAGGAACTGTACGGCAAAGCAGTAGAACAGGGCTACACGATCACACGCGGATATGCCGACTACAATGTGAAGGCCGACGATGCAAAGAAGATGATGCTCTACCAGAAGAACATTGCCGAAGAGATTCCCTACACCATCGACCGCAGCGACGACGACCTTACCCTTGCGCAGATTACCGAGGCAGGAATAGATTTCCTTTATGGCAAGAGCAATAAAGGATTCTTCATGATGGTCGAGGGCGGAAAGATAGACTATGCATCGCACAACGATGATGCCGCTGCCATGTTCCAGGAGGTGATGGACTTCAACAGTGCAATAGAGGTTGCATACGAATTCTACAGGAAACACAAGAACGAGACACTCATCGTCGTGACCGCTGACCACGAGACAGGCGGTATAGTTCTTGGATACAGCGGGGCCTACAAACTGAACCTCAAGGCTATTGAAAGACAGAAGGTCAGCGTTGTAAGGATGACAGAGATTCTGCTTGCCGAGAAGGAGACCACATGGGGCCGTGTAAATGCACTTCTTGAGGAGAACATGGGCACGACGGCCGATATAAAGGAGGAGATGGACGCAAAGGTAACAATGGACTACAACCTCGCGAAGAAACTATCATTCGAGGCTATGCACAAGCTCAACCGCGAGGCCCTTCTATCATGGGCCAGCTACAACCATAGCGGCACATTCGTGCCGCTGTTCGCCATAGGATGCGGTGCAGGAGAATTCCACGGTGTCATTGACAACACCGACATACCAAGAATAATGAGAGAACTGAAAGGGTTCAGGAAATAAAACTCATTTCATAAAAAAACATCTCCGCCCGGAGATGTTTTTTTATGAAATGATATGTACGTATCCCATCATTGATACCTCAGTGTCATTCCGGGACGGAGCACTGTCCTGCCGTTGATGCCGTTCAACTTGAATATTGTCTTCTGTGAAACACCATGCTTGTGGGCTATCTTCGACACTGTATCTCCGCTCCTTACCTTATGATACTTGGGCTGAGGACCCACAGTCTTGACCTTGCCGTTCTCAATATACTTCGTTCCCGGCTTGCGGTATACATACCTCTCCGTTGCTGCCTTCTGGTTCACAAAATCGAACATGAAGGCTGGATTTATGCTCTGCCCCATGAGTATTGTCTCGAAATGCAGATGCGAGCCGAATGAACGTCCAGTGTTGCCGCCCAAGCCTATGGGATCGCCCGACTTCACGTTCTGGTTCACTACAACCAGTTTCTTAGATAGATGTCCATAGAGCGTTTCTATACCGTTCTCGTGGCGTATCACTACGAAGTTTCCGTAACCGCGACGCTCATACGACGCTATGCGCACCTTGCCGTCGAATGCGGCATATATAGTATCACCGGTCTGCACCTTTATGTCCAGTCCATGATGCACACGGCGGCGACGCGGACGGTAGCCGTAGATATCGGTCACCCTCGTGCTCGGGGTAGGCATTGAGTATCCCTTCATCTCTATTGTAAAGGAATCGGGCAATGTCGAGGTATAGTGCACACCATAGTTGACCCATGTGGGGTACATATCGTTAACGGGTATTATGCTCAGCTCATTAAGCAGCATTGTACGCATCGCAATGGTGTCCACCCCCTCAATGCTTGTCTGCATAGAGACTACACTGGCCATGCTATCTTGAGCCCTGACACCCGCTAAGACTGAAAACAGCATAATCAGCAGAAATATATATCGGGATTTTTTCTTCACTTTACTATGGCTTGTCTAAATGATATTATATCTGTAACTCATTTATATTTCTGGCTCTCCTCGCCACCATACTCGAAGCATGTTACGGCCGAGTTATAGTCGAACAGCTCGCCCGGAGCGAAGAAACGGTTTATCTCTACAAGGGCATTCTCCACAGAATCGGACGCATGTACAACGTTCTGCTCACCGCTCATGGAAAAGTCTCCGCGTATTGTACCCGGAAGAGCTTTGCGTGAGTTGGTTACACCAACCATAAGGCGCACGGTATCTACAGCCTCTGCACCCTCAAGACAGCATGCGATTATAGGAGCTGCCTGCATCGAAGCCTTGAGATAGGGGAAGAACGGACGCTCTACAAGATGAGCATAGTGCTCGTTCACTATCGCATCGGTCATGAACATCATCTTCATGCCTACAAGCCTTAGGCCTTTGCGTTCGAAACGTGTTACGATATCACCGACAAGTCCGCGCTGTATAGCATTGGGCTTGATAAGGACAAGTGTTTTCTCCATTTTATTCTATGTGTTAGTTGATAAGTTCGGTTGGATATGGCTCCGTACGCCTTTTCGCAGGAATGCGACAAAGGTAATAAAAAAAGCTATGACATGGAAACTTAATAAGTTAAGAAACTGTTTAAATTTCTTATATTAATATTTCAAAGCTACTGGAGCCGGTGTTTCGAC
Source organism: Bacteroidaceae bacterium (assembly GCA_017547205.1). Lineage (GTDB taxonomy): Bacteria > Bacteroidota > Bacteroidia > Bacteroidales > Bacteroidaceae > HGM04593. Next base: position 7,286 of record JAFYQH010000018.1, on the reverse strand, counting down.
TTGTTTAAGTTTACTAAAAGGCTATGATATTGCGCCCCAGTTCCAGTGCTTCATATCCTTTATCGCACGAAGACGATCCCACACCACCCTGTACATGGGGTTATTGCACTGCGGATCGGCCTCGACCACCCCACGCGCCACTTCGCGCACAAACTGCAGCAACTGTTCATCACGTGCCAGGTTCGCAATCTTAAGGTCAAAGGCTATGCCGCTCTGCTGTGTCCCCTCCATATCACCGGGACCACGAAGCTTAAGATCAGCCTCGGCTATCTCGAAACCGTCATTGCTCGTTGTCATTATCTCCATACGCTTCCGAGTATCCTCGGAGAGTTTATAATCGGTAACGAGAAGACAATAGGACTGTGATGCCCCGCGTCCTACACGGCCACGCAACTGATGGAGCTGGGAAAGGCCGAATCGCTCGGCGTTCTCGATTACCATGACCGATGCATTGGGAACATCGACCCCGACCTCTATGACTGTTGTGGAGACAAGAATCTGTGTCTCGCCCGAAGCAAAACGCCGCATTTCCTCATCCTTCTCCTTGGGTTTCATCTTGCCGTGCAGTTTGCTGAGCCTGTAGTCACAGAATACATTGCACAACTGCCTGTAGCCATCCTCGAGGTTTTTGAGGTCAAGTTTTTCGCTCTCCTTTATAAGTGGATAGACGACATATGCCTGACGCCCCTCCTGAAGCTGTTTCCTAATAAAAGAGTACATGCCATCGGCACGGCTACGGAATATATGGTTAGTCGTTATCGGTTTCCTGCCAGGCGGCAGTTCGTCTATTACGGACACATCAAGATCGCCATACAGCGTCATTGCCAGTGTACGGGGTATGGGAGTAGCCGTCATAACCAGAATATGAGGAGGGATATTGTTCTTTGCCCACATCTTGGCACGCTGCACGACACCGAAACGGTGCTGTTCGTCAATTACCACAAGACCCAGGTTGCGGAACTGCACATTGTCCTCGAGCACGGCATGCGTACCCACCAGAATATCCACACTTCCATCGGCCAGACCTTCGAGAATAGGCACCCTGTCCTTCTGCTTCGTACTGCCGGTAAGCAACTCTACCCTTACAGGCAACGCCCCGAGCATGCGGCGCAACGTCGCGAAGTGCTGCTCGGAGAGGATTTCCGTAGGAACAAGAAGACATGCCTGGTAGCCGTTGTCCTTTGCAAGCAGCATGGAGAGCAACGCGACCAGAGTCTTGCCGCTGCCAACATCACCCTGCAGGAGACGGTTCATCTGACGGTTTGTGTTGACGTCGGCACGTATCTCGCGCACCACACGTTTCTGGGCACCTGTCAGTTCAAAAGGCAGGTTCTCGTGATAGAAGCGGTTGAACATGTCGCCCACCTTCGAGAAACGGTGCCCCATGTACCTTAGCTGCCTGTCACGCGCATAACGGAGTATATTAAGTTGTATATAGAACAGTTCCTCGAACTTCAGCCTGTACTGCGCCAGTTGCAGTTCCTTGTTATTCTTTGGAAAATGTATGATGCGCAACGCATCGTCAAGCGACATGAGACCATGCTTTCTTATTATGTCGGGCGACAGTGTCTCCTCCATTTCCCGACCCAGAAGAGCGAAGAGGTTCTGCACCAGTTTCGCCATCGCGCTCGAGTTCAGCCCGCTGCGCTTCATTTTTTCGGTAGTATTGTAATAGGGCTGCAGCCCCATGTTGTCGAGTTTGAGCAGAGAGGCATCATCGACATCGGGATGGGCAATGTTTACCCTGCCGTTGAACATCGACGGTTTGCCGAACACCACATAGCGAAAATTGGTCTTCAGACGGCTCTTCACGAATTTTATTCCCCTGAACCACACAAGGTCGACAAAGGCTGTGCCGTCGGTGAAATGTGCCACAAGACGGCGCGACGCGCCTTCGCCCATCTCCTCAAAAGAGCGTATCTCGCCCACCAGCTGCACATGCTGCAACTGGCCGCCCAGTTCCGAAACCTTGAAGACACGGCTACGGTCGATATATTTGTATGGGAAATAATACAGCAGGTCGTACAAGGAGTGGATATCCAGTTCCCTGGCAAGCAGCGTGGCACGCTGTTCGCCCACACCGGGCAAGTATTTTATATTTCTTGTTGCGGTATCCAGCATTCCATCAGGGTCTTGGCAACCAAAAGATCGAACGGTGTCGTCAACTTGATATTCTCGCGGTTACCCTCGACACCCACGACCTGTTCACCGAGAGCCTCAACAACCGAAGCATCGTCGGTAAAACTCTCCACGAAACGCTGCTCATAGGCACGGCGCAACAGGGAGAGCTTGAACACCTGCGGTGTCTGCACCAGACGGTAACGGTCACGAGGAACGACCTCTGTCACACCATTGCCGCCCACGATATGACGCAGGCTGTCCTGTATATCGATCATAGGTATTGCAGCTCCATGAATCCATGCCTCACAGAAACAGTTGTCCAAGACTTCGGGCGAAACGAAGGGACGTACACCGTCATGTACTCCAACGAGTGCCTCGTCAATATCATCAACCTGTGCAAGGCCGTTCTGCACCGAGTGGAAGCGTGTCGAGCCACCCTGTGCCAAAAGCAAAGGAACTGCAAACGAATACTGTTTGCACAATGCCATCCACATCTCCATGTGCTCGGCCGGCAGTACCAGAATGAGCTGCATTGAGGGGTCTATTGCATGCAGTCGCTCCAATGTCACCATCACTACAGGCTTGTCACCGAGCATCTGGAACTGTTTGGGGGTCTCACCGCCCATTCGCGTTCCTTTGCCGCCGGCTACTACTATAAGATATCTTTTCATAAGTCTTTGTTTAGAATTGCATCTGCGAGCGCAGTGTATCCACTGCACCGCTACCACAAAAACGTTCAACTATGGCAAAGCCAAAGTCGAACGACACACCGGGACCGCAACCCGTTATAATGTTGCCGTCCTCCTCTACTGCTGCGGCAGTATATTCCGCACCGAAGAGGTCACCCTCGCAACCGGGGTAGCATGTCGCCTTGCGGCCCTCGAGGATTCCAATCCTGCCCAGCACCATAGGTGCTGCACATATGGCCGCCACCAGCTTGCCATCGCCATGCGCCTTGACCAGCAGGGCGCGCAACGGTTCATGAGCCGACAGATTGTCGGTACCCACACCGCCGCCCGGCAGCACCAGAGCATCGGCATCGCAGAAACATGTATCTTCATACAAGGCATCGGCAATAACCGGCACGTTCTGTGCCGAAACGACATCCTTGCGGCCCATAATTGAAACAGTAACGACATCAAGCCCTGCACGGCGCATCACATCGACAGGAGCCAAAGCCTCGACGGTCTCAAAGCCGTCGGCCATAAAAACATATACCTTGCCCATAATTCACTTCAGTTTAAAATAGTATGTTATAGTGCCCTCCTGGTTATCAAGACCGGGAACGGCATTGAAAGTAGCTTTTTTTGCAGCCTCTTCCGCTGCTTTACGTAAAGCAGGACTTGCGGTATTGGTGCGGTGATTTATACTTGTACTGACAACATTGCCCTGCGGATTGACGGTTATAGTAACCACGACACGCCCCTCTTCCTGCACATTGTATTCTGGCTTGGGCAAACCTGCCGGGCCCAAAGAACGCCCTCCCAGGTCAAATGTACCCGTACCGCCCACACCGGTTGCCTTCCCGTTGTCGGAATTGCCGTCCTTGGAGCCCTGGGTACCGTCACCTGCGGAATTTCCCTTGTTGCCCATGGCACTGCCCTTGCCAAAGGCTCCGGCAATGAGATTGTCGGCCTTGGCCTTTGTCTCCTTCTCGAGACGCTTGCGTTCTGCAGCCTCGGCAGCCTTGCGCTCTGCCTCGAGTTCGGCTGCGCTCTTGCCCTTCTCCTTCATGGGAACTGCAATGCTCTCTTCGGAGTCCTGGGTTATAAGGGGTTCATCGGGAGTGGGTTCCACTGAAGATTCGGGCTGTGAAGCCTCGGGCTGCGGAATAATCTCCACATCCGTCATTGCCAGTTCACTGCCATTTGCGTTCTCCACATTGCCGAGCACGACCGCCACACCCGATTCATCCTGCACGGGCGGTGCAGCCATGACAAGAAGCCACAGCAGACACACAAGCAGCACATGGAACAGCAGTGTTGCGGCAATACCGAATTTCCTATCCTTATTGAGGTCCATCACTTCCTATCGGGACGGCGCGTTGCCAGCACCATCTTGAATTTGTTCTCGTTTGCAATGTTAAGTACCTTTACTATCTCGGCATACGGGATTGACTCGTCGGCATACAATGCAACATACATTTCGGAATCTTTCGCCCTGCAATCGAGCAGGAACGGGGTGAGTTCTTCCTCGGTGATGGGCATCTCATCGGCACGCCCCCAGGCTGCGTAGTAGTTGAGGTTCCTGTCAATTATGACACGTGCCATGGGTTTTGCCTTTGTCTGCTCCTTACCCTGCGGAAGAAGCACCTTGATGGCGTTAGGAGTTACCATCGTGGAGGTTATCATAAAGAATATTAGCAACAGGAATATGATATCGGTCATTGACGACATCGAAAAAACGTCTATTGCCTTGGTTCTTCTCTTTATCATGATAGAATATCATCCGTTAATGAAACAATCCCTCAGTCCTGCACAGGGTCTGTATTACCGCCACGCAGCTCGGTTATGATCTCGATGAACGAAATTATATTGGCTTCCATAAGATTCTGCACCTTGTCAACCCTTGTAACAAGATAATTATATGCAAAGATTGCCATGATACCCACTACAAGACCGCCTACAGTAGTGACCATTGCCTCATATATGCCGCTCGAGAGCAGGGAGACATCGATATTGTTGCCGGCGTTGGACATCTGCCAGAAAGCCTGTACCATACCTGTTACGGTACCAAGGAAACCGAGCATGGGAGCAACCGCTGCAATGGTCGACAACACGGGCAGTCCCTTCTCCAGAGTCGCAATCTCAAGGCCGGCATTGTTCTCGAGTGCCTGGCGGATGGAAGCCGTATCGAGATTGCTGTCCTTTATGCCTTTTGCAAGGATACGTGAAACAGGTGTATCCTGACCCTGACAATACATCATTGCCGACTTCCTGTCATTCTCCTTGAGGTTGTCGTGTATGCGCTCAAGCATGTTGGGATTTACCTTCATCGCTCCACGCAGAACCGAGAAGCGTTCGAAGAAGATATATACGCCTGCCACAGAGAGCAGAGCCAGAACAACCATAATCCAACCGCCTTTCATGGCAAGTTCAAGGACACTGAGGCCTTCACCGGCCATATCCACAGAAGTAGTGGCTGTATTTGTCAATGCTTCAGCCGCAACCTCGGCCGATGCGGCTGCCAGCGCAGCCAATGTAAATGGAATCATAATATTGCAGGGTTATTTTTTCAAACAATTCTTGTATGCCGCTATAGTGGCCTCGAGCCCCATGTACAGGGCATCGCATATGAGGGCGTGCCCTATGGAAACCTCGTCGACCCATGGAATCACGTCGGTAAAGTATTTCAGGTTCTCAAGGCTAAGGTCATGACCTGCATTCAGGCCTATACCCAACTGCTTTACGCGCTTTGCGGTCTCGAGGAAGGGCGCAATGGCCTTTTCGGGGTCTTTTGCATACATGTGTGCATAGGGGCCTGTATACAGCTCAACCCTGTCGGCACCGGCGCTGGCGGCAAACTCGGCCATGCGTACGTCGGCATCGATGAAGATGGAGCTGCGTATGCCCGCACCGCGCAGATCATTGAGCACGTCACGCAGGAAATCCTGCTCGGCCTCGGTATTCCATCCGTGGTTCGAGGTGAGCTGGTCGGGCCTGTCGGGAACCAGGGTCACCTGTGAGGGACGCACACGCAGTACAAGGTCAAGGAACTCCTTCGAAGGGTAACCCTCGATGTTGAATTCCGTACGCAACACCGCCTGCAGGGCAGGTACATCGGCACGTCTTATGTGGCGCTCGTCGGGACGCGGGTGCACCGTAATGCCGTCTGCACCGAACGCTTCACAATCCTTTGCAACCTTTATGATATCGGGATTATTTCCACCGCGGGCATTCCTTATAGTAGCCACTTTGTTTATGTTTACACTCAGTTTGGTTCTCATCTGAAAATTCTTGATTGCCTTCGCACTCATATACAACAAAGGCAGTTTAGCATATATTTTTGGCAAAAATAGTACAAATAAAAATCTTTGTATTATAAATTGTCTTAATTTTGCACTTGAAAGAGCGTAAAAGCGGTAGCAATGGTTGTATATTCGGCATTCCATTGAGCCGTGTGCAAAGCAACAACTGAAAACGCCTATGAAATTTGCTATATTCGGGAACAAACACCAGTCAAAGAAGTCGAGAAGCATAGAGAAACTTTTTGACACGATAACCAGGAACGGCGACCAGTTTGCCATTGACGGCTCTTTCCATGAGTTCCTGAAAGGGGAGAATATCCCCATGCCCGAACCGGACGGAATCATAACCTCGGACGACTTTACAGCCGACATTGCCATAAGCTTCGGTGGTGACGGAACCCTGTTGCGCACGGCAAGCCGTGTAGGCAGCAAGAACATACCCATACTTGGTATAAATGCAGGACGTCTGGGATTCCTGACAACCACATCGAACGAGGATGTCGACTACGTCATAGGCAAGATACACAGCCGTGAGTACGATGTCGAGGAACTGAGCCTGATAGAGGCCATACCCAGCGGTAACAAACTCAGGAGCTACCCTTGCGCGCTGAACGAGATTGCAGTAATGAAACACGACAGTTCGTCAATGATGACAGTCGACGTCACTCTCGACGGTCGCGACAGAATAACATACCAGGCCGACGGACTTATCGTAGCGGCCCCGTCGGGCTCTACAGGATATTCGTTGAGTGTAGGCGGCCCCATAATCGCCCCGAATGCCAACGTACTGGTACTGACACCCATTGCGCCCCATAGCTTGAGCGCACGCCCGATAGTCATAAGCGACAGTACCGAAATAGAGATTAAGGTGAACAGCCGCAGCCACAATTTCCTCATAGCCATTGACGGCCGCAACGAGAGCTGCGACGACACTACAACCATAATGGTGCGCAAGGCACGCTACAGGCAGCTCATCATACGTCGCCGCGAACACACGTTCATACAGAACCTAAAGGAGAAACTGATGTGGGGCACCGATGTGAGGGAATAAGCAGATGAGGGTGACCCAAAAGTAAACGGGTTGCCCTCTTTGGATTTTTATCGTTTATCCTCTTATAGTGGGGTGATTTGTGAAAAAATATAGCTATTCTCTTGAAAAATAAGAGAATAGCTATTGTATATTTGGGGATTTTTTATT
>JAFYQH010000006.1 GCA_017547205.1 Bacteroidaceae bacterium | reverse complement strand
CTGATATAAAAATATTATCTTCGCATAGTTAAAATAAGTACTATGCAGGACGAAAAAATACTACTGGAATTAGCCCGTTTGATCTTGCCATCAGGTTTCATTGAAAACTTCAAGATTACAGGTATCACCAGCAATGATATTGATGTTGAGATTTCACTTGATGAGTTCGATAATCTTCCTTCAGAACGCCAAGGCCATAAGATAGAGTCCAAGGGTTTTCTTGACGCAGTAACAGTGCGAGACTTTCCTCTTCGCGACAAGCGTGTCAATTTTAAGGTACGTCGTCGCAAATGGTACGACCACACCACTGACGAGTATTTTACCAACAGCTATGACACCACTTACAAAGGTACCCGCTACTCAATGGAGTTTGCGGCTTTTTTAAAAGCATTACCTGGAGACATATCCCCAATCGGCCCGTTCGCTTGAACCGTTATGCCATATAAACGGCGATGAGATAGAGCGTTCTTATAAACATCATCTGAGCGATTATGAATCGTGGAGCGCAAAAGAGCATGCCGACAAATGGTTGCTTTTTGCCAAGAACATAGGCCCTCGCCTTTGCATAGATGAGACATCTATGAGTAATGGAGAACTTTACACCATAATATCCAATCCCGATGCCAGAGGGAAGAAAGGTACTCTTGTTGCAATGATAGAAGGCGTCAAGTCTGATGATATCATTGCAATAATCAACAGAATACCCGAAAAGCACAGGCGGTTGGTAAAGGAGGTTACGCTTGATATGTCAAATAGTATGAACCGCATCGTAACACGTTGCTTTCCCTCCGCAATAAAGGTTATTGACCGTTTTCACGTTCAGAAAGAAGCTTGCGAAGCTGTACAAGAACTGCGCATAAAGCACCGTTGGGATGCAATACAGGAAGAAACCGATGCCAAGGAAAATGCAAAATGGAGTGGCAAGGAATATCATCCATTTGTATTCCCAAATGGAGATACGAAGAAGCAACTGCTTGCACGCAGCAGATATTTGCTGTTTAAATCACCGGAAAAATGGAGCAAATCACAAAAGGAACGAGCTAGTATACTCTTTGCCCAATATCCGGACTTGAAAGAGGCCTACTCTCTCACACATTCCTTAAGAATGATCTTCTCAAGCAAATTTACAAAGGAACAGGCAAGACTTCAACTGGCACGTTGGTACGACAAGGTAGATAACAGTGGCTTTGTATCATTCAATACAATTGCTGGAACAATATACGAACATTACGATGAAATACTCAACTATTTCGTCAATCGTTCCACAAATGCTTTTGCAGAAAGTTTTAATGCCAAAATCAAAGCATTCAGAGCACAACTCAGAGGTGTTACTGATTTGAAATTTTTCTTCTATAGATTGACTAAACTTTTTGCATAGCCCCCCAACTTTTGCAGGTGAGCCAAAAAATGGGCTTAAATAGCTATTGGTGTAAACCGTAGTGTAAACCGGAATTTACCCCCTAACGCAATGAGTGTCAAGGTTTCAGTAATCTGCTTTAAGAGCAAAGTGTTAGCTAATGGAGAACATCCGATAGTTTTACGCATTTCAGAGAACAAAAAAAAGAGTAACAAAGAGTTTAGGCATATCTTAATGCTTTTAAAAATTTACTCATTTTGTTCTCTGTTTGGTTGTTTATACTGTTGTTTTTATCTCTATTTTCTCTGTTTACTATTTATTTTCTCTTATATTGTTGATTATTACATATATAAGGCTTTAGAGGAACCAAAAACGGAGGAGTAAAATATGATTTTTGACCATTCAGAGTGCATTATCTCACTTTTTAACCCACATAATGCACGATTTGTGGTCGAAAACTTTGGATTGAGAATAAAAACTGACTACATTTGCGATACAAAAATTGATGTGATATGAATGAACTGATAGGAAGAAATCGCGAGTGTGCCGAGCTTCAAAGATGTATAGAATCTGACAGGTCTGAACTTGTGATTGTATATGGTCGTCGCCGTGTCGGTAAAACCTTTTTGATAGAAGAGTTCTTTAATCAGAAGTTTGATTTCAGATATGTCGGCGCTCATGGAATGACTACTCGTCGTCAGCTACGCAACTTTGCTCACGTCCTGGGAACATATTCTCGGCAGAAATATGATTTCAAAGACTGGGACGAAGCGTTCTATGCTCTTGAAGATTATCTTGCACAACTTCCAGTTGATAGAAAACTCATCGTCTTTATCGATGAAATGCCCTGGATGGATTCCGGCCGTTCAAATTTTGTAACCGCATTGGAAAACTTCTGGAATGGTTGGGCAATGTCACGTCGCAACATAATGCTGATTGCAACCGGTTCTGCAACATCCTGGATGCGAGATAAACTGATAGCAAACAAAGGTGGTCTGCATGCCCGTATAACAGCCAGAATACATATATCGCCATTTACACTACAGGAGACGGAGAAATATCTTGAAAGCAGGAATATAGAGTGGGACAGATACCACATAACACAAGCGTATATGCTACTTGGAGGTGTGCCTTTCTACTACAGCCTGCTATCACCGGCATTAAGTCTTGCACAGAATATTGATGAACTTTTCTTCGGCGGTGATGGGGCATTGAAAGTTGAGTTTGACGAATTATACACAGCTTTATTCAATAACGCGGACCAGTATCTTGCAGTGGTAAAACTTCTGAGTGAGAACAAACGCGGTCTTACTTGTAGCGAAATCTCTAAGATGTTAAGTTTTAACGGTGGTAAGATTTCTACAATAATAAAGAATCTTGAAAGGAGTGATATCATAGAACAGTGGCGTCAATTTGGTAACAAGAAGCGTGGAACCATATATCGTTTGACAGACTTTTATACATTGTTCTATTACAAGTTTGTAGAGCCAAATCATTCAAAAGACGCTAACTGGTGGAGTAACAATATCAACTCCCGTAGCATTGAATCATGGATGGGTAATAGTTTCGAGCTTGTATGTATGAAACATCATGCCCAGATTAAGGAGGCGCTAGGAATAAGAGGTATGTCAACAGAGATTTCTACTTGGCAGGTTCTACCTAATGAAGCAGATAAAACAGAGGGCGCACAGATTGATATGATTATTGAACGAGCAGACAGAATCATTCATTTATGCGAAATGAAATTCAGTCAGGATGTATATCATATCACTAAAGACTACGATAAGCATATCCGCGAAAGAGCAGGATTATTCAAGTACATCACCGGAACAAAGAAAACCATCGTAAACACATTTATCACGACCTATGGTGTTGCAAACGGTAAATATCGTAGCATCGTCCATTCTGATGTAACAATGGATGACCTTTTTGAGTCCTGACATACAGTAAAGACAAAGAAAAAAAGAAACCACCTTACTCATAACTCTTCGCTATGGGTTTGGTGGTTTAATAGTCTCTGCATGTTCATCAAAGGGACTGTGCCTCAATGATTACTAGCGCATCTTCTATTCTTCCGGTAATCACAGGGCTCTTCGCTTGACTGCTCATACCGGGTAAATTGTTGTTTTGTTTATTTATCGCTATCTCACCTCTCTTTAAGGTCTGAGACAGCTTTTCATATATAAGGGAATGAGCCTTTTACAGACGGGAGAATTTTTGAAGGGGAGTAATCCTTGTTGTTTGAAAAAAAAGGAACGACATTACCATACACAACAAAAAAAGGAGTATATTCGTGGCAGAGAAAGTTATGTTACATATTTCTTAGTTTAATCTTTTGTTTAAACTCGTAATTAAACCACAAGAAGAGGAACACCCATAAGTTGTTGATAATCATATTTCTCAGCCTAATAACTCGGTACGTCTGGGGGGCGTGTGGTCGCTGGTTCGAATCCAGTCATCCCGTCTGAAAGAAAACCTTGACAATCTGCTGACTATCAAGGCTTTTTACTTTTTATTTCACTTTTCAGGTGAGCCCTACTCTCTCATATTCTGGTAGCACCCTGCACCTGCCGCATTACACGTAGCCAGTTGCCGCCCCAGATTTTCTCAATATCGACATCATTGTAACCGCGGCGCAGAAGTTCACGCGTCACATTGCGCAGCTGCGATGCACTGTAGCATCCCACAACAGAGCCGTCACCGTCAAAATCGGTACCGATGCCCACATGGTCGATGCCGGCAACGGATATGGCATGTTCGAGATGGCGCATGAAATCGTCAAGCGTAGCATCGCCATTTTCACGCAGAAAACCGCTGTACATGGTAACCTGCACTACTCCGCCCTTTGAAGCAAGGGCTTTGATCTGTTCATCGGTAAGATTACGCGGATGGTTGCACAATGCCTTGCATGAGGAATGTGAACAGACTACCGGCACGTCGCTCAGTTCCAGCACCTGCCAAAAAGTCGACTCAGCTGCATGCGACAAGTCTATGAGCATACCCACGCGGTTCATCTCCCCTACGACTTCCTTGCCGAAAGCACTCAAACCGCCATGCTCACCATTTCCGCGCGCAGAGTCACAGATATCGTTGTCGCCATTGTGACACAAAGTCATATACACCACCCCCATTTCACGGTAACGCTTTATATTACCGAGTTCCCTGCCTATGGCATAGCCGTTCTCAATACCGCGCATTATGACTTTACGTCCCTCTTTCTTCAGGCATGACAAGAGGCACGGTTCACTGCATAAGGAGACGGCATGGCCATTGTCCTGCACACGTTCCTCAATGCCGAGAAGAAGATTGTCGGCCATAGCTGTTGCACGTGCCAACGAATCGGCATCACGCTCCCCCTGCGGGATATATGCGACCATCGTGACGACATCGAGTGCGCCCTCGTCCATCTTGTGAAGGTCGACCAAAGCCGTTTCACCACGCTGCTCCAACCTGTATCCTTGACCGAAGAGCATGGGCGTATCGCAATGGGAATCGACCGAGATTATCCTTGAATGCAATTCCTTTGCCCTTCGATAAAGACGCGCCTCACCGACTAGCCACGAGAACAGAGGCATCATGCAGTGGTCACCGTTCATAATGAACGACTCGGGATGCCACTGCACGCCTATTATCGAACGGCCGTCGACGGCTTCCATGCCTTCGACTACCCCATCGGGAGCCGTGGCAGTTACGGCAAACCCTTCGGGCGCCGTACTCACCGACTGGTGGTGGAATGTATTCACTGCCAGCCTGTCACGGCCGAATATAGCCGAAAGGAGGCTGTCACCGGCAAGAAGGACATCATGTGTCGCCACATGACGGTCGACCGGCTCCTGATCATGCACCATGAGTTCGCGCCCCATTCCGGCACCCTGGTCCTGAAACACCTTCCCGCCGAACGCAACCGCAATGGTCTGTACACCGCGGCATATGCCAAGAATCGGCAAGGCACGGTCATCGGCAAGACGCGCAAGGAGCAATTCCTGCTCATCGCGTTTGGGGTTTATGGAATGCAAGAGAGTATAATCGGGTTCCTCACCCATGTAACGCGGGTCAATATCGGCACCGCCGGTAAGAAGCAACGCATCAATATGCCGCAAGGTCTCCACAAGAGCTTCCCTGCAAGCATACGGGGGGATTATAAGCGGAGTGCCACCGGCTTCAAGAACAGACAGATAGTAGGCCTCGGCCAGTGCAGCATTCCCGTCGCGAAAATTTGCCGTGATACCTATTACCGGACGCGGCTGCGCCATAGGATACGTTTCATGGAGAGACTTGTACTCGCCATCAAGATTAAACTTTTCGGGATACATACCATTCAATTATAAAAAAGCCCTGAACCATGGCGTAATGAACCATAGCACAGGGCATATTCAAAATTTTTCCAACAGACTGGCTACATGTTACCACTACCGGGTGCATGCAGTCACTCCATGGGCATATTACGCTTTATACTGTGGTCGAGAACAATCATGGTTTCCGTACTGACAATACCCGGTATCTCTTGAACACGGCCATTGAGCAGCGCCATAAGATGCTCATTGTCGTGGGAATACATCTTGGCAAGTATCGAGTATGGACCTGTTGTATAACAGCACTCCACTACCTCGGGTATCTCGCGCAGGCGCTCGACTACCTCTTTGTACATGGAGCCGCGTTCAAGACGGACACCGATGTATGTACATGTCTTGTAACCCAGACGGCGCACGTCTATCTCGTAGCATGAGCCCGATATTATACCCATGTCTATAAGGTGTTGCACACGCAGGTGGATTGCCGCACGTGAAACGCCACATAGCTCGGCCACGTTGCGGAAAGGGATTCTTGCATCCTTTGAGATGATGCTCAGAATCTTAAGGTCGAGTGCATCGACCTTGCATTCTAAATTTTTCATATTTGGTCAGTTAATCAGTTTCATCGTTACTATTTCCCGGCAACAACCTCTACAATCTCAAGATCATAGACAAGCGCGCTATAGGGAGCAATACCCCTTGAACCTTTGGCTCCATAACCCAATTCCCATGGGATATATGCCTTGCATTGCGTACCGGCAGGCAAAGTCATGACGATTTCGGCAAGACCCGGAACCATGTCGCCGACACGTTTCTCTACCGGAAAACCGCGTGACGAATCGAATGTGGAGCCGTTGGGATAAGTTCCCTTATAGATACATTTCACCACATCGCCATGCTTTGCTACAGGTCCGTTGCCTTCGGTCTCGATTTTGTACTGCACACCGCTGGGGAGAGTAACTACTCCCGGGCGCCCTTTGTTGTTCCTGATGAATTCATCACTCTTGGCACGGAACACATGCTGGTTGTAATAGTCCCTTGCAGTTTCTATGTCTATCGTCTTGCTGCTACGGTATGCAGCAGCCTTCAGTCCCTCAAGGAAAATTTTACGGTTAACCTTGTTGATAGTATCGCCCGGATATATGGCCTCATCGGCCAGTTCCATCATTTCCATGGCCGAAGAAGCAACAAGGACGCCATTGGCATAGGCTCTGGACTCAGCCGTATCATCTAGCGGGAATGCATCGCAAAGACCGCGTATGAAATCATCAATAGTGGTGGAGTCAATGCCGACATCCTGCATCTTCAGCGGCATTTCCTCACCAATCATCATGCTCACTGCAAAAGAGAGAGAATCCCCCTCACTTGCAAGCTCCACTTTCCTGTCTGAAACGTTGGGGGAATCATTGAAGAGAATATGAAGCAGCACATATGCCAACACACCTGCGGCAACCGCAAAAACAGTTCTTTTCATCGCTACTTCAAAGAACCTTTATGAGTTCGACATCGAATATCAATGCGCTGTACGGAGGAATCATCTCCCCTGCTCCGTGTTCGCCATAAGCCATGTCGTACGGGATATACAAACGCCATTTCGCCCCCTCTTGCATGAGCTGGAGTGCCTCGACCCAACCCTTTATAACCTGGTTCACGCCGAACACGGCAGGCTCGCCACGCTTGACGGAACTGTCGAAAATTGTACCGTCAATGAGAGTGCCCTCATAATGGCACTGCACACGATCACTTGCCGACGGCTTCTTGCCTACACCCTCTTTAATGATCTCATACTGGAGACCGCTCGGCAATGTCACTACTCCTTCTTTCTTTGCATTGGCAACAAGGAAGGCCTCACCGCTTGCCTTGTTTTGGGCATAAGCCTCTTCGGCCAACTTCCTGAAGTGCTCATTGACAACCTGCTGGGCATCGGAATGCGACATCTCGAGCTTCGCACCCTTGAGCACATCGTTGATGCCCTTGATGAAGTCTTCGACATTCATATCCTTTACACCCATTGAAAGCAAATTTTGGCCGATACCCATTCCTAGGCCATAACTGAATTTATCCATTCTTCTTAATTTTTAATAATTTAATGTTATTCCATGTCATTTTGCCAAAGACACACACTGACAAAATAACGCAACCAAACACAGCGAAGATACAATTTAATCTTTACAACACGCAAAATAATGGCATTTTTTTAGCAGTTTATCGAAAAAAAACGAAAAACAAACAAAATCATACAAGAGCAATAATATTGGCATTTTGTCAAACAGGCATCAAAACGCATGCCGTTTATAATATTATTATAAAAATATCGTTTCTATAAAGCGAAAGCTCGATTTTATTGCATAACTTTGCAGAAATGGGCTTTAGCCTGGAACAGAAAATTACCGAGAAATGAAAGATACTATAATACTCGGCTCCATTCTTGCACTGATTGTTGCCGGTTTCTTTATATTGCGCAGATTCTACGCCAACAGCCCGGCAGCAGATGAGCACCACGACCACGAGCATGAGGATGGCATATGCTGCGGAAAACACACGAACTGCGCCAAAGGATATGACAACAGCAACCTTTATTTCGATGACGAGGAACTTGACCGTTTCAAGGGCAAAAACAAGGAAGAGTATTCAGAAAACGACATCGAAGAGTTCAGGCACGTGCTATACACCATGAAAGAGGAGGAAGTGGGCACATGGGCACATTGCCTGCAGACAAGAGGCATTGAAATTCCTCAAGAAATAAAAGATGAAATCTTGCTCATGCTGCAATAGGCAAAGAAAAGAAACTTACATTACGACACAAACAAGTCCGGACCGTGAAAAGGATTCTAACATATACACTTCTGGCAGCATTAGTACTAGCTTTGCCATGTTGCTCTTCAAAGAGAAGGAAGAATACCGCGACGACACGCGCCTATCATTCGTTCTTCGCACGCTACAACACGTTCTACAATGGCGATGTTGCCTACAAGAAGGGCACGAAAGCCCAGATTGAAGGACATAAGGACAACTATCTGGAGCAGCTGCCGCTGTTCATTGTAAGCAACAAGAACACGCAGTCAACCGGAGGCAGTGACTTCGACCGCGCCATTGAAAAGTCCCAGAAGGCCATAAAGACACACTCAATTAAAAGAAAGCCCAAGCGCCCGGTCGGCAAGAAACTGTCGCCGAAACAGAAACGTTTCTATTCGAAGAAGGAGTTCAACCCATTCCTGTGGCGTGCATGGTTCATGATGGCCAACTCGCAATACCAGAAAGGAGAGTTCGCCGAGGCTGCAAGTACATACATCTATATCTCGAGACTCTATGAGGAGGATCCCAAGCTAGTCGCCATGGCAAGAATAGGACTGGCGAAGTGCTATCTGGAGATGGAGTGGCTGTACGAAGCCGAAGACCTCTTGCAACGCATAAAACGCGACACCATACCATCATCGCTCGAAGAGGAGTATGCACATACTAGGGGCAATCTCCTTGTAAAGCAGGAGAAATACGGCGAAGCGGTTGAAGAGATAACAAAAGGATTGAAGCGAAATGACATATCGAGCCTTGAGAAAGCCAGGGAACTATACCTCATAGGGCAGCTGCATGCAAAGAACGGCAACAAGAAGGCCGCATACAAAAGTTTCGGGAAGGTTATCTCCAAAAGCCCCCCCTATGAACTCGAATTCAATGCACGCATAAGGCAGACCGAAACGGCAACGGACGAGAATCACAAGAAGATTCTTGGAAAACTGAAAAGAATGTCGAAGTCACCCAAGAACAAGGATTACCTGTCACAGATATACTATGCCATTGGCAATATACACATGAGCCAGAAAGACACGGCCGAGGCTGTCAAAGCATATGAGACAGGTGTCGCTCTAGGCGAATCAGGTGGCTATGGCACCGGCATGCTACACCTTTCGCTAGCAAAGATATATTGGGGGCAGGAAAAGTTCTCGAAATCGCACGAGAACTACGGCAAGGCTATGCCATTGCTTAATGAGAAGACACCTGGGTTTGATGAGGTAGAGTTCCGCAACAGTGTTCTGGGCGAACTGGTACAATACACCGATGTCGTTGAGCAGCAGAGCAAACTGCTTTATTGGGCAACACTGCCCCCCGAGCAGCTCTACCCAATCATAGACAAGATTATAGAGGAGGAGAAATGGAAGGAGGAACTTCGCAAGAAATCAGAGAAAAAAGAAGAACGTGAAAACAGCGGCAATGAGCTGGACAATGCAAGCACACAGGCCGGAATGACAATCACAGACCAGAACGAGAAACAGATGTGGTATTTCTATAACCCGCAGAGCATAGGACAGGGTATACGCACATTCAAGGAGAAGTGGGGAAACAGACAACTAAAGGACTTCTGGAGATTCAGCTACGAGATTGCATCATTTACAAATACCGACACTGAAGACGGAAACGGCATTACCGGTGACTCAATCATGGCAGACTCACTCCTTAATGACAGCATAGCATTGGGCGACAGCTTATATTCCGACATTGCTATAAGCGACTCGCTGCCCACCGATCCTACCACACGCGAATATTACACCGAAAGGATACCCAAGACCGAGGAGGAGATGAGCAAGGCGCACAACGCTTTGCGCGATGCTCTGTTCGAGGCCGGTGTACGTTTCAAGGACAAGGTCAACGACAAGCGACTTACATTGTCGCATCTTGAAAGGATCGTCAAGGAATACCATAATTTCGAAAAGATGGCCGAGACATATTACCAACTGTTCGTTGCTTGCTCGCGCTGGGACGAGCCTGGAAAGGCCGACCACTACAGGAATCTTCTCATAGCCAACTACCCCGACAGTTCAATAACAAAGAGGATACAGGACCCCGGGTTCTTCGAGAGCGCAGCCACAAGAAAGCACAAAGAGGACTCAATGTACGTAAAGGCCTATGCGCACTATAAAATGAAAGAATATGCCGATGTGGAGACAGAGAACAGCATTGCAGAACAGAAGTATCCCAACGGCAAGCACCGGGCACGTTTCATGTTCATTGACGCCATGTCCAAGCTCTACAACGGCAAGACCGAAGAGGCCATGGAAACCCTGGCATCCATGGTGAGCAGTTTCCCAAGCGACAGCATAAGCAAGATTGCCGGTGACATATCTACCGGCCTGAAAGAAGGGAAACTGTTGCGCAGTGGGATATCCACATCGATTTGGAACCGAAAAGCAGACGGAACGGTCAAAGGAGATATGGACAGCGTTCCCGAATTCAAAGCCGAACGCAACGGGCCGTACTACTTCGTACTGGCATTCCCGAACGACTCGCTTGACGAGAACCGCCTGCTGTTCGAGATGGCACGCTACAATTTTTCGCGCTATATGGTACGCAACTTCGAGATGTCATTCGAGAAGCTGTCGCACATAACCCTGTTCGAAGTCAAGGAATTCCTGAACTTCGACGAGGCGTTCCTCTACAGGAAGAGATTGTATGCAAGCAAGGAGACTGCAAGAATACTGCAGGGACTGAACGCATTCATTATATCAAAATCCAACCTTGATTTGTTATTACAATACTATACCTTCGAGGACTACCAGAAGTTCTATGAGGAGAATCTCCAGGCTATACCGGAAGTTGATATTGACGGATACACTCTGGATGAACCCGACTACGGAGATGAAAACGACAAGGAGGTCGAAACGATACTGGAGGACAACAACAATATAGAATAGACTATGGCATACCATTTGTTGTGGGCGGATGACGAGATAGAACTTCTCAATGCCCATATAATATTTTTGCAGGGCAAGGGGTACGAAGTGACAAGGGTCACTAACGGACACGATGCAATAGAGGCATGCAGAAGCAGCCTCTTCGACCTTGTGCTTCTGGATGAGAACATGCCGGGACTCACAGGTCTTGAAACTTTGTCGAAGATAAAGGAAATACAACCTTCCACGCCCGTAGTCATGGTCACAAAGAGCGAAGAGGAGGATATAATGGAACAGGCCATAGGGTCCAAGATTGCCGACTACCTGATAAAGCCTGTAAACCCGAACCAGATACTGCTTACCCTGAAGAAGAACATACACCACAAGGAGATTGTGGCAGAGAAGGCAAACAGCGCATACCAGCAGAATTTCGGCAAGCTGGCCTTGCAGATCGACGATGCGCGCACAATTGAAGAGTGGCAGGAGGTATACAGGAAAATCGTCTACTGGGAACTTCAACTCGAAGACGCCGACACGCAGATGCATGAAATGCTCAAGGCACAGAAAGAGGAGGCAAACAACATGTTCGGCAGGTTCGTAAAGAAGAACTACATGGAATGGATGGCCTCCCTGCGCGGAGACCGGCCGGTGATGAGCAATGATATCTTCCGCGAGCATATATTCCCGCTTGTCGACAATGGAGAGAAGGTATTCCTGATAATCATCGACAATTTCCGCTATGACCAGTGGCGAGTACTGGCCGATGAGATAGGCAGCAGTTTCGTCATTGAGGAGGGAATGTATACAAGTATATTGCCTACAGCTACGCAATATGCCAGAAATGCCATATTCTCGGGGCTCATGCCAAGCCAGATAAAAGAGATGTTCCCTAAGCTATGGGTCGACGAGGAGGAAGATGAGGGCAAGAACCTTAATGAAGAGGCTCTGATTGCTACACAGATTGCCAGATACCGCAGAAAAGACAGTTTCTCATACAGCAAAGTACTTACATCGGCGGCAGCCGAGAAATATCTCGACTCCGTAAACAACCTTGCAAAAAACGACATTAATGTCCTGGTGATAAACTTCATCGACATGCTCTCGCATGCACGTACCGAATCCATGATGGTACGCGAACTTGCAGCCAATGAAGCGGCATACCGCTCAATAACGCTATCTTGGATAAGGCACTCGGCAATAAAGAAACTCTTTGCATATTTGGCAGACAGCAGATATACGGTAGTCATAACCACCGACCATGGCAGTATACAGGTAAAAAACCCGACAAAGGTCATCGGAGACAAGAACACTAACACCAACCTGCGCTACAAGCTCGGAAAAGCCCTGAACTACAGCAGCAAGGAGGTTTTCGAGATAAAGGAACCTGCAAGGGCATTCCTGCCGTCACCAAATATAAGCACAAGCTACATATTCGCCACAGGCGAGAACTTCTTTGCCTACCCCAACAACTACAACTATTATGTCTCATACTACAAGGATACGTTCCAGCATGGCGGAATATCGATGGAAGAGATGCTGGTACCTATAATAAAGTTGAGACCGAAGAACGTGGATAAATAGGATAAAAATTTGATTGAAAAGAAAGGCACATGAACGGACATATAATAAAAGTAAGGGGATTGGAGGATTACCCAAGAGCAGCCAAGGAACTGACAGGCTTCCTTGACAAAGGAAATATCTTCGCATTTTACGGAAAAATGGGAAGCGGAAAGACCACACTCATAAAGAGCATATGTGAGGAGTTGGGCGTGGAAGATACCATCAATTCACCCACATTCGCCATTGTCAACGAATACGAGGACAGAAGTAGAAGAACCATCTTCCATTTCGACTTCTACCGCATAAAATCCATTGCCGAGGTATATAACATGGGGTACGAGGAATATATCTACAGCAATGCCCTCTGCTTCATGGAGTGGCCGGAGCTTATAGAGGAACTGCTCCCGGAAGATTGCATCAAGGTATACATTGAGGAAGATATCGACGGTTCAAGGACCATAAGGATTGTTGAAGAGTAACACGGCGACAAGACGTAACAAAAAGGATAAAACCAGAAGAATATGAAAATAAACGCAAACGCATCGGGCACAAGGACAATAGAGGTTACCGAAGTACAACTGCAGATAATAAGGAAATACTCGCTGCTGGACAGAATTGCCAACAGCATGGGTATCATCGACGAGGATTCATTGAACAAACTGCGGCTTACCGTACGCTCACTCATCGCGACGCAGACAATGGCATCGAGGGAGCTGATAGAACTGTGTGTGGTACTCTATCACGAGGACATGAAGGCTTTGGGGCTGAACAACCTCGCCAAGTGCTATACAGAGTGGCTTGCAGGGGAGGTAGCAAAGGAGAGCACGGAGACAGAGAATGCAGAGAAAGAGAATAACTGATTGGCTGCCAACGACGCGTAAGGAAGCAGCCTTGCGTGGTTGGGACGAGCTGGACGTCGTCATATTCAGTGGCGATGCCTATGTTGACCATCCTTCGTTCGGTGCAGCTGTAATAGGACGCCTGCTCGAAGCCGAGGGCCTGCGTGTGGCAATAGTACCACAACCGAACTGGCAGGACGACCTGCGCGACTTCAAGAAGATGGGACGTCCAAGACTGTTCTTCGGCATATCGGCCGGTTGCATGGACTCCATGGTGAACAAATACACCGCTGCGAAAAGATTCCGTAGCGAGGATGCCTACTCGCCCAACGGCAAGCACAGCATGCGACCTGAATATGCGACCACCGTGTATTCCAATATCCTTAAGGAGCTATACCCAGACTGCCCTGTTGTAATTGGTGGCATAGAGGCATCGATGCGCCGTTTCACACACTACGACTACTGGCAGGATTGCCTCAAGAAGAGCATTCTTGTCGACAGCAAGGCCGATGTACTTGTATATGGCATGGGTGAGCAACCGATGACCGCACTGTGCAAGGCCATGCAGGCGAAGCTGCAGGAGAGTGGCGCAGAGCACATCACAGCCGATGTTGCGCGCGAAATAACCAAGGATATCAGACAAACGGGTTATCTTGCACCCAAGAACAGCATAACAGTAAACGGGGAGAGCGACAAGATACTTGCCCCGCACAACGTATGCCTCAAGGAGAAGACCAAACAGGCTGCCAACTTCCTTGCGATAGAGAAGGAGTCGAACAAGGTAAACGCCAAAAGGCTGATGCAGGAGTATGAGGAAGGCACGGTTGTCATCAACCCGCCGTTCCCCACAATGACCACCGAGCAGCTCGACCACAGTTTCGACCTGCCCTACACACGCCAGCCACACCCCAAGTATAATGGCAAGCGCATACCGGCATACGACATGATAAAGCACTCGGTGAACATACACCGTGGATGTTTCGGTGGCTGCGCCTTCTGCACCATCTCGGCACATCAGGGCAAGTTCATAGTCAACCGTAGCGAGAAGAGCATCCTGCGCGAGATAGCCGAGATAGCCAAGATGGACGATTTCAAAGGCTATCTCTCCGACTTGGGTGGCCCGTCGGCAAATATGTATATGATGAAGGGACGCAAGAGCGAACTGTGCGCGAAGTGCTCACGCTCGTCGTGCATTCAGCCGAAGATATGCCCCAACATGAACATTGACCACACCGCCCTGCTCGAACTCTACAGGAAAGTCGATGCACTCCCATGCATCAAGAAAAGTTTCATAGGCAGTGGAGTAAGATATGATATGTTACTGCACAGAAGCGGCGACAAGAGGCTCGACGATGCCGCAGACAGATATACCGAGGAACTTATAAGAAAACACGTCAGCGGACGCCTGAAAGTGGCTCCAGAGCACACAAACGATGCCGTATTGAAGCTTATGCGCAAGCCACCCTTCAAGCAATTCCATGAGTTCAAGCGCATATTCGACAGGGTAAACACCAAAGAGGGACTGAAACAGCAAATCATTCCATACTTCATAAGCAGTCACCCGGGAAGTACAATGGAGAACATGGCAGAGCTGGCGGCGGAGACCAAACAGCTCAATTTTCATCTTGAGCAGGTACAGGACTTCACCCCAACACCGATGACGATGGCTACAGAGATGTACTACACAGGCATCAACCCCGAGACAGGCGAGGATATATATGTGGCAAGAAGCATGAAAGACAAAGAGGCACAACGCCGTTTCTTCTTCTGGTACAAGCCCGAAGAGAGGAAACTGATTCTACAGCAACTGCGACAGATGAAACGCCCCGACCTCATAAAGAAACTGGGAGTATAAACCAATTAGGGTTTCGGCAATGCCGAAACCCTAATTATTATATATTAAAAAGTTTCCTTATATCCATTGACAGAAACTCCTCAACCGACAGCCCGCCGGAACCCACAACAATCGTGCGATGAGGATTAAACAGTTGGGCAAACCTCGCAATACCGGTATTGCTTGTGCGACGACCACTCTTTACCTCAATTGCCACTTTACGGTTGCGGTAAGTGATGACATAGTCGACCTCGTCATTCTTGTCGCGCCAATAATATACATTATACCCTATTACCTGAGCCTGACTCACGAGATATGCACCTATTGCCGACTCCACATACCTACCCCACGATTTTGGATTCTGCACAGCATCAGTAAAATCTTCATCGGAGTACACATTTCTCAAAGCGTTGTTATATACCTGAAATTTCGGAATTGAATTGTACTTGCGGGCATTGTCCTCGGCATACTTCTGCAACCCACATAACAAGTTACATTCGTCAAGCAGATGCAGATAACCTGCAAGCGTTGTGACATTGCCGGCATCCTGCATTTGGGCAGCCACCTTGGTCAGCGACAACAACTCGCCACTATAGTTGCTACCTATTTCAAAGAGTTGGCGCAAAAGTTGTGGCTTATGTATGTTCGTGTTCATAAGCACATCCTTTGATATGGCAGGCTCTATAAGCGAATCCTTTACATAGCTGCGCCAGCGCGCCTCGTCGTTGACATATTGCGCAGCACCCGGATAACCGCCATAATAGACATATTGCGGCAAGTTCCAACCAAAGCAATCGCGCATTTCGATAAAAGTCCAGTGAGTGAGACGTATCAGTTCAAACCTACCGGCAAGCGACTCGGTAAGTCCCTTTTCTATGAGCATTCGCGATGAGCCCAACAACACAACCACCAGTTCTCGTTTTTCCCGCGTATCACGGTCCCACTCAGCTTTCACCGTCTCGCTCCAATTGAAGATTTTTTGCACCTCGTCAACCACCAGCAGACGCTTACTCTCACCAAAAGTCTCCATTTTCAAACGTTGGGTTTCCCAAATCTGGGCCAACCAATTGGCATCGACACCCACAATATCGTCGGCAGAGTAACTGTCGTGCGGAATGTCACATTCGGCCAACACTTGACCAATTATAGTAGACTTACCCACTTGACGAGGACCAACAATTACCTGAATTTTGCTCCTCGGCTCATTTACGCGACTTTGTATATCACTGAATTGCAATCTCTTATAGCCCATATCCACAAAATGTTCAATACATTTAATATAAATACTCAATTCAATAAACAAAAATGTTCAATGCGTTGCAAATATATCTCTTTTCGCATTAAAAAGCAAAAGTGAAAACATTTTTCTTGCATTTCATAGGATAAACAACTGTTGCGACAAAGTGACAACCCGACCTCATAAAGAAACTGGGGGTATAGACCAAATAGGGGTTCCGGAATTTTCCGGAACCCCTATTTGATTAAAGAGGACTACTTCCAAAGATTACCCCACTGACCACGGCTTTCGCCCGACAAATCCGGAGTATTGCCACCTACAGGCTTATTACCGACATTTGCACCGCCTTGCTCTGCCGATGCCGTAGTCATTATCGGTTCACTATCAAGATAAACCGCAGCAACTAAAGGACTTTTATATTCTTTTTTCATATATATCTTAACTACTTTATAACTACTTTCTTTCCATTTACAATATAAATGCCATTTATTGGATTTTCTACCACACGACCTTGCAGGTCATAAATAGCTTGCACCGTTCCGTTCTCGCCTTTCACCTCGTCAAACACCTCATCAATATCTGTTGTCTCACCATCGTCGAAGCGAATGCTTACGGATTTCTGTGCTGTAACCGGCAACCACGCAGTAGGAATCTGCAGATATGCTTTACCTGCACTGAATGTGGTGTTATCCTCGAATGGATAGAACATAGGAACTTCATCACCATCGGTAATTGTAAATTTATAGTTACTCATTGCACCAGTGGTGCTGTTTACTACAGTCTGTTCAAGAGTACCCACAAACATATTCAACGAGTGTTCATCGGTGCTCTCTATAACCGGAACGACATACTCACCAGGCTCACCCTTCAAGAACAAACCAACACCAGCCTCGGCTGTCTGCACTCTTGTCAATGTCACAACTTGACTATTTGACTTATAACCAGTTGCAGCATATGCCTTCAGGCCCTCAACATTGCTAAAGTCAAGAGCGTAAGGTGAGCAATAGGTTGCGCAGCCGTACTGGTTGATGGTAACAATGACCTCTGTGGGAATCATTTCTACAATATTTGTAAAATCCTTCCAACCTATAGTTGCCGCGTAAGTCTCTTTTGAGCCATAAGGAATATAAAGTGTACATGTCGCTTTGTCAACACCAGTAAATGCATCTGCTCCAGGTACAAATAAATCTTCCGCAAGAATGTCAGATACGATACCAACAAGACTAGTACATCCATAGAAGGCTTTTTCTCCGACACCTGTCACTGCAGCGGGTATAGTAATGTTACCAAGGTTGCTACTCTTGAAAACCTCTGCGCCAATAACATAATCCTCGCCCTTATAACTATTGGGAAGAGCTACATCGACAATAGTGCCGCCAGAGAACACTATATTATATATTTTAGCGCAGTCCTGTCCAGCACTTCCATCATCATCCTTAACATAGTATGCAGTCATAGTATACACTCCATCCAAAGGGAATGTATATATAAATTTTCCTGTATTCTCACCACTTTCTGTCAAAACACGAGTATTATTGATTTGTACTATTAATTCATCCCAATCCTTTTCACAGCTTACCATCCAATCAAAAGATATGCTATCTCCTTCTTTTGCACAGATTGTATAAGTCTTTGACGAACTAGATTCGCTAGCTTTATTTGTTGATGTCCAGTCTGTAAACAGACTGGAAACAGAGTTACAAAATGCCAAAGTATTTACTCCATTATAAATGCCAAATATAAAATCACCTTCTATAGAACCATTAGGCGCATTTACAACGATATTTGCATAGTGTGCTATATGACCGTAGTTAGTTGCACGTTTGGTAAATGTTAAATTTGAGAAATTTATTATGGTATTAAGGCTTTTGCAACTATAGAACGCACGATCTCCAATGCTTGTAACGCTGTTAGGGATTTCAATGCTTGTAAGCCCGGTGCAATCACAGAACGCATACTCTCCAATGCTTGTTACGCTGTTAGGGATTTCAATGCTTGTAAGACCGGAGCAATTATCGAACGCGTGCTCTCCAATGCTTGTTACGCTGTTACCTATTACAGCGCTGGTAAGACCGGAGCAACCTTCGAACGCATTATTTCCAATGCTTGTAACGCTGTTACCAATTACAACGCTGGTAAGACCGGAGCAACCTTTGAACGCATAAGAACCTATGCTTGTAACGCTGTTACCAATTACAACGCTTGTAAGACCAGAGAAACCTTGGAACGCATATTTTTTAATTCCATTAACGCTATCGGGTACAACAAGGTTGGTTACTAATTCCCCATTCAAATATAGGTTCTTTGCACAACATAACGGATTGGAACAATAATTGCCAAAATCTATATTACACCACGCTGAAATGTTACTTATGTGTACCTCTTTAAGACCGGAGCAACCGTCGAACGCACGATCTCCAATACTTGTAACGCTGTTAGGGATTTCAACGCTGGTAAGGCCGGAGCAACCAAAGAACGCACTCTCTTCAATGCTTGTTACGCTGTTACCTATTACAGCGCTGGTAAGGCCACGGCAATAAGCGAACGCATAATTGTCAATGCTTGTAACGCTATTGGGAATTATTACACTTGTTAGACTAGTGCAACCGTAAAACGCTTGACTCCCAATGCTTGTAACACTGTTAGGAATTTCTACATATGCAAGGTTTGTACAATTACTAAATACACCTTTCTCTATTGATGTTATGCTATTGGGAATTATTACACTTGTCAACATTGCACAATTTCTGAAGGCATATGCTCCAATTGTATAGTTATTACCATTATAATTGGGGGGCAATGATATTATAGAGTCGTTTCCAGTATACCCAACTAGTGTTGTTACGTTGTTTGTGGTATAAAAGGTATAATCGCCCACATTCTCTAATGTATCGCCTAACTTGACAACAGCATTTGCGTAAGCCGCAACACGGCCATGCTCGTTTGTACCGGCAATAATATCTAAAGAGGAATTATTATATACAATTCTTAAGTTATCACAACCACTGAATGCATAATCAGCAATACTTGTAACGCTGTTAGGGATTTCAATGCTTGTAAGCCCGGTGCAATCAGAGAACGCATCATCTCCAATGCTTTTAACGCTGTTACCTATTACAACGCTGGTAAGACCAGAGCAATTATAGAACGCATAATCTTCAATGCTTGTAACGCTATTGGGGGTTACAATACCGGTAAGATCGATGCAAAAACAGAATGCATAAGAGCCAATACTGGTAACGCTGTATGTTGTACCATTGTAAACAACAGTTTCGGGAATAACCACACTGCCGGTGTATGCGTAGTATTCAGAGAATGATGTTCCTCTGTATGTCACCGCAACCTCTTTTGTTGTGGAGTTTGTGATGCTGTAATAAACGCCACCTACCTCAAAGTCGTGGGCATTTACCGCCACGCTAAGCAGCAACAACAGTGCTGTAAATAGATGTTTTAAATGTTTCATAATAGTATGATTAATTATTCGATTTTCAACAAGCAGTATCTGAAATCTTTATTAGACCATTTGTAGCCTTTCTCTTTTTGTGGCAACCATTCCAATTCATATACTTTATTTACATTAAATGATGGACGGGCTGCCGACATAGCAGTGTTACCTTGCCAATGCTTCTCCTGGCTGTGTTTACCATCTTTCATACTGAAGTTTGCATAGTTGGGGTTTGTTCCATCTTTGGGCAATGTCCAATATCCTTGGTCGTTGGTAAGGAACAGTGCAATGCCGTTCTTTACATTGCCGAAACGTTTCATAAGACATTCTATTCTATTGACATCGCGCCAAAAGTCATAGGCACCCAAGTCTCTTGCTCCGTGATTCTTTAGCACATCGGCATTGGGGATTGTCTCTCCAAAACGGGATATATTCTCGTCCAATGGAGCCGTCTTGTATTTAAGTTCTATTGGCAGGAACTCCCCGTCTTTCTCAACAACAATGTCGATATACAAATTCTGCGGTTTGTATTCAACATCTAAAGGATAGAGCGAAGCTCTTATCTGCCCCATTACAGCACTGCCCGGAACAAAATATTCCAAGTGTACATTGTCATAGCAGTTGTTACTTTGCTTTAGATAGGTAGCCAGTTCCATTTGCAAATGACATTCGTTATAGAACAGCTTTTCTTCATTTTTATGATACTCGATGTTCCTCGAATTCAAGAAAGCCCGAATTTCACCACTTACTAGTTCTAATAGATTTCCCATAGTATTATTTTTTTGCAGAATTAGTAACACAAAATCGCTTTTTATTTGTCATTTTTTGTCAGTTTACACATTGCACAGAGATTGCTATTTAGACCTCGCTGATGAGCACCTAGGAGAACTACAAAAGAGGTTGCAATCTTTTAAAGCGCAATGTGCATATACTGTCCGTGAAGTCCCGGCACGGTTTATTTGTTAGGGTATAAAAACAAGAAAGACGTGAGACTTGTCGCCTTACGTCCACAAAACTGAGGCATCGCCAAACGCCTTTACGGAATGAACGGTGAAGAAACAATATTCCCACGCCGTGATATATACGTGGGAGATGTGCAGAACGCACACTACCTGCATATACACAGTATGAGCATTGATTGCTCCGGTCCTCCGTTAATTTTTGGCGAAATTTCAGTTTTGGACTTAAACAAAATGCTTTCTTGCGTTAGTGGATTTCTCCCCACTAACATCGCAAAGATAAACATTTTTTTACAATCAATGCTCATATGGAATATTATTTCTTCGGGGAAACAAAACAGCAGAGTTACGTATTTTTACTTGCCTAAAGCCAATATAGCACAATTATTTAGCAAAAAAGAGAGACTACAGTGTGTGTAGACTCTCTTTTGGTACGGGGAGCATATTGGTTTATTCAGTCACCTCGAACTCATCCTTACCTACTCCACAAAGAGGACAAACATAATCATCGGGGAGTGACTCGAATGACACTCCTGGTTCTATACCCTGTTCGGGGTCACCAATTTCGGGGTCGTAAACCCACTGACATACTGTACAGATATACTTTTTCATAGATATATATTTTTATTGTTAAACATCTGTTGGAATACCTTTGTTCGCATCGTCATAGTACCATTCTCTTGTGGAATGAAATATCAACAATGCAAATTTAGTAATTTTTTATAGAAACGCAAGGAATTTAGCGTTAACAATTACAAATCTACAATCATTTCATTTTTGAAAGATAATTATCTAATAGAAGGCGCATACCCTCGGATGCACCCTTGCGTATTACAGTAACATTGCGCACACCATTGACATGCACCTCGTTAGGATCTATCAGATACACAGGAACATCGACAGGAACATAGTTCAACAGCCCCGCTGCGGGGTATACATTCAGCGAGGTACCTATAATTATGAAAATATCTATTCCTTTACGCAATGCGGATATGGCATCGCTCATCATTGGAACTGCCTCGCCAAACCACACAATGTAAGGACGCAACTGGGAGCCGTCAGCAGCCTTATCACCTATGGCGATTTCATCGGTAGGCGCAGAGAAGCTGCGCACATAGAGTAGGTTCTGCGGTTCCTTTGAAGAGCATGCCTTCATAAGTTCACCATGCAGATGTATCACATTGGTTGAGCCGGCACGTTCGTGCAAGTCGTCCACATTCTGTGTTATCACCGTAACATCGTATTCCTTTTCCAGAGCAGCGACAAGTTCATGTCCCCTGTTAGGCTTGACATTTGCCAATTCACGTCTGCGTTTATTGTAGAATTCGAGTACCAATGCCGGATTACTTTCATATCCTTCGGGAGTGGCAACAAGTTCAACCGGATACTCGTCCCAAAGTCCATTACCTCCTCTGAAAGTGCTGAGTCCGCTCTCCACACTCATTCCTGCACCTGTCAACAGAACAATTCTCTTCATAAGAAATAAGATTATAAAAAGATTGGGAGAAACATCAGTTTCCCCCAATCATATTACTCTTCAATCACTCACCTTCAGTAGTTGGAATATCATCTACAGGAAGGTCTTCAGGGTCAACTGGTGCAACTACGCCTTCGGGGAGAGGCAGGTACCAGTTTGACTCATCGGACAACTTGCTATAGAGAGAAGGCTCATACTGGAACTCGGGATGACGATAAGAGACACTGTTCTCGATAGCACGGGCAGCGATACGCTTTGCTATCACGTCATTATCGCTCATAGCTCTTGCAAAACGCATAAGGTCGCCATAACGTGTACCTTCCCAAGCAAACTCAAGAGCAAGCTCATCGATTATAAGGTCACGTACATATGTAACAGAATCCTCCAAAGTAAGAGTCCTTGTTATGACCTCAACATTATCCTGCTTCTCGGTCCAACCATTGTAACGAGCGATACATGAATCGGTAAGTGCATAATATACATTGCGCTCGCTGTCACCTGAACCACGTGAGTGGATACCGAGGTTACCCTCAAACGCTTCGGCTGTGAAATTATACCCTAATGAGTCATCATATGAGGCCAGATAAGACTCCATCAAATACTTGAAACCGATTGTATCCTTTGTTACTTCATCAATTTCATATATCTTCAAAGTATCGCCATTAGCAGTTATCTTTTCACGCTGGGCATAAACAGGATTCTTGAGCAATGAATAATTCTTCTTCACGCCAACCTTAAGAACTTCCATAGCCAACTCGACTGCACCTGAATATCCTTCATTTGCCATACCTGCAAGAGCCTCGGCAAATCGCAGATACGCATGCTCGGGACGTTGGAGTACGATACATGTAGTACGCTGGGTTGGTACATAGAATGTCTTCAATGAACCAAGGCCGCCATCCTCGAGATTGAATTTACCAATTATATTGTTAAACTCATCCATATCTTCTTCACCACCCAACTGAGAGTAAGTTGTAGCCTTTATACGCAAGTCACCAGGATACTCATAGTTATGGCTGTACTCAACGAGTTTAGGACGATCAGGATCCTCACCCTGATAGTAACGGTAAATCTGGCGACGCGCCAAAGAAATCATACCGGGAGATGCGAATACCTGCGCACCACCTTTGTCATTCTCCGGTGCAAATATTGAAGCAAGGTTAGAGGTAGAACCTATAAGGTTACTATTTGCATAAGGAATCATCATGAGGACACTGTTTTCACTCTGTGCAGCAAAGTCCTTGAGCGAGAAGCGTCTTGAATAGTTATCAGAAAGGCTCTTGCCCGCCTCAGATGTGTATTTTATAGAATAGTTGTTATCCTTATATTTGGGTGCAGTCTCATTTGTTCCGAAACCTGTTATATGATCATAGAAGCACTTAGCTGCTTTCTTGTAGTCACCAGCGGCAGCACGCCATAGATACAACTCACCCAAGAGCATTCTTACCGGCATGAACAAGTGCTTTGTAGCGACATCGACACCATTACCATAACCGAACTTCAGAACCTTTCCGTCCTTGTCCCATGATGGCATGCGGTAAATCGCAGGATTCTCAAATGGAAGCATCTCATTGATAAGGTTCGTCATCAACTGCTCACGTGAAAGCATTGGTTTGTTCATCACGTTTTCTGCAGCACTATGGGTAAGAATCGGTTCTGTAAAATATGGTACATTTCCATAATTTATTGCAAGTTGCAGGTATGTCCAAGCACGTACACTCTTTACTGCAACATACTCGGGAAGCATCAACTTCACATGATTCTTCTCAAGTGTTGTGTCAACACGCGCAAGGTACACATTACAGTTATTGATGATAGTATAGTAGTCCTTGACATCAAGATACTCATTATTTTCAAGATCATAGATGTATTCACACAACTGTCTGACACTCTCAATAGCTTTTTCACCGTTCGGAGTAATAAGATCGGCACGCAACTCATTTAGGAGAACCTGACGGTCACCGATCTCCTGAACAGATTTAAGGATACCCAGAACTGAGTATACCGAGTCATTCAGAGTCCAATCCTCGAATTCATACTCAACGCGATCCGACTCTACATTAAGCAAATCCTCGCATGAACTGAAAGACAGAACACCGCAAAGAAGGAATGCCACTGTATAAATAAAATTCTTTTTCATTTTTTTATTGTTTTTACCTGCGGGCACAAAAGCACCCGCAGGAAATTCGTTCATTAGAGATTAACCTTAACACCAAGGTGGAAACTGCGTGACTGTGGCAACAATCCGGCATCAACACCCTGATACATCACATTGTTATTTACTGAAAATTCCGGGTCCATACCCTTATAGTCTGTAAATGTATACACATTCTCAGCGGCACACCATACTGTAAGTCCCTGCAACCAGTTAAGGTTAAGAGGTACATCATATGAGAGCTTAATTGATTTAACCCTGAAGTACGAACCATCCTCAATCCAACGGTCTGAGAAACGTGAATTACCTACCGGATCACCATATGCAATTGCAGGGATATCGGTTTTCTGTCCCTCGACTGTCCAACGGTTAGCCATTGCCACAGTCTGGTTAAAGAAGTTCGAACCGCTCTCGAGCTGCTGACGATAGAAGTTATATACATCATTTCCTACGGAATAATTGCAAAGAACATCAAGACTTATGCCCTTATACGAGAGTCTGGTAAATACGTTACCATAGAAATCAGGGTTAGGATTACCGATGATAGTCTTGTCATTTTCATCAATACATCCGGGATCATTACCTGGATTGACATCTACGAACTTGATGTCACCGGCCACAAAAGGCAATGGGTGGGTTGTTGCGTCTCGCTGGAACAAACCAAGCTCCTCAGCCTCCTCGGAAGTTGAGATGACACCGTCAGTCTTGTAACCCCAGAAAACGCCAACAGGCTGGCCAACCATTGTTGCAACCTCACCGCC
The DNA here is from genome assembly GCA_017547205.1 of Bacteroidaceae bacterium. Classification (GTDB taxonomy): domain Bacteria; phylum Bacteroidota; class Bacteroidia; order Bacteroidales; family Bacteroidaceae; genus HGM04593. The sequence goes on along the minus strand of JAFYQH010000006.1, from coordinate 79,912 downwards.
ATATACCGATAAGGGGGCAATACTTTCGTCGAGAGCAGTCACCTCATTCTCATAATGGCCAACAGATGCACCAAGTTCCCACTGGAAGTTCTTCGCCGCAACAATCTTGGCGTTGATTGTTGCCTCGAAACCTGTATTGGACAATTCACCGCCATTGGCCCAATAACGGTCCATACCTGTTACAAACTGGTACTGTTTCTGTACAAGAAGGTCGCTGGTCTTGGACTTATACCAGTCAAATGAAAGGGCTACGCGATTATCGAACAACATTGCATCAAGACCGACGTTGAAGCGCGCTGTAGTTTCCCATTTAACTCCATCGTTCTCCACATTACCCAGCTGGAGACCCATAGACTGGTCATAGTACTTGACAGTCTGCAGATAGCTGCGTGCGGCGAAATAGTCAATAGCATCATTACCTGTGATATCGTAGCCAGCACGCAACTTCAACATGTTGATCGGCTTTATCTTGAACCAAGGTTCAGAAGACACAAGCCATGCTGCTTGAACAGACGGGAAGAGTCCCCATGCAACACCACCGAGCTTGATTGCACCGTCTGCATTTTTACCAAAACGTGAAGAAGTCTCCATTGATGCAGCCAACTGCAAGAAATATCGTGTCTTGTAAGAATAGTTGCCGGAGAAGTACCAGGACATATTGGTCCATACATTCTTGTCACCGTCACTGCTCACATGGTCAAGGCTGGTATTTATATCAAATGAATTGTCATTTCCTGAATTGGCACCTGCAATAGAATTGGAGTCAAAATTGAAGTTTGTATATCGGAAACCACCGAACACATCAAAACTGTGTGCACCCAGCACCTTGCTCCAAGCCACTCTTGTGTCACTTGAAAGCGCAGCCTCCTTACCGAAGGAAGATGATATGTAGTTACCGATTTTTCCATTCAGGGACTCAACATAGAAATGATAGTAATCGCTGTCGGCTGATGTCGGATAGGGTAGATAATACTTCTCGCTGACACGGTAGAGAGAGTAGTTGAACCTCTCCGTAATTGTAAAGTCACCAAGTTTGAGCTCAGGAGCAATTGTAATACCCATGTTCGTATACTCCAACTCATTCTTATGAGGATCCGATGCCTTTGTAAGGATTGTCATCGGGTTGTAGTACGAGTTGTTAGGATGAACGATACCGGCAGACCTCGCCACATCAAACGCAAAATCATCACTCACATCAAGTATAGAGCTGATTTCGCCTGTTGTAGCATAGCGGTAAGAACTCAAGAACGGAGACTTGATTGCAGAAAGCACACCTACTGATGTCAAAGGGAAAGCTGTCTGGTCCTCACGGAAACCGTCATCATTCAATTCACGTGCAAAACGTGAATATGATATATCAATACCTGTCTTGAGATTATCAGTAAGGACAATGTCTGAATTGAGTCGTACATTCATACGGTCAAATGAGTTACCCTCAGTAGGTACATCACCCGCAGTATAACCGAACGAGAAGTTATACATGGCAACATCGTCACCACCCTCTACATTAAGCTGGTAGTTCTGTGTGAAAGCCTCCTTGTATACAAGGTCGGCCCAATCTGTGTTGTTATGGTACTTGTTATAATAAACAAAATCCTTGTCCTCGCGCAAGAAAGGTATGTTGCGGTTCGGGTTCACATCCATTGTACCAACAAGATCATTTGCATAAAGACGATAAGCTTCTGCCCCCATCACATCCGGCGTATTGGGAGCCATCGTCACATTGGCATAGATATTTGCAGTAATTCTGGTAGCCATACTCTCACCGCGTTTGGTATTGATGATTACAACTCCGTTCGCAGCACGTGCTCCGTAGATTGCAGCACCATTCTTGATGACCTTAACGTCACGGATATCATTGATGTCAATTGCTGCCAAAACATTGTTGTATGCACCCATATGGATAGTCTCGTTACCCTCCTGCAAATCCCATATAACTCCATCTACAACAAACAATGGCTGCGTATTGGCACTTATAGAATTTATACCACGTATGAACATGGCTGTACCTATACCGCTTGCTCCGGAACGGTTTATTGCACGCACATCGGCACCGAGCTTGTTCTGAATCTCCTCATCGATAGTCATGGATGTTGTAATTCCACTTTCGAAAGACCTTTCAGCTGTCAAAAGAATGTCGTCGGTATAGTTATCGGCAAAGTCGTCAGAATAGAGACGTACATTTACGATATCATTATTCGCAACAGAGCGCTGTACAAGCAGGTAACCCTGTGTGGAAAAGCTCAAGAGAGTTACATAATCGGGCACATTCAAGGTAAACTTACCTTCAGCATTTGTCATAGTCGTGATTTTCTTGTGGCCTGTAGCCTGCACACGCACACCTGACAATGGGGTGTTTGTCGCAGCATCGTACACGGTACCTGTAACTACATTCCCCTGCTTCATGACAAACTTGAGTTCCTTGCCGTTCCATTTCTGGTCATCTACCTTGAAACCAACATACACCACACGAATCGTCGCACCATTGTCAACGTTCTGCAACTCGAACTGACCATCAATGTCGCTGGTCACTGAATTGCCACTGCCGACCACACTGACCAGCGCACCGAATATCGGCTCTCCGAGGTCATTTACTACAACACCCTTAACGGTTCCATCCTGTTGCTGTGCTGTCACAACAGCAGCAGGAGTGCTTTCCATAGCAGATACCGACGCGTGAGTTGCTGATGGCATCAACATCATCAATGCCATCGAAATTTGCATAATTTGTCGCATATACATAGTTAAATTCCTTTTTTTCATCCTATAAATTATTCTTCATCGGATACTGGTATGAACATGATCTTGTCAAGACGCAGTGACATATCACGTTTGCTGCCACGCACTGTTGAAATCTCAACTTTTGTTGAGTAATCATCTTTATTACCAGTATTGTAGTACTCACAGTTTGGAATATCAAGAATAACATCTCCCTTGGTGTCAGCAAGGAATACTGTATCGACACGTGTCGGGTCAACCTTGACATTGTTCACCCTCATCAGCTGTTTAAGATTCTGTGATACGGTTATACGGAGCACAACGTCAAGCAGTTCATCTTCCTTTATATCACTGTTCGTGATATTTCTTGGAACAAGGATGATAGCAAGCTTATATTTAGCCGAAAGCATATTGGGTATTGCATACTCCGCCACAACAGCACTCTTTGTATTCTCATCTCCGAACTGATAGTAAGCTCCGCCAGAAACCTCGGCACCTATGAACGCAGAATCCTTATTGATCTGATTCTTATATGCGGTCTTCATAGAAGCTATGATACCGATTGACTGGTTGGTAAGCATATTTGTATTCTCACCTTCAACAAAAATAGTATCGTGCCACAAGTCGGTAGGAGCGAATGGGAACTTGTTAATAATATGGAATGTACCATTAGAGAGTTCCTTAGTAGAGACTACACACTCTTCCAAATCCGTCTTGAGGAATTGTGGACGCCTGCCACCGCGATATGCCGGCATCACAGAATCGGGGCTCTTAACAAACCTCTGCTCTTTCTGGCTGTATGTCAAGTACTTGATAACATTCAGTCTTGGATAGTAGTTACGAAGAGAATCGCGATAAGTACTATCCATCTTCAAAGGAGTCTTTGCAGTCCTGTCATATTTGAAATAGGAATCCGCAAGAGCCAGCTGCTCCTCCCACACATTGTCTGTCGGGAAATATACTGTATAGAGAGAATCCTCTGCATTGAGATTACCGATACCGCCCCAAACTGTCAGCCACTTGTTATTGAAATCGAAGATTGAATCCAAGTATGTCTGTACACCATCAACAATGGGACCCTTCACACTCTGTCCCTCATTGAATTTGTATTCATTGAATGAATAGAGATATTTTGCAACAGAATCAATACCCTCGGCAACATTCAGATATTCCCATGCATTGTACTTATATTCTGCAGGGTTAGCAATCTTGTGCAGAATACCATTCATTACACGGATATTAGACTGCTCTATTGCACAGCCTGCAAATGAATATCCTGATTTATAGTCACCTTCAAACCTCGCCATCTTCTCATTAAGAAGAAGGACCATATTATCCTCATCCAAGTCTCTTGATGCAGGCTTAAGGAAGTTTGCTATATGTGCCTTTACAAAAGTATTGAACACGGCATCCCTGCCACCATTTTCTGCCTTTGCTATAAGGGCTTCCTTGTCAAACGAGCCATTAAGAGGAGCCCACAAGGTATATACTCTTGAATGATTGAACAAAGAATCGGCACATTCTGCACCGCAGGCATTTATGACATCAACAAAGTCCGAAAGTTCAGTATCATTGACAATGACCTCGTACATGGTCTTGTCGGCAAATGGAGTTTCAGGAGTTACCTTCAAGCCTTCGATACTGTCATCGCAGGATGCTCCCATGAACAGTGCTGAAAGAAGCATTGCCCCTGTTAGAATCTTATTCTTAAAATTTGTATTCATATATGATGTTTTTTTCTTTATAAATTGAGCTTTCCATAATCCGCACCATCAGGGGGGGGTAAAGCCTTTTCAAAAAACTTTCACTAAGTTAATTCATCTCTGTTGAAGAATCCTCATCCTCGTATGCCGGATTCTGCTTCAACAACTTATTGTAACGCAACTCATTGATATATATCGGGAAGAACAAACCGTCAATTGTTGACATCTTTGTCTTGACGACACTTGAGTTGCTTGAAAGTTTATCAGCTACGAAAAGAATACCATTCGTACTCTTCTCTCGCAAAGCCTTGCGTACAAGATCGTACCAGCGCTTTCCTTCATATGTGAGTTCAAGCAGACGCTCCTTCATCACAAGATCCAAAGAAGCATCTCTTGTCAAATAACTGTTCAACTGCAGTGGCTTCACAATATTTGTTGTATCCATACGTGAACGCGTGTTGATAGCCTTCACAATGTTGAACGCCTCAGTAAAGTCTGCTGTAGATGAAGAAGGACGTGCAACCATCGCCTCGGCCATCATGAGAAGCACATCAGTTCTGCGATATATAATCCAGTTGGCATCGAATTCATCAGCTTTTCTATAGTTTGTAGCAGGTGATTCCTTTGCTGAATATTTTGCAATGACAATATCAAGCGGCTCAGAAGAGCTTGAAGATGAAGAACCGCCCGTACCGGTCAAGTTCTTTGCATTAGTGTAGGTGAATGCACGCAAGTCATCCGACGTATAGTTCTTGTTAAGGAAACCGGAAGGAACAACCACTGTACCAGAGCGTCCGTCTGTTCCATACATGTTCACAATACCCTTATTGGCACCGTTGGTACTGTTATCATCTGTTATCTGCAACTCGAAAATTGACTCCTCTGAATTCTGGAAGCCGAAAATCTGGTTGTAAACGGTACTTACTCTTGTATCTTCAATGTCATCGGGCTCGCCTTCATTCTGTAACAGGTTGTATGGATACCTTGTCTGCGGACGGTTGTGCTTCTCCCACTCTTCCTCCAGCTTACGGTCCATATTGGCAATGACATCCTGACAGTTCTGAACGCAGAGGTCATAGTATCTCTGCACATCACCAGGCTGTACAAGTTCACTCTCACCCTCATAATATGCGGCAAAAGCGGCACGCCACAAGTTCACGTCTGCCTTCATTGCAAGAACCGCATTCTTTGTGATACGTCCATAATTGTGAGCTTTTGTAGTAAAGTTACCCGAAGGCATTACCATATTCTCGGCACGGTTGAGATCGGACATGATGCTGTCAAGCGCAACAAGCGGATGCACCTGAGCATACTCGGGCAACTCTGAGTCATTGACTGCAGGAACCAATGCCAAAGGAATGTCACGGAAAGTACGTACCAAATAGAAATGACAGAGTGCTCTCATTGCAAGCATCTCACCTGTAACCACCTGAAGGTCACCTTCTGAGAAATCAGGGTCACGGTCAAGTACCAATGGAGCGTACTCTATCACCAGGTTTGCATTGTTTATTGCCTCGTAGAAGATACTCCAGTTACAGAAACTGTTTTCATCCAGGATACTTGCCTCGACAATATACTTGATATCTCTGTTATAGTTTGCGGGATATGTCATATTGTCGGCACGTAACTCACCCCACACAATCGCTTTCTGGATTGCATCGGTACTTATGAGCTTTATGTATGATGTCGCAAGCATACCGTTGACCTCATCCTTTGTATGCCAAAAGTTCTCTTGAACCACAACATTCGGCGGGATGATTGTCAGGTAGTCGGTACACGATGTCGCAATGGTGGCAATGGCAACAGAAACCACCAGAACAAACTTCTTATATATTTTAACTATTCTTTTCATATTCATCAACTTTTAGAAACCTACAGATACAGAAATTGTATATGAACGTGGACGTGGGGTTGTAGAGTAGTCATATGCTATACCTTCGCCACCGCTGGAAACCTCAGGGTCAAGACCAGAATACTTTGTCCAGAAACATACGTTGTCTGCAGATGCATAGAATGTCAGGCTGCTGAGACCAAGTTTCTTCAACCACTCCCTTTCGAAGGAATATGACAACTGTACATAAGAGAGACGCAAGTATGAAGCATCCTCCACGAAACGGTCACTACCTAAGTAGTTATATGCAGAACCGCCACCATATACGGCACGCGGAATCTCAGTAATGTCACCTTCCTTGCGCCAGCGCCAGTTTACGGCTATACTCTGGTTGTTGAACGATGACATGTTCTCATAATCCATACGGGCCCTGTTCACCACGTCAACATCCCAACGGTATGTGAACGATGTCCTCAAGCCCCATTTCTTGTACCTGAAATTAAAACCGAAACCACCCTGTGCAACTGGGTTCGAATTTCCAAGATAAACAATGTCAAGCTGGTTGATGGTACCGTCATGGTTGACATCCTCATAAATGGCATCACCACCTTTGAACTCATAGTTCGCATATGTAGTCAACTCCTCGTTGTCGAAGAAGAGAGACATCTTCTTTGGCTTTCCGTTTGCCTCATAGATAACATTGCCGTCAGCATCGCGTACAATAGGACAGGTTCCGTTACGCCCTGCAGCCTCTTCGGCAAGAGCCTTCTCCCAGTTCTTGTAGCTATAGCGATAAACACCCTTATAGCGGAAACCGTAGATGGCACCGCTCGGGTTGCCTATCTGTATGCGCGGGAGATACTTGGTATTCTCGGGAGCCTCATACTTTCCGTTACGCTCCTCAAGATATGCCTCCTCAAGTTCAAGAATCTCATTGTAGTTCTTACCGATATTGAAGTACATTGTCATGGAAAGATCCTTGTACAACTTAATGTTGCCGCTACTCAAGTTGACCTCCCAACCAGAGTTCCTTACAGTACCGGAGTTCTTGTAGGCAAGAGATGAATAACCCGTTGATGAAGGAATCTTGTAACCTGAAATCAACTGGTCATATGTTGTACCGCTATAGTAGTTGAAAGTTCCTTTGACCATACCCTTGAAAATCTCGATATCGGTACCAATGTTCCACTCCCTCTTCTCGGAACGGCGAAGGTCTGTCAAACGGATTCCGTCCATCTTGAAGCCGGCCATACCAAGGTAGCTGGAACCAAGAGCCGAATAACTATTGAATGTCTTGTTCTCGCCCGGGGCGTGACCGTCAATACCGAAGCCTGCACGCAGTGACAGCATCGGCATGAACTCCTTGGCCCATCCCATCCATTTTTCATCAATTACGTTCCAACGGCCTGACACTGCAGGGAAGAAACCCCACTTCTGGTCGTCACCCATAGCCGTATTACCCTCGGCTCTCAACGAGAAACGAAGCATATATTTTGACTTATATGAGTAGTGCGCATCGTAAAGGAAACTGATTCCGCGACTCTCCCATTTGCCTGTACTTGCAGAATTGAGTTTTGAGCCTACAGTTGGACTGTGAATACCACCGGTTGGGAGACCAACCGCCGTAGAGTTCTGTGAGTTACCGCTACCGGTATTCATCTCGAACTGGGCATTCATTGTAAGATAATGATCCTTGTTTCCAAGATAAGGAGTAAAGATCAACTGATGACGTGTAGTGAAATTCAAGCTCTTGCTCTCCTGCGATGCGGACATGTTCTTGTCGGTAGATGTCCAGTCCGACATTGAAAGCGCAGCTGGTGTATATCTGTTACCTGATGATGTTGAAGCACCAAGATATACCATACCGCGGTATCTCAACTGTGTCTCATTATCCTCAAGACCCAACAGATTGTACTCCATTGTAATCTGGGGAGTAATGCTATAGTTCTCAGTATGATACTCTGCCAGATTTGCCACAGCAACAGGATTCTTTCTTCCATAGACCGCACTCTCGAATACGTTCTTGTTGTCATAGTTGAGCATATTGTAATACTCGTCTGTATTGTTGCCATCAGCATCCTGTTTGTAGATGCTCATATTAGGCATCATAAGCTGCGCATCACCAAGAATATTGCCGTCATTTCTTCTCTGCTTTGTATATGAGAATGCGAAGTCAGCGATTACCTTGATACGCTGTGACACGAAGTAGTCGAGTGCAAGACGTGAAGTAAAACTCTGCAGATACTGGCCAATCACCTGTCCGGTCTCATTTGAATAACCGCCTGAAATACGGAATGTAGCCTTCTCGCCACCACCATTTATATTGAGGTTGTAGTCATTCCTGTATCCATGCTTTGAAACTGCATCAACCCAATCGGTATTGTTGTTGTAGTTCTCGTACTCCGAGAAAGTCTTGTCATAATTGAGCTCGGGTACATCGACACCTACATGATTCTGGTTGAAAAGTGCCTGCTTGATAAGCATTGTATAATCATCTCCGTTAAGCAGTTTCCTTCCCTCAGGCATCCATTTATCCTTGAACTTGTAAGTAAAGTTCACACGGGTGGGACCACGCTTACCACGTTTTGTCTTAATCTTGATGACACCGTTCGCACCTCTTGAACCCCAGGCTGCGCATGAGGCAGCATCCTTGAGAACCTCTATTTCCGCAATATCCTCGGTGTTCACCATAAGCAACTCGGCAAAGTTCTCGTTAGTTGCATCCTCGAAATTGAACGAACTGGCATCAACCTCGAAGATATTCTCATCGACAACAATTAGAGGCGTTGCATCACCCTCGAGCATTGAGTTACCGCGCAGACGCATCTGTGTACCGGAACCGACATTACCTGAATTGAAGACAATGTCAAGACCGGCAATCTGTCCCTGGAGTGCCTCATCGACAGAAGCGAAGGAAAGACCCTCCATCTCATCCATGCTTATCTTCTGTGTTGCATGTGTCATCTCTCGTTCTAGAATGTCAAGACCGTTGGAGCGTGTCACCTGCTTGGCAACAATCTCTACCTCGGTAAGCACATTGTCCTCAACCATCTTTATATTGAAGACCGTACGGTCACCGATTTCGATGCGCTGTGTCTTGTAACCGATATAAGAGATCTCAAGTACGTTGCTTGTATTCTTTACAACCATTGAGAAGTTACCCTCAAAGTCCGTTGCACAAGCCTCGATGATACGGTTGCTCTTGTCACGCTCGGTAATGTTCACCATGATCAGTGGACCTTCGGCATCACTGCTGACTGTACCGGAAATTCTCGCGCTTTTTTGTGCTGAAACCAGACTGCAAAAACTGGAGAAAAGCACGAGCAATAATAAATGCTTTATTTTTATCATAGCTTATAAGTTTATCTACACATTAAATCTTTGTATCAAAGAGGTCATTCGGTATATGGGATTCTTTCTACCACATCACCATTACTGTCAACCTTGAGCATATACTTGCCTTCTTCACTCTCCTCAATTACAGGAGCCAGTTTCTTTTCAGAATTAATGGCAATGACGATACCCTCATTTGTAATACGAATCTTTTCACCGTCCTTTAGGATGAAATCCTCTTTCGCGAAATTTGCATCCCAAAGCTCATTGCTCTCATCAATAGGAGCCATCAGGTAACCGGTACGCATCATCTTTTCTGTACCGTCAACAGATTCTATCTTGTAGGAGCCTGATGATGCCACCAGATAAGGTTCTGAATAGCCGGGGACAGACATCGTGTCAACAGGTTCTCCGCTTGATGCATAACGGCGGAAGTTACCGTCATGACCAAAGAGACCGTCATTAAGCAATACACGTGAAATTGGCTGCAGAACAGAAAATGAAGATGAGTATATTGAACTCGGAATCTTCTGTGCCGAGTTGTTCACCGTGTACTCTATATCACGTGCCATCACATTGTATGTCTTTCCTTCCTCACCATCGACAAGAACCTCGGCAACATTACCCATTTGGTCGGTTACAGTAATTGTAGAGTTGTCTGAATTGCTCTTTACAGTTGTCTCATAGAAGCGTCCTGTCTTGTTATTGATAAGAGCTGTAGAGAAATTCGCCTCATAGTATGGGTTCCCAGGAACTGTAGATGGTATTGAGAATGGACGTCCAGACTCATAGAACACGGAGTTGTCCTGGAAATGGTAGCGGATGAAACTGTTTAACTGACGCAGCATTGACATTGCCTTTTCGGGATACTCAGCCGCATATGCCTTTACATCGTCCCATGTAGGCAATCCCTGGGCATAAACATCCTTTATCGCGCTATTTGACGGGATATATACCGTATAGTGGAATATATTGAAGAAAGGAACTATTCTCTGCATCTTACCATCAGTGCTTGTATAGAAGATTGAGTAGAGTTTTGTTGTATCATTCAACGCCTTGGTTGAGGCCTTCGGATAGATTGTCTTCAAGAGCTCGGACAATCCATCGGGCTCGCACAACTCAAAGAACTCATAGTATAGATCCTGTTCCTCCTGAGCATTTGCATACATATTGTCGTATACATTCTTTGTTGGAGGAGTTGGGATTCCTGAATATTTACGGTACTCGGTATCCTCGTTACCGGGAACAGTACAATAGGTATAACCGTTCTTCTGTGTATATCTGCTACCGACAGCCACATAAGAGCCGTTCTCAATCTGCTCGCCACCATATATCTTCAGGTTTGACTCATCACTGGCATCTACCTTCATGAATCCGTAGCCCTTTGTCTGATAATACTTCTTGTCGGCAACGAACTGTCCCTCCTCACCATGAACAACGATAAGGTACTCAAGAAGGTCTGTCATACGGTTCTTCATGAATGCATTACCATTGAAGTTTGTTCCGGTAAGATTTACAGGAGTCATCGGGGTTAAAGTGTCAGTAATTTCATATGTCTTGGGGTTGAACTTGTATATATCGGCCCATAGTTCTACCGCTCCATTGCCCTTTGGACGCTCTGAATTGTAATGGAAAGAGTAGATTTTTGGTTCATCTGTACCGAATGTAATCGGGTCGTAATACACAAAGTAGTTGTCATCGGGAACTATGAAACTATAATCGGCATCCATAGCAAGCAGATAGTAGTCATATCGCAACTGCTCAACGAGCTTACCCATTATCATCATGTTCTCGAACACGAGTGTAGGAGCTGACACAGCCTGGTACTTCGCAGGACCGAATACATTATTTAATATATATATGACACCGTTGTTGGCTATCACACACTCATCAACATGCTCTTCCTTTATTCCCATAGGATCGTTCGCATCATCAGTAACCCTGTCGAACTTGCTGAGTACAGAACCCACGAATGTAGATTTCATCAGGTTGCTGATAAACGGAGCAATATTTTTTTCAGGAACAGAATCCAAAGCTGACAACAGACTGTTTATGTCACTGACGTCTGCATTCGGAGCGAACTGCACTAGGAGGAAGTTTCCGGCACCGTTCGGTGATGCAAAATACTCATACAGAACCTCATCGTTCGGCACGAACATCGCAGCCATATCACGCTCCTTGGCAAGAGAATTTGCAAAAGCATTCCATCCCGGATCAATGCCGAGCAACTCCTCGTTTATGGGGTTGGAGTTGGAAGAGTTAAGGAGATTATGGTTTGTAAAACGGTCCTTTACGAAATAACGCAATGTAAAGATACTGTCTTCAGTCTTGTAGTTGGCTCTATATTCAGCTGTAAGAGCTTCGTCGTATACAGGAATACAGAAACGGTCAAGCAGATGGCTGAAAATCCTTGTATCCTCCCTGTTACGCAATTCCTGCGCCATATTTGAAGGAGGAAGCAGAACACCGTCCAAACGGAAAACAGAACCGTTCTTACAGGTAATTGTCATCGTATCATCTGAGAAACCATCTGTAGCGACATCGCTGGCTACGAGTTTGTTTCCGAATACAAGCACCTCATCATTAGTATATGTCTTAGTCTGCACACCCTTTTTACGGAAGAGGAATTCAATATCGGATGCCTCAATTGCATTGTTCTTGAGATAGTCGCCAAGAATATGAACCATCATAGCATCTGTACCGTCCATTGCAATACGGAGTTTCTCGGCATTTCCTTTACCGCGCAAAGCATCCCAATACTTGTTGTAGGTAGGGATTGACTTACCCAGGTTGCGGTCAAGCAAAGGGACAGAATCTATGACAGAAGCCGAAGTCGTACGACGCAGACATGTACCTTCAGAGCCTGCCGTAGCACCGGTACTTGAAAGCATGTCAAGCTGGAGTGTATTGTCAAGCATTGCACTGTAGAGCAATATCTTCATTTGAGCCTTAGACATGTCCGCAACACTTGTAACCCCCCAAGGATTGTTCCTGTAGAACTCATCGAATGCAGCATCATCAGCAACGAAAAGAGTCTTGCTACCGGTATGTGCCAGAGTCTCCGTTTCGCCAAGACTGTCGATAAGAGCTACGAAATTATTGTACGTGTGGCCCGGCGTACCTTCCTTGAGAAAGTCGTAGATACTTGCGCCCAACCACGTCGGTTCCTCATCGTCATACTTGTAATCATCAAGTTTGTCCTGACATGAGTTCATGGAACCGCCCACAAGAAGCATGCATGCAGCAAACAGCGATGCCCTGCCAAATTTACTCAAACGGTGTTTAAACATAAGTACAAATTTATTAATTATTATTTTTTCGTTTTTTTAAGTATAAATCCATTGGGCACAATATACCCTTTAGTATCGTGCAAAAATAAGACTTTTAAATAAATATTCGCATAAATCCACCTTTTTTTTCGATATAGGGCATTTTTTTCATATTAAAAGTTCAAAAAAAAGTGTTGGCTACCACGCAGAACCGCAGCAGCCAACACTTTTAACATTTCAAATTTTTTAACAACCATGTGTTAAAATTTACTTCTTATTTCGCAAATATTTAACTTTTACAGGTTCACCTTTAACTACCTCAGCAAACTCATGAGGCGTAATCTCCACCTTCTCAACCATGAACTCCGGAACATTGTATGACCGGTCAAAGAAATCATAGAATGCAGGAGTGGATTGTGGCAAAAGGAACGCCTTGTCACTTGTACCGTCCTCATTCATGTGAGCGATATAAAGACGGCTGTAGTTGGTATCGTCCCGGCGGCTTGCAAAAAGTATCCAGCGTCCCGTACTGCTCCACGCGTGATAGCTTTCGGGGAATGGCGAATTTGCCTTGTCGAGCGGCCACATTGCTTTAGTATCAAGATCCATGACATACAGGTCGGCATCCTTGTGCCATATGTGGAAACAACCATACTCGGCAAGCGCAAAGAGCATATACCTGCCGTCGGGGGAGATGCGCGGAAATGTCGCGCTCTTGCCAAGGGCCGATGCCACAAAAACCGTATCAACGGGACCGAATTCACCAGTCTCGGGATTCCACGAACGGCGCAGCACATCATACTTGACATCCTTATAGCGGATTATCATCTCGGCCTCAACAGCCATGGACGTATCGGTATGCTCGAAATGAGCGGAACAGTAATAGAGAGTCGTACCATCGGGCGACCAGCACGGAAAAACCTCAAGATGCTCGGGTGAATTTGCCACATGTGCAACTGTTTCCCTTACAGGATCATACACAATGACATCACTAGCCTTATCCTGCACCTCGACCTTGTTCGGGTTTCTTGTATGGAATACCTGACCAGTATTGTTGACCGAATAAGCGACCACGTCATACTTGGGGTTAAAAGATGGATAGACTCCAGCCGAAATGGTAGAATCGGTCTTCATGTCGACCTTCTTGACATTACCGTTATGCACGAACACTGTTCCACCGAGATGCTGACGCACATGAAACTGCATATTGTCGGTACGGTAATTCTTGTATGCATGGCAGTTTATACATTGCCCGACGGGTTCCGCCGATATCAAACGATTGCTGTAAATCACCTCCTCGTTATAGCAAGTGAGGTCCCTCTGGGAAATACTGAGATTCTCATACGCTACATATGAGGGCGGAATAAGGCGATAGGAAATATATCTGTCAATAGAATCGGCTGACACGTTAATACTGAATGGCCTATATGCAAACCACATCCCGTCCTCACAGAAGAAAACCTCAACCTTAACGGAATTACCCGCGGCAGCAACCATAAGTTCATCCCAATCCTCAACAGAGACTACAACATCATTTCCACCCGCTACGACAACAGTTTCACCCGATGTAAAGCGTGTGACGTGCTCGTTGGCAGAATCGTCAATTCTGAATGTCAACGGTGCGATATTGCACGGCACTGTAACATCTGTGTAATCGGGGTATATTGCCGGCATCGAATCTCGTTCGGAATATTCCGAGGGCACTGAAGGCGAGCACGCCACAGCCAAAAGCAATGGCAATGCCATTATATGGAGAAAAAGTTTTTTCATACTGAAATATAATTAGTTGGTTCTTATCTTGCGTACAAAGAAATAGAAATACAGGTATGTATCACCGTATTCATCCTTGAAAAGGGGCGCAAGTTCATCCTCTTTTTTCTTGCCCTTATACTGTCCCACCTTCTTCAGGAAAGAATCGAAGCGGCGCTGCGTATTTGCAGAAATGAATCTTTGGAAAAACTCCTTATTTACGGAGACCTCCTTTCCTCTGTCAAGATTGTAGAAAAGAAGGAATGCCTCTTGATAGTGACGCGGTAGCGTCTTCGGATTCACCGCCCTGAGATACTCATTAAAAATATACCAGAAGGATTTTGCATCCTTCCTGATAAGACATTGTGCAAGGGCGGTCTCAAGATATTCAGGAGAAACATCCCCGTACATATTCTTGAAGTTCTTGATAAGGTAAGCCTCCACTAACGAATCGTCCACATCAAGCGCATCGTCATAGCACGCAAGGGCAAGCGGCAAAGAGAACTCACCCTCCTTTGATATAATTTCGGGGTTATTTACATAGTTCTCCATCTCATCGGCCCACGATGCATGGAACAGAGTCTGTTTCAATATGTCAATATACCTCTGTGCGAGCTTGTATTCACCTGCAAGGATCATAGAACGCACAGCATGCTTTAAATACTCATACCTCCAGCCATACTCCACGGCATCCTCAACACACCAGCGATAGCAGAAATTGAACTTGCCATACTGGAAATAGGCCATCTTGCCGCCTGTCTGCGTAAGGTGCACACCCATAGGGGCAAGAATCTCGCAGCTTCCGTCGGGATACGAGAACATCTCGGAACCAAGAGTTCCCATCTTCTGCAACGCGATATTCTTGTTCATCACTATCTGCCTTGTAGGAACAACCGCATCCCTTGCATAATCGGCCACAGCACGCCAGTCCTGTTCCCACATGGCCCTGTTCTGTTTGTTCTCTATACGGAAGTTGTTGTCATTGTACCAGTAGAAACCATGCAGCAGCACTACAGCAAGCAGGGCCACGACAGCCGAAAGTAGCTTGCCTACACGCACCCTACCCTTGAACAATGGCAAGACACAAGCGATGGCATAATATGCCACTAACAGGAAGAACGGCACCCAATAGAAAAGGATACTATGCCAGTACGACGGAACGGAGTGTTCGACCTTGGCAACCATTACATCGCGCCACTGTATGCATGGCGTACCCACGAGATAGATAAACTCGTAAGGCACTGAGGTGTACATATTATAATAGAAACGGGGCACGAGCAACACCAGCACAACTGCAACGACAAGAGTAACTGCAGGAAGCAGAACTCCTTTATTTGCTCTTATAGAGGATGTTGCAGCATACAGAGCCATGAACAAGGATGACACAAGAGCGTATACGCCCATAAGCGGATAACCGGCAACTATCCACACCATAACCATAATAAGTTGCAGCACTGGCGACAACTTCTTCATCAGCAGCATAGCCGAAAGCGAGAATATCACGGCAAGCAACGCCATGAAGTAATACCCCGGCATCTTCAGGTAGAATATCCAATAACCCAGTTGAGTGTTTGTCGCCAACAGCAGTACAACGGGAAATAACGCCAACAGAGTAAGTTCCTTGGGTATTTCAAAGACCTTTACGGTGAGTCTGTACACGAGGTACAGCCCAGCCACATATATCACTGCGCCCAACGCAGGATAATAGAAGAATTGGATAAGAAAACTTCCAAGATAAGAGAGAAAGCCAGCCGGAACTGCCATCGTCTCCTTAAAGAACAAGCTATTATAATAGAAGGCTGAAAGTTGTTCTATACGTGCGAGGGTCGAGTGGTCATATATCGCCAGCATCGCCCATTCTGCCAGAAAAAAAATACAAAGGGCAACAAGCCCAATTCTGGTCCAAATATTCCTTTTGGGCATTACAGCCCCAGCAGGCGCAGTAGCACCTGCATTGTCTTGATTGGTGGTTTTTTTCATAATTATTATTCTATAGACACTGCACACATCGCATCGGTATCCCCCTTTGTCATGCAATGCCTGCAACACTCCTAAAATCGTCTTGCCCTATCAAGCATATAATGATCCAGCAGTACCAGAGCCGTCATGGCCTCCACAACGGGCACGGCGCGGGGAACCACACACGGGTCATGCCGTCCGCGTGCAAGGAGCACGGCATCCTCACCGTTCTTTGTAACAGTGGGCTGCTCTTTCAGCAATGTCGCCACTGGCTTGAAGGCCACACGGAAATATATATCATTGCCATTGGAGATTCCACCCTGTATCCCGCCGCTGTTGTTGGTACGCGTGGAAATCCTTCCCTCGTCGTTGAAAAATACATCGTTCTGCTGCGACCCGCGTCCTGCCGCGGCAGCAAAGCCATTACCATATTCAAAGCCCTTCACGGCATTTATCGAAAGCATTGCCGAAGCCAAAGACGCCGATAGTTTGTCGTAAAGAGGTTCACCAAGACCTACAGGCACCCCCTTGGCAACACACGTTACGACACCTCCTACTGTATCGCCCTGACGCTTCACATCAAGTATCAGCTGCTCCATCTGCTGAGCCTTATCAGCATCGGGACACCTTACCGCATTGCTTTCAACCAAGGATAGGTCGTAGGAGGCATAATGTCCGTCAAGAGATATCTCGCCGACCTGGGAGGTAAATGCCTGGACGGTCATTCCCAATTGTTTGAGCGCAAGTTTCGCCAGCGCACCAGCGCATACACGAACTGCGGTCTCGCGCGCCGAAGAACGCCCGCCGCCACGATAGTCTCGCACACCATACTTGCAGTCATACACATAATCGGCATGCGACGGCCGGTAAACGTCACGCAGATTCCCATAGTCATCACTACGATTGTTATTGTTCATTATCATGAATGCTATCGGAGTACCGGTAGAGTATCCTTCAAATACACCCGAGAGAAACCGCACCTCGTCCTGTTCGTCACGCTGGGTAGTTATCACGCTCTGTCCGGGGCGTCGACGGCGCATCTCACCCCTTACAAAATCTTCATCAATGGCAATGCCGGACGGAAAGCCGTCAAGCACTCCACCGATAGCCACCCCATGCGACTCCCCGAATGTGGTAAGACGCAACAATTGTCCAAAGCTATTCATGACCGCTTATCATTTAATGACAACAGCCGCCCTCGCAGCCACCGTCGCCACAGTCACCACCCTTGCAACCACTGCATCCACCGCCACAGCTACATGAAGCTTTGAGCGAGTCATAGAATTTCTTGAGTTCGGCATCGGTAGCAGGACGCGACTCAACGACAGAGCCCACAAACTGCAGATCACATCCTGCAAGAGGATGGTTAAAGTCCATAACCACCTTAAGAGGAGTAACTTCCTTTACAGTACCAAGTATTGGCGAACCGTCGGCACGCATCATCTCCACCACATTACCCGCATAAATGTGCGCCGCGTCGAACTTGCCGTCAATGGTAAAGACTTCGCGGTCGAAATCCTGTACATGATCGGGATCATAATCACCATAGGCATCGGCCGAAGGAATAGTAAAATCAAACTTGTCGCCTTTCTTGAGATCCTTCAGATTCTCCTCAAAGGCATCAAGCGTATAGCCTACACCCGTAAGGAAGCCGAACGGCTGCTCACGTGTTGTCTTCTCAACCTCTTCACATTCACCATTTCGGTGTGACAGCAACGTATACGTCACACGCAGATATTTGTTTATATTCCCCATGTTATTTATATTGGTTTAAAAGTTTATTATCAAAGTTTTCTATATACACTGCATGCGCGACAATCTCCGATTCGGCAAGCGATACGAAACGGAACAGCGACGAAGCAAAAAGTTCCTCGTCCATGGCAGCATCACGCAAAAGGAGAGCAGCCATAATGCAATACGCCGCCATCTCATATATCCGGCGAGCCAGGAAGTCTAGTGCCTCTTGACTACCCAACATCTGCACCTGCTCAAGAGTTACCATGTACCTGCCGACCATAGACTCTACACGCGCATGCAATGATAACAGAGACGCGGGAACAGGTTCTGCAAGGTACTCGCCGAGCAACTCTCCATAATATCCGCTTGTTGCATAGCGTATAGCTGCAACCACCTGCAATTGGGTAGTTCCTTCGTATATCGAGGTTATGCGCGCGTCACGATAGAGACGTTCGCACAGATAGTCTTTCATATATCCCGAGCCACCATGTACCTGAACGGCATCATAAGCATTCATATTGGCAATTTCGCTTCCCATTCCCTTTATGAGCGGAGTCAGCGCATCGGCCTTTTTTGAGAAAAGTTTTGATTCAGCGCGCTCTTCGGGCGTAAGCGTACGTACACGTGCAAGTTCGGCAAACTGGTAGCTCATGTCAACATTGCGCGCCGTCTCATACAACAAGCTTCGCGCAGCATCGAGACGTGCCTTCATCGTTCCCACCATCCCGTATACCGGAGGCAATTCAATTATTGCCTTGCCGAACTGCCGGCGGGAGCGGGCGTAGCCGAGGGCCTCACTATAAGCAGCCTGTGCAATGGCTACGCTTTGGGTTGCAATTCCAAGGCGGGCACCGTTCATCAAAGACATGACATACTTGATAAGTCCCATCTTGCGACTGCCGCACAACTCGGCCGGAGCATGGTCGAACACAACCTCGCATGTAGGTGAACCATGAATGCCCATCTTATCCTCGATACGTCGCGTCCTTACCTTGCCACAACTTTTTTCACATATGAAAAGCGAAAGGCCACGTCCGTCGACACTACCCTCCTCACTGCGTGCAAGCACAAGATGTATATCACTGTCGCCATTGGTAATAAAACGTTTCACTCCATCAAGATACCAACAGCCGTCTTCCTCGCTGTACGAAGCCTTAAGACGAACACTCTGCAGGTCACTGCCGGCGTCGGGTTCTGTAAGGTCCATAGACATGGTGGCTCCGGCACAAACCATCGGCAAATAGCGTTCACGCTGTGCGTCGCTGCCGAAATTATATATTGTAGCTGCACAATCCTGCAGTCCCCATATATTGCCGAATGCCGCATCGGCACGACATACAAGTTCCTGAATCATCGTAAAGATTGCTGTAGGGAAATTGAGACCACCGAAACGCCTTGGCAGAGAAATCCCCATAAGGCCAGCTTTGCCGAATATATCAAAGTTCTCTGTCGTTGCCGGAGCATACACCACACGCCCATCTGCCACGGAAGGACCTTCACACTCCACCCTCACGGCATTGGGAGCAATGACATCGGCACAGAGTTCGCCAACAAGATACAGCACCTGTCCGTACCCGTACATAGCCTCGTCAAAATCAACAGGAGCATAGTCATACTCGCCACTTTGGGCATAGCCCGCCTCCTTCATCTCTACAATACGTTTAAGAAGAGGGTGTTTCAGGAAATGCCGCAGTTCCCTGTTTTCGCTATAATAGTTCATTGTTTCTGCTGATAAAATGTTATTAGTTTCGGAATTATCTCCTCCGCCTTTCCTGTCACGACATAATCGGCAATAGCGTTTATGGGCGCGTCGGGATCACTGTTTATGGATATTATGATTCCGCTCTCCTGCATGCCCGAGACATGCTGCACCTGGCCCGATATTCCACATGCGAAATAGACTTTGGGACGTACGGTAAGACCTGTAGATCCTATCTGGCGGTCATGGGTAGTAAAACCGGCATCTATCGCCGCACGGGTAGCACCAACCTCGCCATGCAACAGACGGGCAAGTTCGAAAAGCATATCAAAATTCTCTTTGCTGCCCATACCATACCCGCCGGCCACCACCAGAGGGGCGTTCCTTAGATTGTTGGCGGCAGGCTTCACATGGCGTTCCAGAACCTCCACCACGAAATCGGCATCGGAAACATAATCAGCGACAGAATGCGCAATGACAATCCCTACATAATCATCATCCTTGACCACGCGCAGAGGCATCACTCCCTCTCGCACAGTAGCCATCTGCGGCCTGTTGTATGGATTCACTATCGTAGCCACTATATTCCCGCCAAAGGCCGGACGTACTTGATAGAGAAGGTTATCAATAATTGCCCCACTCCTCTTGTCCTCGTAAGAACCTATTTCCAACGAAGTGCAGTCGGCCGTAAGCCCACAATGGAGCTCCGCCGTTATACGCGGTGCCAGGTCACGACCTGTCACTGTCGCTCCGAGCAGGAATATCTGATAAGCGTTATCCTTTACAAGTTTGCACAGAAGCGAGGTCTGCGGCAATGTGGTATATCTCGCAAGGCGCACATCATCGAAAAGATGCAGCTTGTCTACTCCATACCTGAACACCTGTCCCGGAACAGAAGAAAGTTCATGCCCAGCAGCAACCGCTTCAAGTTCAACGCCGAGCCTATCAGCCAGACGACGGCCTTCGCTCAAAAGTTCAAGGCTGACCGTAGCCACCCTTGTCCCGTCCATTTCGCAGTAAACCAATATATTGTTCATAATATTATCCTATTGTATGGTTATCAAGGAGTTCTGCCACAAGAGCCTTGAGATCTCCGTCTGCAGCTGTATACCTCTTGCTCTCCTTCACCTTGAACACAATGTTTTCAACATTCCTTACTTTAGTCGGAGAACCGGAGAGGCCACAACGTGATGCATCTCCAGCTATATCCTGCAAGTTCCATTCCTTGATACAGAGAGCCTCATCGGCCTGCAACTGCTCAGTATACCTGAACCCGTCGGCCGACAGCTCCGTAGGAGTAGCCGCTCTATGGAAACGCAACATGCGATAAGCATTGCGCGGACGGCATGAAGCAGCCGTTCCTTCGACTGTAACCAGAAGCGGGAGAGGAGCCTTGACAACTTCTACACCATTTTCAATGGACCTCTCGGCCACAGCAAATGAATTGTCGAGCGATACGATATTGCGTACACACGTAACCTGTGGTACACCAAGCATCTGCGCGACCTGGGGACCCACCTGGGCTGTATCACCGTCAATAGCCTGACGACCGCACAGCACTATATCGAAGCAGCCAATCCTGCGTACTGCCATCGAAAGAGCATAGGAAGTAGCCAATGTATCGGCACCTGCAAATGCACGATCGGTAAGAAGTATCGCCTCATCGGCACCACGATAAAGAGCCTCACGCAGGATATCAGCAGCACGTCCTGGACCCATTGTAAGCACAACTACTCTACTGCCAGGATTCTTGTCCTTTAGCAGCAAAGCCTGCTCCAAGGCATTCAGGTCCTCGGGATTGAACACGGCCGGCAATGCAGCACGATTTATCGTTCCGTCGGCATTCATGGCCTGACCACCCACATTGCGAGTGTCGGGTACCTGTTTTACCAAAACTATAATATTCAGTTCCATAATCCTAATTCAACTTTATTTGCAGCAATGCAATCTTGACGAGAACTTGCGCAAACGGATAAAGCATATGGGTTAAGCCATGCCACCAGGCAAGCATGATTTATTCCCACACTAAAAGTGCAAAGATATAAATTGTTCCCAAAAAGCATGCAACAATCCATAAAAAATGAGCATCCCTACATTATAAATTGAAAAAGAGCTTTGCAGATACAAGAAAAAGGTGCATAAAAATTCTTTTCTTTAGAGCAAATTGCTATCTTCGCAGAATAACCATCAACAATAGTAAATTGTAATGAAAAGCATAATAACGGCAAGCCTGATAACCATAGCCGGAATACTAATGGGGGCATGCAACAGTTGTCAGGAGCGCAACAGGGTGGACATAGACAACACGGAGATTACAAACGTAATCAAAGCGGGAGGAACCGGATTCATCAAGAACGGCAACCCTTACCGTTACATCGGTACCAACATGTGGTACGCATCAGTCCTTGCTTCGGAAGGCGAGGGTGGCAACAGGGAACGGTTCTGCAGCGAACTCGACCAGTTGAAGAGCATTGGTATAACCAACATAAGGATACTATCGGGCCCCGATGCCGGCAGCGACCTAGCCAACCCGGCAAAGCCCTATCTACAGAGTGCTCCGGGCGTGCTCAACGACACCATACTGCAAGGACTTGACTTCGCGATTGCCGAATTGGAGAAACGCGGCATGGACGCTGTCATATACCTTAACAATGCATGGGACTGGAGCGGCGGTTTCGGATTCTATCTCAAGGAGTGCGGATACGGCGACTCGCCCAACACGAACGAGGACGGAGGCTATGGCAGATACGTCGACTACTGCGCCAACTTCGCGCGCGAGCCCAAAGCCCTGAAGATGTACTACAGTTATGTAGAGCAGATTGTCTCACGCAAGAACAGCATTACAGGTCGTCATTACAAAGATGAGCCGGCAATTATGGCATGGCAGCTATGCAACGAGCCGCGGCCGTTCGCCAAGGAGAATAAGGAGACTTTCGCAAAATGGATAGGAGAGGCCGCAGCATTGATAAAACGTCTCGACCCCAACCACCTTGTCTCCACGGGTAGCGAAGGATATATCGGCTGCGAAGTTGACATGGAACTGTGCGAAAGAATCCATGCCGACAATAACATCGACTACATAACCATACATATATGGCCCGTCAATTGGGGATGGGCTCCACGTTCGAACCCCGACAGCGGCATCGACAACGCCCGCATAGAGAGCGGTAAATACATCGATGAGCATATAACCCTTGCCAGGAAACTCGGCAAGCCGCTGGTTATCGAGGAGTTCGGCTATTCGCGCAAAGGCAACGAGTCGGGTACAGGCATACCCACCGACAGCCGTGACAAATTCTACCGCTATATCTTTGACAGAGTTGCGGAAAGTGCAAAAGAGGGACTTCCCCTTGCAGGATGCAATTTCTGGGGATGGGGCGGCAGCGGACGTCCGCGCGACCTCGTATGGCAGCCGGGAGATGACTACCTGTGCGACCCGCCACACGAGCCGCAGGGATGGTACTCTGTATTCGACAACGACACCACAACAATCGACATTATAAAGGAATATTCCCAGAAACTCAAATAAACGATTTATAACCATGTACAAGAATGACAACCGCATTGTAGCCACACTCGACGCTGGTGGCACAAATTTCGTATTCGGCGCAATGAAGGCCGGAGAGTTCATAATCGACCCTGTTTCGGTACCGGCACAGTCGCACGACCTTGACCTGTGTCTGCAGAACATGGTAAACGGATTCAGACAGGTATTCGACCAGCTTGAGGAGAAACCAGTTGCCATTAGTTTCGCCTTCCCCGGCCCGGCCGACTACCCCAACGGCATAATAGGAGGCTACCTGCCCAACTTCCCCTCGTTCCGCGAAGGTGTTGCCCTTGGTGCATTCCTTGAAAAGCAGTTCGGGGTACCCGTATTCATAAACAACGACGGAGACCTTTTCGCATACGGTGAGGCTCTTTGCGGAGTACTGCCCGAGATAAACAGCCGCCTGAAGGAACTTGGTTCAAACAAGCAGTACAAGAACCTCATAGGCTACACATTGGGTACAGGATTCGGCATCGGAGTCGTTATCGACAACCGCCTGAACCGCGGTGACAACTCATGCGTGGAGACATTCTGCCTGCGCCACAAGGAGATGCCCGGGATTATCGTAGAGGACGGAGTTGCCATACGTGCCGTGAAGCGTGTATATGGCGAGAAGAGCGGTAACCCCGACCATGGACTGACCCCGAAGGATATCTGCGAGATTGCAGACGGCACACGCGAGGGCAACATGGAAGCAGCTAAGGAGGCATTCGCCACACTCGGACGCATTGCAGGTGCAGCCATTTCAACGGCCGTTACAATCATAGACGGGCTTGTAGTAATCGGCGGCGGAGTATCGGCCGCGAGCCGATGGATAATGCCTGCACTGCTCGAAGAGATGCGTTCAAAGTTGCATACCCTCACCGGAGACGAGGTCAACCTTGTACAGATGAAGGTATATGACCTGGAAAACCCCGCAGAATTCGAGCTTTTTGCAAAGGGAGAAGTAAAGAAAGTTAAGGTATACGGCGAGGAGAGATATGTCGACTATGACAGCCAGAAGCGCATCGGCATCGCCATCTCAAAGCTCGGTGCAAGCAAGGCCGTGTCGGTTGGCGCATACGCTTTCGCACTCAGCGAACTCGACAAAAAGTAACTGGCATGAAAAGGATTCAAGCATTCATCATAGCATTGTCGGTAATATTCGGCATCAATGCCCAGAAACCGGCAGACCTTGTAAACCCCTTCATCGGCACCACAAACTTCGGCACCACCAACCCCGGAGCCGTGACGCCGAACGGCATGATGTCAGTAGTTCCTTTCAATGTCATGGGATCGGACCTCAATGTATTCGACAAGGACAGCCGCTGGTGGTCCACTCCATACGAATACAACAACAAGTTCTTCACCGGATATGTACATGTAGCATTGAGCGGTGTCGGTTGCCCCGACGCGTCGTCGCTTCTTGTTATGCCGACAGCCGGAGAACTTGATGTCAACTACTTCAACTACGGAACGGAGTACACTGACGAAAAGGCATCACCGGGCTACTACAGCAACAAGCTCACCAAATACAGAATAAAGACCGAGGTAACAGCCACCACACGCACATCGTGCGAACGCTTCACATTCCCTGCAGGCAAAGGAAACATCATCCTGAACCTTGGACAGGGACTGACAAACGAAAGCGGTGCGATGGTACGCCGAGTGAGCGATACCGAAATCGAGGGATTCAAGCTGCTGGGTACATTCTGCTACACCACACAAGCTGTATTCCCCATCTATTTCGTCATGCGCGTATCAAAAGCCCCCACAAGCGAGGGAGCATGGAAATTCCAGCCGCTGCTCACTGGTGTAGAGGCCGAGTGGACCCCCGATGACGGTACATACAAGCTGTACGACCGTTACTACAAGGAGATTGCCGGCGACAACATAGGCTACCGTTTCTGCTACGACAACCTTGCCGAGGGCGAGCAGATAACCGTACAGATGGGCGTATCGTTCGTATCGGTGGAGAATGCGCGCACCAACCTCGATGCCGAACAGGCAGGCAAAGATTTCGACCAGCTGCATGCACAGGCTACAGAGCGTTGGAACGAAGACCTCGGACGTATACGCGTAGAGGGCGGCACAAAAGACCAGCAGACGATATTCTACACAGCCCTTTACCATGCGCTCATACACCCAAGCACCATAAGCGATGTCAACGGCGAGTACCCGAAGATGGAGAACGGTACCATCGGCAAGAGTGACTACACACGCTATACCGTATTCTCGCTCTGGGACACATACCGCAACCTTCACCAGCTGCTGACACTTGTGTACCCCGAACGCCAGACCGACATGCTGCGCACCATGGTAGGAATGTACGAGGACTGGGGATGGCTGCCGCGTTGGGAGCTGTTCGGCCGTGAGACATTCACAATGGAAGGAGACCCGGCAGCCATAGTGCTTGCCGACAGCTGGATTAAGGGACTGCGCGACTTCGACATAAAGACCGCATACGAGGCTATGCTAAAGTCAGCAACCACAGAGGGAGCTAACAACCCGATACGCCCCGACATTGACCCCTATCTAAAAGATGGCTACATACCCTTGTGGTTCTTCTCGAGCGACCTTTCGGGCGACAACTCAGTATCCCATGCACTCGAATACAGCTCGGCCGACTATGCCATTGCACAGCTCGCCGACTCGCTTGGCGACAAGGCCCGTGCAAAGGAATTTCTCAAACGTTCGCAGAGCTACCGCCGCTACTTCTGCAAAGAGCATGGCACGCTGCGCCCGCTTACGAAGGAAGGCAAGTTCCTCGGTGACTTTGACCCGGCAACAGGAAAGAACTTCGAGAACGTGCCTGGATTCCACGAGGCATCGGCATGGTGCTACACGTTCGCCGTTCCGCATGACCTGCAGGGACTCACCAAACTCATGGGCGGCAAACGCGGCTTCATCAACAGCCTGCAAGGCGTGTTCGACAACGGCCATTACGACCCGGCCAACGAGCCAGACATCGTATACGCCTATCTGTTCAGTCGCTTCAAGGGCGAGGAATGGCGTACACAGAAGGAGGTAAAGAAGATTCTTGACAACCACTACAGAAACACCCCCGACGGCATTCCGGGCAACGACGACACCGGTACAATGTCGGCATGGGCCGTATTCTCCATGATGGGACTCTACCCCGACTGCCCGGGTGAGCCATACTACACTTTGACCACACCCGTGTTCGACAAGATAAGCATCACCACCCCACAGGGCGAGATAAACATCGAGTGCGACCGCCCGGCTGCAGACTGCCACTACATCGGCGGCATAAGCCTCAACGGCAAGAAGAGCGGTTACCGCCTGACACACAAGCAACTGCTTGACAACGCAAACATAAGACTCACACTAAAGAAAGAACCGAAATGAAACTGACAAAAAGCATATTCGCACTGTCGCTGCTGTTCGCGGCGTCATGTACACAGCAGCCTGCAGTACAACAGGAGAAGCTGACCGACTACGTCAACCCGCTCATAGGAAGCGGCGGCCACGGACACGTGTTCGTCGGCGCAAGCGTGCCGTTCGGCATGGTACAGTTGGGACCTACAAGTATAAACCAGAAGTGGGACTGGTGCTCGGGTTATCACCAGGACGAGGCGACAGTCATAGGATTCTCCCACACACACCTTAGCGGAACCGGCATAGGCGACCTGTTCGATGTGACTGTAATGCCCGTGACTGGAGAGGTTACATATACCAGAGGCAGCATCGAGGCACCCGACAGCGGACTATGGTCCATAGCCGACCGCACACAAGAGATAGCCAAGCCCGGATACTACAGCGTACCTCTTACGCGCTACGGCATAAAGGCAGAGATGACAGCTACCGCACGCGTGGGACTGCACCGCTACACCTTCCCCGAGGCCAAGGAGGCGGCACTTGTCATAGACCTTGAAAACGGCGGCTGCTGGGATGCCACCACTGAGTCGTTAATGGAGGCCGAGGGCAACAACCGCATCGTAGGCTACCGCTACTCCAAAGGATGGGCAAAGAACCAGCGCATATACTTCGTGGCAGAATTCGCAAAGCCCTTCGACAGCTTCGAACTCAAAGGCAAGAACAATATGTACGGCCGTGCATCGTTCAGCACAGCAGCCGGTGAAGAGGTCATGCTTAAGGTAGCCATCTCACCCGTAAGCATCGACGGAGCCAGACTTGCCCTTGGCGAGATACCGGAATGGGACTTTGCGGCAGTACAGGAAGCAGCGGACGCAGCCTGGGAGAACGAGCTTTCACGCATCAGAATAGAGAGCAAGTGCAATGAACAGAAGACAATATTCTACACCGCCATGTACCACGCCATGATAGCTCCCATGCTGTTCAGCGACGTGAACGGCGACTACCGCGGTGCCGATGACAAGGTCTACAACAGCTCCACACCACGCTACACATGTTTCTCGCTGTGGGACACATACCGTGCAAAGCAACCTTTGATGACAATAATACAGCCCGAAAAGGCCGGTGAGTTCGTAGCTACGATGGTTGACATATGTGACAAGCAGGGTGACCTCCCCGTATGGCACTTATGGGGCAACGAAACCGACTGTATGGTGGGCGACCCCGGCATACCGGTCGTTGCTGATGCCATTGTCAAGGGCATTGAGGGATTCGACCGTGAAGCTGCTTTTGACGCTATAAAGAAAACTGCAGCAGTAGAGGAACGTGGCAAGGAGTTCCGTCACAAGTACGGATACATCCCCTTCAACCTATTCACCGAATCCGTTGCGTTCGACATGGAATATGCCATTGCCGATGCAGCAGCAGCCAATGCCGCAAAGGCCCTTGGCAAGCAGGCCGAATACGAGGAATTCACAAAGAGAAGCCACAGCTACCGCACCTTCTTTGACAAGGAGAGCGGCTTCATCCGCGGCGTAGACGAGAACGGCAAGTTCCATACGCCGTTCAACCCCTACTTCTCGGCCCACCGCGCCGACGACTACTGCGAGGGCAATGCATGGCAGTACACATGGCTCGTGCCCCACGACATCGAAAACTATGCTGAGATGTTCGGCGGCAAGGAGGCATGCATGGCACGTCTCGACTCGCTGTTCCTCGCACCGTCTACAGTCGAGGGTGACCCTTCACCCGACATATCGGGCATGATAGGCCAGTTCGCCCACGGCAACGAGCCCAGCCACCACATCCTTTACCTCTATACCATGATGGGAGAGCCGGGAAAGACAGCCAAGCGGGTACGCGAGGTAATGACCACACAGTACCGCAACGACTTCGACGGCCTCTCGGGCAACGAGGACATGGGACAGATGTCGGGCTGGTACATAATGTCGGCCATGGGATTCTACCAGGTAGAGCCCGCCGGGGCACGCTACTGGTTCGGTTCGCCGCTTGTCGACCGCGCCGAACTCACAGTCAAGGGCGGCAAGTTCGTTGTGGAAACTATCAACAACAGCGATACCAACATATACATTAAGAGCATAAAACTCAACGGGCAGCCGCATAACCTGCCGTATATCGAGCACAGCGACATTGCCCGTGGCGGAACGCTCACCATTGAGATGAGCGACACCCCAATGAAGTGGTGGTAACAGAATCATTGGTTGCGTTGCTATTATAACCTACGCAACCGGCCAAACAAAAGCCTCATCATTGTGTTTTATACCTTGTCAAAGGTAACTACATTATGATGAGGTTTTTTATTTCATTGATGTTCCTGCTTACAACCGCCATAACGGCCATAGCCCAGCAGGATACTACGCAGGGACACCGTTCACACGCAGAGAGCGGATACCTTGCAGAGCCGTTGCCGCACAAGTGGAGCGACGGTGAGTTTTTCGACCAGACGCTGCCGCCCGACGACGATTGGTGGCGTAACTTCGGAGACCCGGTACTGGACTCCCTGATATCTGTAGCCAGCGTAAGCAACTACTCGGTGCTTGCAGCCATGGAGAACATACGCAAGGCGCGTGCCGCATGGCGTGTCGCGCAGAGCAGGATGCTTCCGTCACTTGACCTGAATCTCGGGTGGCAACGCACGAGGGGAAGCGGAAACATCGCCACTACTATGTACAGGGAGACATGGGACGGATACTACAGTGCAGCCGTATCAATGCAATGGCAAGCCGACATATTCGGCAGCATATACATGCGTTCGAAGGCGCAGAAGATGCTCTTCATGGCAACAGAAGAGGAGTACAGAGCCGTCATGGTAACGCTCATCGCCAACATTGCCACCACATATTTCTCATTGCGCCAGTCCCTTGCCGAAATGCAAGTACTGCGCTGGAACGTAGAGTCACAGCGCGAGATAATGCAGATTGTCACATCCAGGTACGACAGCGGCCTGGCCTCCAAACTTGACGTTGCGCAGTCGCGCAGCGTCTACTACAGCACCTTGGCGCAGATACCGGCCATGCAGGCAACGATAGAGAGCTACCGCAACTCCATGGCAGTACTGCTTGGTGTCTACCCCCAGCAGCTAGAGGGGTGGCTCGACGAGGGATTTGCACTCCCTGAATACATAGAGCCCGTCAAAGTAGGGATACCCGTAGAACTGCTGCGGCGGCGTCCCGACATACGCGCGGCTGAAAAGCAGGTCGAAGCCAATGCAGCCCTGCTCGGCGCTACACGCCGTGACTGGTTCCCCGAAGTCTACCTTACAGGCTCCATAGGCTTTGCATCGGCGGCACTCAAGGAACTGCCGCGCTCAAGAAGCCTCACATGGGAAATTGCCCCCTCCATAACATGGAATATATTCAGCGGCGGGGAGAGGCCCAACGCTACGCGCGAAGCACGGGCCACGCTCGACCAGAGCATAGCATCGTTCAACGGTACCATGCTCAATGCCGTACAGGAGGTCGAGAACGCCATGTCGCAATACACAAGTTCGGTAGCACAGATAACATCATTGCGCGAAGCCGTCAACCAGAACCGCGAGACACTGACCTTGTCGCTGGAGCTGTACAAGCAGGGGCTCACCGAGTTCCAGAATGTGCTCGACGCACAGCGTTCGCTCCTTAGCTACCAGAACTACCTTGTACAGGCACGCGGCAGTTCACTCATATACCTTGTACAACTCTATGAAGCCCTCGGTGGAGGCTGGTAAGAACTAAAACATAGAACCATGAAGAATATATTATTTGTAGCGGCACTGCTGTGCATTGCAGCATGCCAGAAAAACGTAGAGAGAACAAGCAGCGGGGCGTTGCCTGTAGAAGTGGCACTACCCGTAGTAAAGGACATAACCCTTACCCGCGAATACCCCGGCTACCTTGACGCCGACGCCACGATATCCATCATGGGCCGTGTCAACGGCAGTATCATAAAGCGCAACTTCACCGAGGGCGGCAGGGTCAGGAAAGGAGAAAGGCTCTTTGTCATTGAGCCAACACTGTACGAGAACGCCGTGAAACAGGCCGAAGCGGCCCTGCAGACCGCAAGGTCAAGTCTCGAATACGCCAACAGCAACTATGAGCGTATGAAGATAGCCATAAACAGT
This sequence comes from Bacteroidaceae bacterium, assembly GCA_017547205.1. Lineage (GTDB taxonomy): Bacteria > Bacteroidota > Bacteroidia > Bacteroidales > Bacteroidaceae > HGM04593. Next base: position 48,932 of record JAFYQH010000006.1, on the reverse strand, counting down.
AACGCAGTGAGCCAGATAGAGCTGCTGCAGGCCAAGAGCAATGTCGAAAGCGGGAATGCTGCCGTAGAGAATGCCGAGGCCGCGCTCAAGACAGCAAGAACCAAGCTCAGTTACTGTTATGTCACAGCCCCAGAGAATGGAATCATCGGCCTGCGCAACTACCCGGTAGGCGCATACATACAGGGCGAGATGAGCCCTGTGGAGCTATGCAAACTTTACAAGGACGACATAATGTATGCCTATTTCGACATAAGCGACAGGCAGTGGCTCAACAAGATAAGGAGAGGTGAAGAGACGATGGACCAGAGCCGCATAACATTCACCATGGGCGGCGGGAAGTACTTCACATGGGATGCAGTAATCGACTACCTTGCCCCCGATGTTAACCTCGGCACCGGAACCTTGACGGTAAGGGCACAGCTGAAGAACAGCGGAGGCTTTCTAAAACCGGGCAGCTACATAAGCGTAGTGCTTCCGTACGATGAGATAAAGAACGCTGTTCTTGTGAACGACGCCTCCATCGGGACCGACCAGCTTGGCAAGTTCGTATATGTCGTGGACAGCACGGGGCAAGTCGAATACCGCAGGATAGAGACCGGAGCAATAGTTGACGACACGCTGCGCCTTGTCACCAGCGGGCTCACACCCACCGACAGATATGTGACAAAAGCATTGCTCAAGGTGCGCAACGGCATGCAGGTAACACCAATGACTGAACCATAAACATTACAGCCATGAACTTCTCAAAATTCTTCATAGAACGTCCTATATTCGCCACAGTGCTGTCCCTGCTGCTGCTCGTTGCCGGCGGAGTATCACTGTTCGTGCTCCCCATCGACCAGTACCCGTCTATTACACCGCCTACGGTACAGGTTACGGCAACATACCCGGGCGCGAATGCCGAGACAATAGCACAGACCGTGGGAATTCCCATAGAGCAACAGGTAAACGGCGTCGACGGCATGCTCTACATGAGTTCCACGTCATCATCGTCGGGCACATACAGGCTCACCGTCACATTCGAGGTCGGTACCGACATCGACATGGCCACGGTGCTTGTACAAAACAGGGTCAACATAGCCATGAACTCGCTCCCGGGCGAGGTCACACAACAGGGCGTAGTGGTACAAAAGCAGTCCACCAACATTGTACTGTTCATCACCCTCACCGGCGACAAAGATTTCGACCAGCTCTACCTATCCAACTATGCACAGCTGCAACTCGTCGACCAACTCACACGCACACCGGGTGTGGGAGGCGTTGACATAATGGGCGCAGGCAAATACTCCATGCGCATATGGCTCGATCCCGAGGCGATGCGCATACGCGGAATATCGGCAGCCGAGGTCTACCAGGCCATAAGCAACCAGAACCTGGCCGTGTCGGCTGGCTATGTAGGCCAGACACTCGATTCGAATGCCGACAACGCATTCCAGTACACGCTCAACGTACAGGGGCGCCTGAGCGACACCTCACAGTTTGCCGACATCGTAATACGCAATGACGGCGTGGAGATGCTGCGCCTTGGCGATATTGCCGACATTGAGATAGGCAGCGAGACCTATAGTTCATCGTCGCGTCTCAAGGGCAAGCCCACCGCGGCACTTGCGGTCTACCAGTCTCCGGGGTCGAGCTCGCTTGCCGTCTCAAAGGCAGTAAAGGCAAAGATGGAGGAACTGGCCGAAGCCTTCCCCCCCGAGGTGCAGTACCAGATAGCACTTGACACCACCGATGTCGTACGCAGTTCAATACACGAAGTACTCTATACCTTCGTGGAGACAACCCTGCTTGTGGTACTCGTCATATTCCTGTTCCTGCAGAACTGGCGTGCGACCCTTATCCCATGCCTTACCATCCCGGTCTCTCTCATAGGAACACTGGCAGTGATGCAGTTGCTCGGGTTCTCCATAAACACGCTTACCCTCTTTGGTCTCATCCTTGCCATAGCCATTGTGGTCGACGATGCCATAGTTGTTGTGGAGAATGCCACCCGCATACTCGACGAGGGGAAACTCAACGCACGCGAAGCCACGGAGAAAGCCATGGAAGAGATTACCGGCCCTATCATAGGCGTAGTACTCGTTATGATGGCGGTATTCATCCCCACGACCATGATAGGCGGCATATCGGGCGAGCTGTACAAGCAGTTTGCCCTTACCATAGCAACCGCCACACTGCTCAGCGGCTTCAACTCCCTTACCCTCACCCCCGCATTGAGCGCACTCCTGCTGCGCCCCACGAAAAACAGCCAGAGCCGTTTCTTCCGTTGGTTCAACAGAATGTACGATTCAGTACAGAGAGCATATGACAAAAGCGTAGGCTACCTGCTGCGAAAGACATGGATGGCAGCCATAAGCTTTGCCGCGCTCGTTGCACTGGCCATATTCATGTTCAGCGACTGGCCCACGACATTCATACCCGACGAAGATGACGGCTATTTCATAATAAGCATACAGCTACCACCGGCCAGCTCACTTGCAAGAACCGAGAAAGTTGCCGCCATTGTCGAAGATATCGTGTCGTCATACCCCGAGGTCAAGACCAACATAAGCATAAGCGGATTCAGCATCATGAACAGCGGCAGGCAGAGCAACGCTGCCAGTGTGTTCGTGGTACTCAAGGACTGGAGCGAGAGAAAGAAGAAAAGCGAATCGGCCGCCTCCATTGTCGACAGGTTCAACAAGGATGCCTATGTAAAGATACAGGAAGCGCAATGCTTTGCATTCGTTCCCCCAGCAATACCCGGTATAGGAAACGTGGGAGGACTGCAGATGCAGCTCGAGGACCGCAAGGCATTGGGCATGACCGAGATGCAGAAGGCTGTCGACGCCCTTGTCGACAACTACGGAGAGGAAAAGGCGATAGCATCCATGAACAGCTCGTTCGAGGCCGATGTACCGCAGTATTTCCTCAACATCGACCGCGAGAAGGCCATCTCAATGGGGCTCGATATGGGAGCGGTTCTGTCAACGCTCAGCTACTACATGGGAGCCATATATGTGAACGACTTCGTGCTTCTCGGTCGCATATGGCAAGTAAAGATGTCGGCCGGCGAACGAAACCAGAAGACCATAGAAAGCGTCATGCAACTGAGCCTGCCCAACAACAGGGGCGTCATGGTACCGTTCAGCAGCTTTGTCACGGCCGATGAGATACTCGGCAGTGACCAGCTAGTACGCTACAACATGTACAACAGCGCGACCATAACCGCCAACACAGCTCCAGGCTACAGCTCGAGCCAGGTCATGGACGAGGTGGCACAATTGTTCAAGGCGCAGCTTGGCGACGAATTCGGATACGAATGGACGGGAGTGGCATACCAGGAGAACAGTGCCGGCAAGAACACGGCAGTCATCTTCGGCCTTGCCATACTTGTGGCATTCCTTGTCCTCGCAGCCCAGTACGAGAGCTGGACCAGCCCGGTAGCAGCCATAACAGGCGTCCCGATAGCTCTGCTTGGAGCCATTGCCGGTTGCTGGATAGCCGGCATACCGGTGAGCATATATACCGAGATAGGCATAATACTGCTCATAGCATTGAGCGCGAAGAACGGAATTCTTATCGTGGAGTTCGCGCGTGACTACCGCGCAGCCGGTAACGACATACGCTACAGCGCGGCCGAAGCCGGCCATGTGCGCCTGCGCCCGATACTCATGACATCGCTAGCCTTCGTCATAGGCGTAATGCCCTTGCTCTTCGCAGGTGGTGCAGGAGCCGGCGCACGCCTCTCCCTGGGCGCAGCTGTCGTATTCGGAATGCTGCTCAATACCATAGTAGCCACGCTCTACATACCAAACTGGTACGAATGGATGCAACGGCTCGAAGAACGCGGCAGGCAAAAGGGTGAAAAAACATAAACCACACAAAAAATATCGGCCACGGCCGATATTTTTTATTCAAGTTTATTATCTTCGCATAGAGATTGTCAACACAAGAATAACAAACATAAACAATACAACTATGAGCGAGAAAGTTACCATGCCATGGGAAGAACGCCCCGAAGGATGCAACGATGTAATGTGGCGTTATTCAAAGAACCCCGTTATAGACCGCTATGCCATCCCCACCTCCAACAGCATTTTCAACAGTGCTGTAGTTCCTTTTAAGGATGGTTATGCCGGCGTATTCCGTTGCGACAACAAGGCAGTGCAGATGAATATCTTTGCAGGATTCAGCAAGGATGGTATCAACTGGGAGATTGAACATGAGCCTATTGTATTCAAGGCCGGCAACACGGAGATGATAGAATCAGAATACAAGTACGACCCGCGCGTGACATGGATCGAGGACCGCTATTGGATTACATGGTGCAACGGCTACCACGGCCCCACAATAGGCATAGGCTATACATTCGACTTCAAGGAGTTCTTCCAGTGCGAGAACGCATTCCTGCCGTTCAACCGCAACGGCGTGCTGTTCCCGCAGAAGATAGACGGCAAGTACGCGATGCTGAGCCGCCCCAGTGACAACGGACATACACCGTTCGGTGACATATACATAAGCTACAGCCCCGACATGAAGTACTGGGGCGAGCACCGTTGCGTGATGAAGGTAACCCCGTTCCCCGAGAGCGCATGGCAGTGCACAAAGATAGGTGCAGGCTCTGTGCCCATACTCACCGACGAAGGCTGGTTGCTATTCTACCATGGTGTGATTACCACCTGCAACGGCTTCCGTTACTCAATGGGTGCCGCATTGCTGGACAAGAACGACCCGTCAAAGGTACTCTACCGCACAAAGCCCTATCTGCTTGCCCCTGCAGCACCGTATGAGCTTGCCGGCGACGTGCCCAATGTAGTGTTCCCTTGCGCTGCACTGCACGACGGCGACAAGGTTGCCGTGTACTACGGAGCAGCCGACACAGTGGTAGGCATGGCATTCGGCTACATTCCGGAAATCATCGATTTCATTAAGAACAACAGCACAAAATAAGAAACTGTTTAAATCTATAGGATTACAATAAAAAATCATTGACGGGGATATCGGCCGATATCCCCGTCAATGATTTCAGCTACCTGAATGACTATTCACACACAGCAGATGCTTTCAAGGCAAGCAATGATTTTCTGATAAAAAGCGCAGATGCAAGGCTTGCGAAGTTATTGGGAACAGGAGTTTAGTAGACCTAAATGACTGTTCACAAGAACGAGCATAACGCTGCAGATGCCTTCAAGGCAAGCAATGATTTTCTGATAAAAAGCGCAGATGCAAGGCTTGCGAAGTTATTGGGAACAGGAGTTTAGTAGACCTAAATGACTGTTCACAAGAACGAGCATAACGCTGCAGATGCCTTTTTAGCAGAAAATCACTCTTTTTCGCCAAAACAAAGATCACCCGCATCCCCCAATCCAGGAACAATATAGGCATGTTCGTTTAGAATGGGATCGATTGCCGCACAATAGAGGATTGTATCATCGGGAAAATGAGATATTACATAGTCGACGGCCTGCTGGCTTGCTATTACGCAGGCGAGCACGGTTTTTGCCGGTTTGCCTTTGGTGAGCAGGGCACGATAGCTGAGGTCGGCACTTATTCCGGTTGCAAGCATGGGGTCCACAAGAAGCAGCGCTTTACCGTCGAGACGTGGAGAGGCAAGATACTCCACAATTACCTCGAAATCGTTGTCGCTTGTATATTTGCGGTAAGCCGACACGAATGCGTTCTCGCAACTATCGAAATAGTTGTGGAATCCGGTATGCAAAGGCAGACCGGCACGCAATATAGTTCCAAGAACAATCTTATCGGCAGGAACGGACTGTACAGCTTCGCTGTTGGGTGTCTGTATTGTTATGTTCTCGTATGAAAGTTCCCGGCTTATCTCGTAGGCCATTATTTCCCCGATACGTTCTATGTTGCGACGAAAACGCATCTGGTCTTTTTGGATGTTTATATCGCGAATCTCTTTCAGGAACTGGTTGAGAACAGTGTTGTTCTCAGACAGGTTTACAATTTTCATGATTTTGGGGTTTATCTGTTAGTAACGCGAAGATAACAATTTTATATTAAGAAGCTGTTTAAATTTCTTATATAAATATTTCAAAGCTACTAGAGCCGGCGTTTCGGCTTGTTTAAGTTTGTTTTAAATTCTAAAACAACCGCAAAATAAATTTTAAACAACTTTTAAAAATGTAGTTTCAGTAAAAAAACGCGCATGGATGAACAAAAAAATACAAAAATCATTTTGTCAAAAATAACAAGTTTTTACGAAACAAACGACAGCGTCAAGAGTAATTATACATCATCGTTCAAGCAAAAGAAAGCGTTTACCGCCAACATTCCATTATTCCCAAAAGCAAAAAAACGCTAAAAACAGGCCATTTTTGCCTTTTTTACAGCAATTAAAGAAAAATTTCTTTAATTAGTTTGAGAGATTCAGCAAAAAGATATATATTTGCATTCGGAGAACTTCGGCAAGTTGCACAAACTTGTGCCACGAACCTCCAAAAATGATAGAAATATAGAATATTAACCAATAATCCATTTATTAAATTATGGCAACATTAGATCTTACCAAGTATGGTATTACCGGTGCTGTAGAGGTTCTTCACAACCCCTCTTACGATCAGCTTTTTGCTGAGGAGACAAAGCCCGGTCTTGAGGGTTTTGAGGTTGGTCAGGTTACAGAGCTTGGCGCAGTGAACGTTATGACAGGTGTTTACACCGGCCGTTCACCCAAAGACAAGTTCATCGTTAAGGACGCGACTTCAGAGAACACTGTATGGTGGACATCAGAGGAGTACAAGAACGACAACAAGCCTGTAACAACAGAGGCATGGAACGTTCTTAAGGAGATTGCTACAAAGGAGCTTTCCGGCAAGAAGCTCTTCGTTGTTGACGCATTCTGCGGTGCTAACCCTGCTACACGTCTTAAGGTACGTTTCATCATGGAGGTTGCTTGGCAGGCACACTTCGTAACAAATATGTTCATCCGTCCTACAGCCGAGGAACTCGAGGCTTTCGGCGAGCCCGACTTCGTAGTTTACAACGCTTCAAAGGCTGCTGTAAAGAACTACGCAGAGCTCGGTCTTAACTCTGAGACTGCAGTTGTATTCAACCTCACATCAAAGGAGCAGATTATTCTGAACACATGGTATGGTGGTGAGATGAAGAAGGGTATGTTCTCAATGATGAACTACTATCTGCCTCTCCAGGGCATCGCTTCAATGCACTGCTCTGCAAACACCAACGAGAAGGGAGAGACAGCTATTTTCTTCGGCCTTTCAGGTACAGGAAAGACAACTCTTTCTACCGACCCGAAGCGCATGCTCATCGGTGACGACGAGCACGGTTGGGACGACGACTCAGTATTCAACTTCGAGGGCGGTTGCTACGCTAAGGTTATCAACCTCGACAAGGAGAGCGAGCCCGATATCTTCAACGCTATCAAGCGCGACGCACTTCTCGAGAACGTTACAGTTGATGCTAACGGCAAGATTGACTTCGCTGACAAGAGCGTTACAGAGAACACACGTGTATCTTACCCAATCAACCACATCAACAACATCAAGCCGGGTTCAATGGCAGCTCCTGCAAAGAAGGTTATCTTCCTGTCAGCTGACGCATTCGGTGTATTGCCTCCGGTTTCTATCCTGAACCCCGAGCAGACACAGTACTACTTCCTCAGCGGCTTCACCGCTAAGTTGGCTGGTACAGAGCGCGGTATCACAGAGCCTACTCCTACATTCTCAGCTTGCTTCGGTGCAGCATTCTTGAGCCTCCACCCCACAAAGTACGGTGAGGAGCTCGTTAAGAAGATGGAGAAGAACGGTGCTAAGGCATACCTCGTGAACACAGGTTGGAACGGTACAGGCAAGCGTATCTCTATCAAGGATACACGCGGTATCATCGACGCTATCCTCGATGGCTCAATCGATACAGCTCCTACAAAGGTTATTCCTCACTTCGACTTCGTTGTTCCTACAGCGTTGCCAGGTGTTGACCCCGCTATCCTCGACCCACGCGACACTTATGCTGACGCAGCACAGTGGGAGGAGAAGGCACTCGACCTCGCAGGCCGTTTCATCAAGAACTTTACAAAGTACACAGGCAATGAGGCCGGTAAGGCTCTTGTTGCTGCTGGTCCAAAGCTCTAATGAGATACAGAACCTGAAAAATACGGCGTCTGCTCCTTTCGGGGCAGACGCTTTTATTATCCGTCAGAAATGACTATCTTTACAGCAAAAGCATTACAACATGTCACTTATCAGAGTATTACTGGCTATTCTTTTTCCTCCTTTGGCTGTATTGGACAAGGGTTGTGGCTCGTTTCTTATAGTGTTCATCCTCACTCTTTGCGGCTGGGTACCGGGAGTCATCGGCGCACTTGTAATCCTCAACAAGAACTGAGACAACACATAAACAGACCATGCTGAGCCAGGAGACAAAGGAGTTCATAACAGCCCACAGAAACGAGGACCCGCGCACGCTTGCCCTGCAGGCAAGGCGTTACCCCGGCGTGAACATACGCGAGGCAGCTGTACAGATAGAAGGCTGGCAGCATGCAAGGGAGAAACTGCCGGCATGGGCAGCAACGGACGGCATAATATACCCGCCGCGCATATCCATGGAACAATGCTCCAGCGAAGCTACAGCACTCTACAAGGCAGCCCTCGTAAAGGGAGGAAGCATAGCCGACCTTACAGGAGGATTCGGAATAGATTGCAGCTACATGGCACGGAGCTTCAAGAAAGCCTATTACATTGAGCGGAGCGGGCTCCTATGCGATATTGCAAAGTGGAACTTCGGGCAACTTGGGCTTGAGCATATCGGGATTATCAACGGCAACAGCGAGGATATACTCCCTACACTACCAGCCCTTGACTGGATATTCATTGACCCGGCACGCCGCGACGGTGACGGTCGCAAAGTTGTTGCCTTGAGCGATTGTGAGCCGAACGTTGCTGAACTGGAAGAGAAACTGCTGCAGAAAGCCACAAAAGTCATGGTAAAATGCTCGCCCATGCTCGATATGACAGCCGCAACGAAGCAGCTCGGGAACATAGAGGAGATACATGTGGTAGCTGCCAACAACGAATGCAAGGAACTGTTGCTGATACTTGGAAAGAACGTGACTGACGACACACCCGTCACATGCGTAAACCTGCACAGAGGCGAGTGCGAAAGATTCTCATTCACGACAGCCGAGGAGGCCGCAGCCGTTGCCACATACAGCAGCGCCATAGGACGCTACCTCTACGAGCCCAACGCAGCAATGCAGAAGAGCGGATGTTACCGCACATTGTCGCAAAGGCTCAAAATCGACAAGCTGCACCCTAATAGCCACCTTTACACGTCGGACACGTTTGTCGACACATTCCCCGGCAGGAAATTCATCGTCGAGAGGAGCATGGGGTTCTCCAAGAGCGACATCAAGGAGATACAGTCAATGGGCAAGGCAAACATCACCGTGCGCAATTTCCCCGAAACGGTACAGACGCTCCGCAAGAAACTGAAACTTGCCGACGGTGGCGATACATACCTCTTTGCTACTACAACTGCAGACGGCAGGAGAATCATTGCCATATGCCGCAAATTATAAGATGACATTTACATTTTCAGCCACTGCTCTGGGTCGAGTGTCTTCTTCTCAAGACGTATCTGGAACAGCATGCGCGGATTGCCGTCCTTTGCATCGGACGCGATGTCACCTATGATGTCACCGGCTTTGATGGAGCTGCCGCCCTTGACACGTATGTTCTTGAGATTGCAGTATACCGATATGTACTTGCCATGGCGCACCAGCACGAATGCATAGTTGCCGGAACCGAAAACCGCTGTAACCTTTCCGTCGAATATACACCTAGCCTTGGCACCCTTACTGCCCTCGAATGTTATACCGCCGGTATTGATGGGGACATTACCCTTGCCCGAAATGGCATTTTTCACGCCATACCTGCCGACAACAAGGTAGGAACCGGTAATGGGCACAGGCATCTTCTTTCTGTTGCTCTCGAACGAGCCTGTCATTGTCTTTATCCCCTCATCCTCCTTATAGGCTGGCCCGTCCTTTGGCTTGGCATCCTTTCCCTGCTTTCCCGAAGCGGCCTGTTTCCTTTTGCGTTCCTCAGCCAAAGCTCGCTCTATTTCTCTCTCAATGGCCTTATTGAGTTTATTGAGTTCTTCACGTTTCTTCCTCAGTTCTTTCTCAACTTTCCGGTACTCCTTCTGGAGCTCCTTGACCATGGAACGCTGCTCATTCTCCAGTTTAACCAGCTTTACACGCTCTGCCTCAAGTTCCTTCAGGCTTCTGTTCTTTGCGGCACGGGTGGACTCGAGCTCGGAACGTTTCTTTTCCAAGGCCGTTATCTGCACCTTGAGACTATCGGCAAGAACCTTGTGGGCATCCATATACTCACGCACGTACCTGTAGCGGCGCAGCATGGTATTAAAGTCGTCACCCGAGAAAATGAACATGAGTTTGCTGTTGAAACTGCTGTACTTGCGTGCACGGCGAAGAGCCTCGGCATATTCACCACGTGACCTGTTCACATTGCCCTGCAGGGTATTCATCTCACGGTTCAGTTTCTTTATATCACCATTGATGAGGCTGACCTCACCATTGATTATACCTATTAGTTTCTTGCGGTCATTTACCTTTGCTGTAACAATATCCAAATTGGCCAACTTACTCTTTACATCCTTCTTGGACGAAAGCAGTATCTTCTCTTTCTCGGCAATATCCTTGCGCAAAGAGCCGACCTGCTCGCGCATATCTTTTATCTCATCGTTCTGGGCACACAGATTGTCTGCTGCAAGTACAAGCAACAGGAAAAGCGTCAGAAAGTATGTCTGTAAAGTGTTCTTCATATATCAAATACGGCAAATGGCATCCTTACAAGCCATTCAGTGATTTCAAGAGATCAAGACCTTCTATCTTTTTATATCCCGATGAGATTTTTCTCGGTGAGAAACCAAATGTACCGGACGAGAGGTTGCTCAACTTCATCTTCAAAGTCACATTCTTGCCAGTACCCTCAAAAGAAAGCGATATCACACGCGGGAAGGGAACAGCATCTAGCTCTTCAAACCCTTCGTATGAACACACAACTCTGGCACCATTACGATATTTACCCTCGCTCCTGATAAGGTTGGCTGTCGACTTTTCGTAAACGAACTTGTATACAAGACCCTTATGTTCCTTTGTAGTCACCGTCAACGTATCACCGGCAGCCGACATATGCATTCCGTCTAAAGCCTCGGGAAACGGTCTTCCGTCTGGTGAGAAGATACGGTTCATGAATACCGACTCAAGCAAAGCATAGTCTATTCCTGTACGCTGGAGGAAAGAAATATCGGCATAGGGCACGTCGGCATACTCTTTACCAATCTTGTTTATGACACGTACACTCGCCGGCAAGAACTCGAGGCATCCAACCTCCATCAAGCCTAGCGCTGTAATACCAATCTGCACTCCTTCCCCGTTTTTTATACGCAGCGAACCACTTGCCGACAAAGACTTTCCGTCCGCATCCACCGACAGACGTGCATTTGCAGAAATGCAGTCACGGACGGCTGTCACGGACGGTGACCCGGCAATGAGCCTAGAGGACTGGATATCGGCAACAGAACGATGTGCAGCCTGCTTACCCGAAGAACATCCCACAAGCACGAATGCTACGCACAATAGAAAGGCGTATATGTCATTTTCTCCTTTTCTTCTCATTATAGTAACGGCGGTTCTTGATCTTCTTCTTGAGGATACTTGAATCATCCCCGTTTTCCCGTGCCTTCATCCAGTACTCAACAGCCTTGTCCAGAAGCCCGCATTTTGCATATATATCACCGCAATGCAGATACTCTACAGAGCCTTTCTCACCCTCTGTCGCCATAAGTTTGTCGGCATATGCACGTGCCTCCTCGTAACGTCCGAGCATGAACAGCACCCAGGCATAGGTATCTATGTATGTAGGATTCTCGGGCTCCTCCTCTATTGTCTTGCGGCTCATTTCCAATGCACGCGGCAGGTCTTTGTTTTCAAGCGCAAGATAATAGGCATAGTTGTTGAGAACATTGATACTGGTAGGGTTATACACCAAAGCCGAGTCATAGGCCTCCATACACTCATCAATACGCCCCAGTTCATGATATGTGTCGCCAAGAAGCGTGAACATGGTAGATACCATTTCGTAAGAGCTCTCGTCCGAACGTCTTTCAAGTCCTTTCCTGTAAATACCCAGACTCTCTTCCTTCTTGCCCGTGAGATATAGTGAAATTCCTTTGTAATAATAGAGTTCAAGCATGTCGGGAATATACATCAACGCATTGTCGGCATGCTTTATTACAGCATCATAGTCATTACGCTCTGCCGCGAAGACGAGCAGTTGCAACATTGAAGGACGGTGCTCGGGATCGAGCTGAAGAATCTTTTCCAACACAGGCACGACGTCATCCTGCGGAGCCTTACGGTAAGTAAGATACTGAACATAAAACTCGGCAAGTTCAAGCTTGTCGAAAGGCAGTTCGGTCATCTCCCTCAGAAAACCTGCAATGTATGTCGTGTCCGAAGAAACCTCTTTATGTCTGGTATAGCCCAACAAGGTCTCTATCCTGCGCTTTGTATCAAGTTTCTCGCTTCTAAGAAGCTTCTCGATTGTATAGCAGTACATGGAGTCATCATTCTGTATCTGATAAAGGTTACCCAGGGATGAGAGTGCAAATACATCATCCGGTTCCTCGGCAAGAACTTTGGCGAAAGCATCCTTTGCATTGTCGTAGTTACCGAAAAGCACATATGTATCACCAAGGAGTGTCACATAACGAGTATCGCCGGGATTCTTCTCTATCAGCCCCTCTACCACGTCCAATGCTGAAACCGTGTCCTGCATCATAACGTGAAGACGAAGTTTGTGGATTTCAAGGTCCTGGTTATAGCCTTCGATACGACAATATTCGTTAAGAGCCTTGATGGCATTTTCATATTCACCATTCTCGGTATACAGGAGATACAATGAGTGATATATGTCACTCTTGGAGTTCGCTTTGCCAAGCATGGCCTCATAGACTTTTATTGCAGAATCCATGTCACCTGTCTTGTAATAGTAGTTGACAAGTACCTGATTATAATACTTGTTCGTAGGTTCGGCCTTTACCATGCGGTTAAGAAGCTCATGAGCTGCGCTGTCACGGTTCAGATACATGTAGAAGGATGCGAGCTCGTACATTATGGCCGATGACTCGGGATCGAGTGCATGACAATGCTCAAGCATCTCCATGGCCTGTGCAACGCGATCACTCTGCATGAGCGACACCGACTCCATGAAATAATATTCTACAGCACGCGCACGTGCAACACTGTCAGTGTCCGTTACCACACCCTGGGCCTTTACAGCACCAGACCCCAACAATACCGCAAACAGTACTATGTATGACAAAATATCTCTCATGAGCATTGAACTTATACTCCCGTATGACCGAAACCGCCTGCGCCACGTTCCGTTTCACCCAGAACATCTACCTCGCACCACTCTACCTGCTCATGACGCGCTATGACCAACTGGGCCACCCGTTCTCCGTCAGCGATGGTAAACGATTCATTTGAAAGGTTCACAAGGATGACGCACACCTCGCCACGGTAGTCGGCATCGATGGTACCTGGAGAATTCATCACTGTAATACCTTTCTTAATTGCCAACCCGCTACGTGGGCGCACTTGAGCCTCATAACCAGCCGGGAGAGCCATAAAAAGCCCCGTAGGGACAAGGGTGCGCTGCAATGGTTCAAGCACTATCGGTTTATCTAGATTGGCACGCAAGTCCATCCCTGCAGAAAGCGGTGTCGCGTATGACGGCAACTGATGCTTTGATTTGTTTATTATCTCAACTTTCATCTATCTATTTCTATCTATAAAAAGCTCCGGGCAACACAATTGTTCCCGGAGCCTTGGTATTATTATCTGTTCCTGTCGTCACCGGGTATGTAGAACACTTTGTTGGCACCCGATGTGAACTTTATTGCATCGGGGTTCTCCTTGGCAAACGATTCGATATAACGCATTCTCTTGTCATCGCGAAGTTCGTCTACAGCTATCAGCAGACCTGTCTCCTCCACGTTACCGAATTCTCGGTTCACTGCTGTTCCGAAAATCTTCATGGTAGGTGAAAGACCCATATATGCATTGACCATAGGAGGAATCGCAAGGCCGAACTTGTGCACCTCCTGCTTGAGTATCCTGTAGTCCTCTTTGAAAGAATCGGTGCAGAATATGCCGGCAAGCTCGTTCTCGTCAGTCTCAATAACCAATGGAGTGACCGGATATACCAGACCGTCATTGTCAGGGAAGTGCTTTTTCAGGAAATAGAGTATCATGTCACGCGCACGTGTCAAGTATGACGGGTACATGGTAACCTTGCCGAAAAGATACTTCACATCGGGAATCACCACTGTCAGCGCACCGAGACCATCCCACAAATTGTCGAGTGCGAAGAGACTTTTCGACCCCATGCGTGTCGACTGGTACTCCAATGCTACAAAAGCTCTGCCAAGCTCAACCGTATACGGGAGTACATCATTGAGAAACTTGTCCGAGAAATGGAACATGCCATGGGCAGTGGCCATAACGGGCTCGCCATTGCTGTCTATACGCACATCCTTGCCATATATATAGCGGTATCCGCCTATTATATCGTTACAGTCAGGATTCCATACGATAAGTTGCCTGTAAGGGTTCTCCATAGTATCGAACTCATCGATGTCGAGCGCCTTGCCCGTACCACCGCCGGCTGCACGGAATGCAATCTCACGCAGACGTCCGATCTCACGCATGACATTGGGAGAATCGAATGCTGTGACAACATAGATCTCATTGTCACTGCGGTGTGTGAAACGCAGACGTTTATCCTCGGTAAGTTCAGCTTTCAACAGTTCCTTCGGAACTGGAGCAATAATCTCTTCCATATAGTGTTTTAATGTATTTACAATTCATAGACCAGTTCCTTGACATACTGCGCCCACTCAAAGGCACTCCTTGTCCGGTCGAAAGTCTGCCATGGGATAGGTTTGCCTATCGTAACCTTGAATGTCTTGTTCTTGTTCTTGAACATCTCATCGCTGAGATACAGCATAGCAATGTTGAACTTCAGCCCCAAAGCCTTGTTTATATTTGCAAGGCGATAGAAGAACTTCGAGTTCTCTCCCTCAAAATGGATCGGTATCACGTCGCGCTGTGTCTGTACGCTCTTCGTTATGAAAGTCTTCTTCCATTCAAGGTCGCGTATGATGCCATTCTTCTTGCGCGAGCATATGCCTGCCGGGAACATCACGATATGGTTGTCGCTTTCGAATGCGGCATTGACCTGCTGGGGGAAGTTACGCACCTGCCGCCCGGTCTTGTTTATAGGTACCCAGAACGAAGCCAACTGTGGAATGTTCATAAGCAGGTCATTCACAAGGAACTTTATCTTTCCCTCATATATAGGGCCGAGAAGATAGGCAAGACCTATACCGTCCTGTGCTCCCAGCGGATGATTGCTGACAAATGTGAAACGTCCTTCGGCCGGCAGGTTATCAAGGCCGTGCACGTCCAGGGAATTATTGAAGCCCTCCATGAAAGCATTTACAAAGTCAATACCGTTCTTGTCCCCGTTTGCCATCAGGAACTCGTTTACCTCGTCCTGATGCACAATCCTCTTTAGATAGGAAACCAAAAATCGGGGGACGAGACGAGCCTTCTTCCCTGCCTTTGCCGCAAGAATTCTGTCTATATCTATCTGGAACGCTTCGTTCATAGCCCTACTACCCTAATGTAATTATTTATTGCAAAATTAGGTCTAAATATTTATAAAAGCAAAATATTTTACCACAATATGGTAAACAGAAAGAGCTGCCGAAACATGCCTGCACACGGATTGTATACTATCTTACTACCTCTAGGGAAACCTACGGCAATCCACACACATAACTGGAGGACAGTGCATCACCTCCCTAAATCCAAATCATCGACAGCACTGGTACATTCTACACGGCAATTCCTGAAATAAATTTCCACATTAGACTCTTTGCGATTACATCCTGATTCATAATCCGTCGAGATTTCGGAGTACCCAAAAGCACCATTCCTAATATAATTCTTTGAGGTGTATAGTTTCATGACACTGAAGTCCTCGAATACCGGACGCATAGTATTTGCATAATCACAACGAGCTTCGCAAACTGTACGAGCATACAAATTAAAAGTTCTTCCACCAGCATATTCATCCCCTATCCTGACAATGACTTGCCCCATATTGCCATTACCTGCAAAAATTTCCACGTGTAAAGGAATCCATTTATCAAACTCTACATATACACCATCCAAAAGCCATTCTATGGAATTTTCCTTCTTTACACTAGAGGTGCTGATACACACATCCTGCAGCGTCAACTTATAACGCAGCCGTTCATCCCCGGCTTTCTTGAAAAACGACAATGTTATCCTTCGTTCAGTGTCGTCATATACACCGCGGTTTTCAGTTGTAAGCCATACAAGTTCCGGGCTCCTGCCTTCCCAATATTCTTGTATCGTAAACCATTCGATAGCACTATCTTTAAATCCGTTTCCCTTTATGGAAGAAGGCAGATAAAATTCCACATCAGAAACAACCTTGTTTGCCTTTATGTACCGAGACACCACACTCTCGATCCTCATTGAAAGGCCATCGGCATCCAAATCCACTTCGCCATGCTTGAAATGCAGAACCCTGGCCGTATCCACGGAGACAATTGGAGAAGGATCATCCGCCAGTTCGATCAGATAGCCCTTATAATCAACCGAATCATGGTACCTGATTGAATCGGGCACTACAACTGAAGGATACCCCTCTACAATAAAGCTCATTGGCCGGAATCCATGGTAAGTGACATTATAGTTATTCTCGGTATGTGAACACGTATCAATGCCATTGAGATCGAACTGCTTACGGCTGCCAAAGGATGGAAGCTCAACAAAATTCACACCCCTGAATGTCGGAGTCAATACAAAGTCCCTTTCCTTGGTAATGTAATCACAGGTGAAGATAGCTCCGTCCTGAACCTCTAATGAATCCTTCAGCATTATCATATTATGGTACTGAAAAATGTCGTACATATCAGGAGCAAGCCTTGTTCCGTTCATGTACACGACTACATCCTTGGGAGAGGTAATAAAATCCTTCAAATAGAATTTCCTGTCACATGGAAGCATACCCAAAGGTTCTTTCTTATGCACAGTTTCTTGGTAATCGGCCCTATGTACCGGCAAAACCGAATCAATATCACATTCAGCAACGACAGAATCAACAGACGAGACAAAGCCTGTCTGGTCAGAGGCATATGCTCTTGAGCAAATGGTAACTATAGACAAAAACATCCATATAACACGGATAGAAATTTTGTGCATGCGGTTCATAGGAGCTACAATTTTTAAACTGCCGAAAAGATAAATAAAATCCATTGGCAGCCCAAATCATTTACTTTTTTTATGACCGTCTGCCTATTACAATTAAGTAAAGCAAGGGTGACCCATCTTTATTTATGGGTCACCCTCATTGGTTATGAAGCCGAATAAATCGATTATTCTACATCATCCGAGAAATCGAGCACATTTCTCTTGTTGGCTTGTATGCGCTCGTAATCCTCTCTTGAGCCCACGATAATCTTGTTAAACTCGCGCTGACCAGTACCTGCAGGAATGAGGTGACCGCAGATAACATTCTCCTTCATACCGAGCAGATAGTCGCTCTTCATATTGATGGCAGCCTCGTTGAGCACCTTTGTTGTCTCCTGGAACGATGCAGCCGACATGAAGCTCTGTGTCTGCAATGCCGCACGTGTGATACCCTGCAGAATCTGTGTAGATGTTGCGGGCTGTGCATCACGTGAAACGACAGGCTTGAGGTCACGGCGCTTGAGCATACTGTTCTCGTCACGGAGTTTGCGGGCTGTGATTATCTGGCCGGCCTTGAGGTTCTCAGAGTCACCAGCATCGACAACAACCTTCTTGCCCCAGATACGGTCATTCTCCTCCTGGAACTGGAGTTTGTCGACAATCTGCAACTCAAGGAAACGTGTATCACCAGGCTCGTTGATCTGTACCTTGCGCATCATCTGACGTACGATAATCTCAAAGTGCTTGTCGTTGATCTTCACACCCTGTGAACGGTAAACGTCCTGTGCCTCGTTCACGATATATTCCTGAACTGCAGTAGGTCCCTTGATCGCAAGAATATCCGATGGTGTAACAGCACCGTCAGAGAGCGGAGTACCTGCGCGTACATAGTCGCCGTCCTGAACAAGAATCTGCTTAGAAAGAGCAACAAGGTATTTCTTTACATCACCGACCTTAGAGGTAACGACAATCTCACGGTTACCACGCTTCACCTTACCCATTGTAATCTCACCGTCGATTTCTGAAACGACAGCAGGGTTAGACGGGTTACGTGCCTCGAAGAGCTCTGTTACTCGTGGCAGACCACCGGTGATATCACCCGCATTACCGAACACGCGAGGTATCTTGACTATCACATCACCAGGCTTGAGCACATCACCATCCTCAACAACCACGTGACCACCTACCGGCAAGTTGTAGTTATGGAGTGAGTTGCCATTCTCATCATTGATGTGTACAGTAGGAATCTTGTTCTTGTCCCTTGACTCGATGATGACAATCTCATGAAGACCTGTACTCTCGTCAGTCTCAACCTTATATGTTGTATTCTCTATTACAGACTCGAACTCTACCTTACCGGCAACCTCGGTTACGATAACTGCGTTGAACGGGTCCCAAGCGGCGATTACCTTGCCCTTCTCGACAAGTTCGTCCTCACCTGCATATAGTTTTGAACCGTAAGGGATGTTGTGTGAAGAAAGCACGATACCTGTATTCACATCCACGAAACGTACCTCACTCAAACGGCTTACAACAATTTTCACAGCTGTACCATCGGGCTCAACAGTATCTACAGTACGCAACTCCTCAAACTTGAGACGCGAAGCATGCTTTGCACGGATTGTAGCATCGGCAGCAATGTTGGCTGCGGTACCACCGGCGTGGAAGGTACGGAGTGTAAGCTGTGTACCCGGCTCACCGATAGACTGTGCAGCGATGACACCGACAGCCTCGCCCTTCTCGACCATACGGCTGGTTGCAAGGTTACGTCCGTAACACTTGGCGCATACACCATGCTTTGACTCGCAGGTAAGAACAGAACGAATCTCAACGCTCTCAATTGGTGAAGCCTCAATCTCCTCGGCAATAGCCTCGGTTATAAGGTCACCAGAGTGTACGATAATCTTTCCTGTAGTGGGATGAACAACATCGTGTACCGATACGCGGCCCATGATACGCTCACCGAGAGTAGCGATAACCTCGTCACCGTTCTTTAGTGCTGTACACACAAGACCGCGCAATGTACCGCAATCCTCCTCGTTGATGATGACATCGTGTGACACATCTACAAGACGACGTGTAAGATAACCGGCATCGGCTGTCTTCAAAGCGGTATCGGCAAGACCCTTACGCGCACCGTGAGAAGAGATGAAGTACTCGAGTACCGAAAGACCCTCCTTAAAGTTAGAAAGAATCGGGTTCTCAATAATCTGTGCACCCTCTGAACCGGCCTTCTGCGGCTTTGCCATAAGACCACGCATACCAGAGAGCTGGCGAATCTGGTCTTTAGAACCACGGGCTCCGGAATCAAGCATCATGTATACAGAGTTGAAGCCCTGGTCATCGGTAGAAATTGTCTTCATAAGGACGTTTGCAAGGTCGGCATTCACGTGTGTCCACTCGTCGACAACCTTGTTGTAACGCTCCTTGTCTGTGATAAGACCGAGGTTATATTCTGCAAGAATCTCCTCAACCTTCTCGTTACCCTTGCGTACCAGTTCCTCTTTCTCCTTAGGAATGATCACATCGTCAAGGTTGAACGAAAGGCCGCCCTTGAACGCCATGTAGTAACCGAGGTTCTTGATACCGTCGAGGAACTCGGCAGAGCGGGCAACACCGACACGCTTGATTACCTCGGTGATGATGTCGCGGAGAGACTTCTTTGATATGATAGTGTTTATGTAACCCATCTCACGCGGAACAATCTGGTTGACGATGATACGTCCCACAGAAGTCTCGCGGAGCACCTGTACGTAGTCGCCGTTCTCGTCACGGTCCTCAACCATAACCTTTACCGGAGCATGAATCTCGACACGGCCCTGGTTGTAGGCAATGAGAGCCTCCTCGGGACCATAGAATGTCATGCCTGAACCCAAAGCACCATCGCGGAGCTTTGTGATATAATAAAGACCGAGTACCATATCCTGTGAAGGCACTGCGATAGGCGCACCGTTTGACGGGTTAAGTATATTGTGTGACTGCAGCATGAGCATCTGCGCCTCAAGGATTGCCTCATTGCTCAATGGCAAGTGAACGGCCATCTGGTCACCGTCGAAGTCGGCGTTGAACGCAGTACATGCAAGCGGGTGCAACTGGATAGCCTTACCCTCGATCATCTTGGGCTGGAACGCCTGAATACCGAGACGGTGAAGTGTCGGCGCACGGTTGAGGAGCACCGGATGACCCTTCATTACATGCTCAAGGATATCCCATATGATAGGCTCGCGACGGTCAACGATTTTCTTGGCAGACTTTACTGTCTTTACAATGCCGCGCTCGATGAGCTTGCGTATGATAAACGGCTTGTACAGCTCTGCAGCCATAAGTTTGGGCAGACCGCACTCACCCATCTTCAACTCAGGACCAACGACAATTACCGAACGTGCAGAGTAGTCTACACGCTTACCGAGAAGGTTCTGGCGGAAACGTCCCTGCTTACCCTTAAGGCTGTCGGACAATGACTTGAGAGGACGGTTGGCATCAGATTTCAATGCACTTGCCTTACGTGAATTGTCGAAGAGTGAATCGACAGCCTCCTGCAACATACGCTTCTCGTTGCGGAGAATCACCTCGGGAGCCTTGATCTCGATAAGTTTCTTGAGACGGTTATTACGTATGATCACACGACGGTAGAGGTCGTTAAGGTCAGACGTTGCGAAACGTCCTCCATCCAGCGGCACAAGCGGACGCAACTCGGGAGGAGTTACCGGGATAACATTCATTATCATCCACTCGGGACGGTTGTTGCCGTTTGAGGCAGCCATTGAGGAGCGGAAAGACTCCACTACCTGAAGGCGCTTCAAAGCCTCGTTCTTGCGCTGCTGCGACATGTCTGTGTTCGCACGATTGCGCAACTCATATGAGAGAGAATCGAGGTCGATGCGTGCAAGCAACTCCTGGATGGCCTCGGCACCCATCTTGGCAATGAACTTGTTGGGATCCTTGTCATCGAGGTACTCGTTGCCTTGCGGCAGGTTATCCATGATTGTGATGTACTCGTCTTCGGTGAGAAGCTGCATCTTCTCCACACCGTCAAGCACATTCTCCTTTCCAGGAATGTCCTGGCGTGTCTCGTCATCCTTGCGGGCCATTACACCCGGCTGGATAACGATATATTTCTCGTAATAGATGACTGCATCGAGCATCTTTGTAGGGAGACCGAGCAGATAACCTATCTTGTTAGGCAATGAACGGAAATACCAGATGTGCGCAACAGGCACAACCAACTGGATATGACCCATACGCTCACGGCGCACCTTCTTCTCGGTCACCATCACACCACAGCGGTCGCAGACGATACCCTTGTAACGGATACGCTTGTACTTTCCGCAATGGCACTCATAATCCTTTACCGGGCCGAAGATACGCTCGCAGAACAATCCGTCACGCTCGGGCTTATAGGTACGGTAGTTGATTGTTTCCGGTTTCAACACCTCTCCACATGAGTTACCCAGGATCTCCTGCGGTGAAGCAAGGCCGATGGTAATCTTCGAGAAATTATTCTTTGTCTTATTTTCTTTTCTAAAAGCCATAGTTCTATTTTGACAAACGTGAAGGATTAATTATTCAAATGAAATGCTCAAGCCCAGACCGCGCAACTCATGCAACAGCACATTGAGTGATTCCGGTATGCTTGGAGTCGGCAACTGGTCGCCCTTTACGATAGCCTCGTATGCCTTTGAACGGCCTGCAACATCGTCCGACTTGATGGTCAGAATCTCCTGCAGGATATGTGCAGCACCGAATGCCTCGAGGGCCCAAACCTCCATCTCTCCAAAACGCTGACCTCCGAACTGCGCCTTACCGCCGAGAGGCTGCTGTGTAATAAGAGAGTAAGGACCGATAGAACGGGCGTGCATCTTATCCTCGACCATGTGACCAAGCTTCAGCATATAGCTGACACCCACTGTCGCTGGCTGGTCAAAACGCTCACCTGTACCTCCATCGTAGAGGTATGTCTTGCCGAAGCGTGGAATACCGGCTTTGTCGGTCCACTCACAGAGATCATCGAGCTTTGCACCGTCGAAGATCGGAGTAGCGAACTTCACACCGAGTTCCTTACCTGCACGGCCGAGTACGGTC
Organism: Bacteroidaceae bacterium; assembly: GCA_017547205.1. Classification (GTDB taxonomy): domain Bacteria; phylum Bacteroidota; class Bacteroidia; order Bacteroidales; family Bacteroidaceae; genus HGM04593. The sequence goes on along the minus strand of JAFYQH010000006.1, from coordinate 26,512 downwards.
TCGAATATCTGACCGATGTTCATACGTGAAGGCACACCTAGCGGGTTGAGGATAATATCCACCGGAGTTCCGTCCTCGAGGAACGGCATATCTTCCTGACGTACGACGCGTGAGACGATACCCTTGTTACCGTGACGACCCGCCATCTTGTCACCCACACCAATCTTGCGCTTCTTGGCAATGTATACCTTTGCCATCTTCATAGTACCCGAAGGAAGCTCATCACCTATAGTAAGAGCGAACTTCTCACGCTTAACCTCGGCATCAAGTTCCTTGAACTTATGTATGAAGTTGATTATAAGGGCACGTATAAGATCGTTGGTGTGTGCATCAGCAGTCCACTTACTCAACTGAACAGCCGTATAGTCAAGAGCCTCCAGCTCGGGACGTGTGAACTTGGCACCCTTGGCAATGACCTCAGTACCCATGAAATCCTTCACGCCCTGTGAAACACGACCGTCAACAAGCTTCAGAATCTTCTCAATGAGAATATCCTTGAGAGCGTCAACTTTCTGCTGGAACTCGTCATCTATCTTCGGCAACTTTGCCTTGTCGGCCATCTTTGCCGAACGTGTCTTCTCGGCACGCTGGAAGAGGCGACGGTCGATAACGACACCCTGGAGTGAAGGCGAAGCCTTGAGTGAAGCATCCTTCACGTCACCGGCCTTGTCACCGAAGATTGCACGGAGCAACTTCTCCTCGGGAGTAGGATCAGACTCTCCCTTAGGAGTAATCTTACCGATAATGATGTCACCGGGCTTTACATAAGCACCGACACGGATGATACCGTTCTTGTCTAGATCCTTTGTTGCGTCCTCGCTCACGTTAGGAATATCGTATGTAAACTCCTCCATACCGCGCTTTGTCTCGCGCACCTCAAGAGAGAGCTCATCGACATGTACCGATGTGAGTACGTCCTCACGTACAACCTTCTCGTTCAGCACAATGGCATCCTCATAGTTGTAACCCTTCCAAGGCATGTATGCAACCAGAAGGTTCTTACCGAGAGCAAGCTCTCCGGCCTGTGTAGAGTAACCCTCTGTAAGGATATCACCGGCCTTCACCTTCTGACCCTTGTCGCAGATTGGACGGAGGTCAATTGTCATGTTCTGGTTTGTACGACGGAACTTAGGAATGATATACTCCTTTGAAGCAGGCTCGAAGCTTACGAACTCCTCCTCCTCGGTACGGTCGTACTTGATAACGATTCTTGAAGCATCAACGAACTCAACCACACCGTCACCCTCGGCAACAATCTGTGTGCGTGAATCCTCTACAAGCTGCTTCTCGAAACCTGTACCCACGATAGGAGCCTCAGTTGTCAACAATGGAACCGCCTGGCGCATCATGTTAGAACCCATCAGCGCACGGTTGGCATCGTCATGCTCGAGGAACGGGATAAGAGATGCTGCTATAGATGCAATCTGCTGTGGAGATACGTCCATCAGATCTACCCTACCCGGCTCGACAACAGGATAATCGGCATCCTGGCGTGTCTTTACTTTCTTAAGAATGAAGTTACCGTTCTCGTCGAGGGGAGCATTACCCTGGGCAATGATTTTACCCTCTTCCTCCTCGGCCGTATAGTAAACCACATTGTCATTATTTATATCGACCTTACAATCAGCCACCGAACGGTACGGTGTAACGATAAAGCCGAGCTCATTTATCTTTGCATATATACACAGTGATGAAATCAGACCGATGTTCGGACCCTCAGGAGTCTCGATAGGACAAAGTCGGCCATAGTGTGTATAGTGTACGTCACGAACCTCGAAACCTGCACGCTCACGTGAAAGACCACCGGGGCCGAGTGCTGAGAGACGGCGCTTGTGTGTTATTTCGGCAAGCGGGTTTGTCTGGTCCATGAACTGTGACAGCGCGTTGGTACCGAAGAATGTGTTTATAACGGCAGACACTGTCTTTGCGTTGATGAGGTCGGTCGGGGTAAAGACCTCGTTGTCACGCACGTTCATTCTCTCACGTATGGTACGCGCCATACGCGCTAGACCTATTGAGAACTGGTTTGAGAGCTGTTCGCCCACTGTACGTACACGACGGTTGCTCAGGTGGTCGATATCATCGACTGTGGCCATTGAGTTCACGAGACCGATAAGATACTTGATAATCTCGATGATATCCTCCTTGGTCAGGACTCTTACATCCATGTCGGTAGAAAGACCGAGCTTGCGGTTGATGCGGTAACGACCCACATCACCCAAATCATAGCGTTTCTCTGAGAAGAACAGATTGTTGATAACCTCACGCGCACTGGCATCGTCAGCAGGCTCTGCATTACGCAATAGGCGGAAGATGCAGTTAACGGCTTCCTTCTCGGAGTTGCTTGTATCCTTGTCGAGAGTGTTGAAGATAAGAGAGTAGTCAACAGCATCGGGAGCATCATTCTCCTTGTGCAGAAGAATCGTATCCACACCGCTGTCTAGTATTCTTTCCACGAGTTCCTCATCAAGTACAGACTCGCGCTCAACAACAACCTCACTGCGCTCGATTGATACAACCTCACCGGTATCTGCATCGACATAGTCTTCTTGACGTGTCTTTACCACGTGACCAGCCATCTTACGGCCGAGCGCTTTCTTCATACTTGTCTTTGTCACCTTGTACTCCTCGGCGAGATCAAAAATCTCGAGGATATCCTTGTCGCTCTCGAAACCGATGGCACGGAGCAATGTAGTAACAGGCAACTTCTTCTTACGGTCGATGTATGCATACATGACATTATTGATGTCAGTAGCAAACTCGATCCAAGAACCCTTGAACGGGATGATACGTGCCGAATACAGCGGTGTACCGTTTGCATGGACGCTCTGTCCGAAGAACACGCCAGGAGAACGGTGAAGCTGTGAAACCACAACGCGCTCGGCACCATTGATAATGAACGTACCCTGCTTTGTCATGTAAGGAATCGGCCCGAGGAAAACATCCTGAATTACCGTATCGAAGTCCTCATGATCGGGATCGGTACAATAAAGTTTCAACTTAGCCTTAAGAGGAACACTATAGGTCAAGCCTCGCTCCAAGCATTCAGTTATTGAATAGCGGGGCGGATCTATGTAGTAGTCGAGAAACTCCAGTACGAAATTGTTTCTGGTGTCCGTGATAGGAAAATTCTCTGCAAACACTTTGTAGAGACCATCATTAACACGTTTTTCGGGAGGAGTATCCAACTGCAGGAAGTCCTCGAAAGACTTCAATTGTACTTCCAAAAAGTCCGGACATGGCATCGGGTCCTTTATAGAAGCAAAGTTAATTCTTTGATTATCAGTTTTTAACGACATTGTGGCAAAATGTTTTAGAACTTACTTTTCTTTTTACGCACAAAAGGTTAAGAACCCACTTTGGGGGTTCTTAACCATTATACCCTTGTGCAGGGTTTGAGTGGGCTTACTTAATCTCAACCTCAGCACCAGACTCCTCGATAGCCTTCTTCAAAGACTCAGCCTCTGCCTTAGGAAGACCCTCCTTAAGTACGCTAGGAGCAGCGTCTACAAGGTCCTTAGCCTCCTTCAAACCAAGACCGCAAGACTCCTTCACAGCCTTAACAACTGCGAGCTTCTGAGCACCTGCGCTCTTCAAAACTACATCGAACGCAGTCTTCTCCTCAGCAGCGGCAGCACCACCGGCAGCAGGAGCAGCAACAGCAACCGCTGCAGCAGCGGGTTCGATACCATATTCTTCTTTAAGGATAGTTGCAAGTTCGTTAACTTCTTTTACTGTAAGGTTAACCAATTCTTCTGCAAGAGCTTTCAAATCTGCCATTTTCGTATAAATTTAAATTGTTTTTACTAATTGAATTTTGATTTTTATCTTTCACCGAGTGTCTTAAGAACTCCGTGGATGGTATTGCCACCAGACTGTAGAGCCGAAACAACGTTCTTGACTGGAGACTGCAGCAATGCAACAACCTCAGCGATGAGCTCGTTCTTGCTCTTGATGTTGACAAGAGCCTCAAGCTGCTCTGCTCCAACATAGAAGCTTTCCTCGGCATATGCACCCTTGAGTGCAGGAATATCACCCTTGCCGGCTACATCCTTGATAAGTTTTGCAGGGACGTTAGCAGTGTTGCAAAGCAATAGAGCTGTTGTTCCTTTAAGACAGGGGTAGAGGGGTGAGAAATCAACCTCAGCAGCCTCGAATGCCTTCTGGAGAAGAGTATTCTTCACAACGAGCATCTTAACCTCCTGCTTGTAACATTTAGCACGCATAGCGTTAGTAGCGGCTGCGTTCATAGCAGTTACGTCTACCAGATAGAAGTGTGCGTATTCCTTGATAACATCGCCTATCTGGGCGATTACATTTACTTTATCTTCCTTCTTCATAGTTCATCAGGATTAGTCGATAGACTTGGGATCTATACGCAGACCCTTGCTCATCGTAGTTGACAGGAATACACTCTTCACGTAAGTACCCTTGGCTGTTGAAGGTTTCAGCTTATGGATTGTTGCCATGAACTCCTTCACATTGGCCATGATAGCATCGGGTGTGAAAGAAGCCTTACCGATAGAAGCGTGTACGATACCCGCCTTGTCTACCTTGAAGTCAATCTTACCCTGCTTAACCTCTTTTACTGCCTTAGGTATATCCATTGTAACGGTACCGCTCTTGGGGTTAGGCATCAATCCGCGAGGACCGAGTACGCGACCCAGGGCACCCAATTTACCCATTATGGACGGCATTGTAATGATAATGTCGATATCCGTCCAACCACCTTTGATCTTCTCGATATATTCGTCAAGACCAACATAGTCAGCACCTGCCGCCTTTGCAGCTTCTTCCACATCGGGAGTACACAAGCATAGAACGCGAACCTCCTTACCAGTACCACTGGGAAGAGAAACAACGCCTCTCACCATCTGGTTTGCCTTACGAGGATCAACGCCCAGGCGTACATCGATATCCACTGAAGCATCGAACTTGGTGAAGGTAATCTCCTTCAGAAGTTCAACAGCCTCTGTCAATGGATAGGATTTAGCTGTGTCAATTTTAGCGGCTGCTAACTTTTGATTTTTTGTCAGTTTACCCATTCTAGTCTAAATTTTTAATTGTTTCCGGGAAAAGTTCCACTTACACTGATACCCATACTTCTCGCTGTACCGGCAACCATCTTCATGGCAGCCTCTACAGTAAAGCAGTTCAAGTCAGGCATTTTCTCCTTTGCAATAGCCTCAACCTGCTCCCAGGTAATTGTAGCAACCTTGTTGCGGTTAGGCTCTGCAGATCCGCCCTTCACCTTAGCTACCTCAAGCAACTGGATAGCTACAGGGGGAGTCTTAACGACGAAATCGAATGACTTGTCTGCGTAGTAAGTAATGATAACAGGCAAAACTTTTCCGGCCTTATCCTGGGTTCTGGCATTAAACGCCTTGCAGAATTCCATGATGTTGATTCCCTTAGAACCAAGTGCAGGTCCTACTGGAGGTGATGGATTTGCTGCGCCACCTTTAATCTGTAACTTGATAAGTCCAGCAATTTCTTTTGCCATTGTAAAAAAATCTATAAAATTAACAACATTCGAGTGATGTGTGGAAGCCGCATCACTCTTTATCTACTTGCATATAACCTAAATCAACAGGAGTAGAACGTCCGAATATCTTTACCATAACCTTCAGGCGCTTCCTCTCTGCGTTTATCTCTTCGATGACACCGTTGAAGCCCGAGAACGGACCGGTGTTCACCTTGACAACCTCACCCAATGTGAACTCAAGAGCAGCCTCCTCGGGAACCTCCTGCAGTTCTGTCTCACGACCGAGAATACGATTTACCTCAGCCTGACGTATTGGTGTAGGATTATCCATACCTCCAAGGAAACCGAGAACATTAGGTGTATGACGTAGCATGAACGCTATATCACCCACAAGTTCAGCCTCAACAAGAACATAACCGGGGAGGTATGATTTCTCTCTCACGACTCTTTTACCGTTGCGTACCTGCACAACATTTTCGGTAGGGATGAGCACCTGGGATACCTTGTCTGTGAGACCGCGAAGTCTCATTTCAGTCTCGATATACTCCTTTACCTTGACCTCCTTACCGCTGATAGCACGCAGAACGTACCATTTCTTGTCTGCCATCTTCTAACTTATTAATGAGGGTAAATCGCCTGCATTACAAGGCTGAAGAACTGGTCCATTGCAAAAACGACCAATGCAATCAGAATTGACGCATTGAAAACAAGCATAGCCTGGCTCGCCAGCTGCTTTGCTGTCGGCCAAGTTGTCTTATGCACGAGTTCATTGTAAGAGAGCTTACAATAGTTAACAAAATTAGTCAGCATAATCTATTATTTTATTGCACGGGAAGAGAGGCTCGAACTCCCGACACCTGGTTTTGGAGACCAGTGCTCTACCAACTGAGCTATTCCCGTAGATACCGGTTCCCGAAGGAACCGGACCTTTATATAAGGTTTTTCAAATTATTCGATAACCTTTGTAATCTGACCAGCACCTACTGTGCGACCACCCTCACGGATAGCGAATGTCAGACCCTCGTTCAATGCAACCGGATAGATCAAAGTTACAGTGATCTTCAAGTTGTCACCAGGCATCACCATCTCAACGTCTGCAGGAAGAGAGATCTCACCTGTACAGTCCATTGTACGGAGATAGAACTGAGGACGATACTTGTTGCGGAATGAAGTGTGACGACCACCCTCTTCCTTCTTCAGGATATAAACCTGAGCCTCGAAAGTAGAGTAAGGCTTGATCTGACCCGGGTGGCAGAGAACCATACCGCGCTTGATCTCGTTCTTGTCAACACCGCGGAGCAACAAACCTACGTTGTCACCAGCCTCACCCTGATCGAGGAGCTTGCGGAACATCTCAACACCTGTAACGACAGTCTTCTTGTCCTCACCGAGACCGAGGATCTCAACCTCATCACCTACCTTAACGATACCAGCCTCAATACGACCTGTAGCAACAGTACCACGACCAGTAATTGAGAATACATCCTCAACAGGCATCAAGAAAGGCTTATCGATATCACGCGGAGGAAGTGGAATCCAGCTGTCACAAGCAGCCATAAGCTCCATTACCTTCTCCTCCCACTCAGCAACACCGTTCAAAGCACCGAGTGCAGAACCGCGGATGATAGGAGTGTTGTCGCCGTCGAACTCATAGAATGAAAGAAGCTCACGCATCTCCATCTCAACGAGCTCAAGCATCTCAGCGTCATCAACAACGTCACACTTGTTCAAGAATACAACAAGACGTGGAACGTTTACCTGACGAGCAAGAAGGATGTGCTCACGTGTCTGAGGCATAGGACCGTCAGTTGCAGCACAAACGATGATAGCACCGTCCATCTGAGCAGCACCGGTAACCATGTTCTTCACATAGTCGGCGTGACCCGGACAGTCTACGTGTGCATAGTGGCGGTTCTCTGTCTGATACTCAACGTGTGCAGTATTGATAGTAATACCACGCTCTTTCTCCTCGGGAGCGTTATCGATCTGGTCGAAAGACTTCAACTCAGAAAGACCTCTCTTTGCCAATACAGTTGTAATAGCAGCGGTCAAAGTAGTCTTACCGTGGTCTACGTGACCGATTGTTCCAATATTTACGTGTGGTTTGGAACGCTCAAATTTTTCTTTTGCCATAGTTTTAAGCTTTAATTATAACAATATATTTACCAATATTTGTAATCAGTTTTACATTTTCTCTTGACTTATCAAGACAAGAAAGCTCTTCTCCAGAGCTGTTACCGAGACTTGAACTCGGGACCTCTTCCTTACCAAGGAAGTGCTCTACCACTGAGCTATAACAGCGTTGAAAAAGAGCGGAAGACGGGACTCAAACCCGCGACCCTCAGCTTGGAAGGCTAATGCTCTATCGACTGAGCTACTTCCGCAATACGTTTACATAAAGAATTTGCAAACAAACGGAGATAGTATTCCCAAAAGCTCACACTATCAAGGCTAGTTTGCATTCTCTTTTTCAACACATTGTGGGCAAAGATGGATTCGAACCACCGAAGTCGAAAGACAGCAGATTTACAGTCTGCCCCATTTGGCCACTCTGGAATTTGCCCTAACTCTTGTCACTATTTCAGAAAACGCATTTGCGACAACTTTACTTTTTCTCGACACACCATTTACGCTAGAGCCTCTTGTCGGATTCGAACCAACGACCCCGAGATTACAAATCACGTGCTCTGGCCAACTGAGCTAAAGAGGCAGCGTCAATTTGTGTGCCGTTACTGTCGTAAAGCGAGTGCAAAGGTATGGCTTTTTTTTTAACTGCAAAACATTTTGCGCTTTTTTTTTCGAAAAACATCAAAATTCCTGCTTTTTCGCAAAAAAACAACCTTCAACCATCAAAAGACACATAAAAACCAACAGAGAAAATAAGAAAAGAAGAATGCAAGAAAACCTGAGACAAGCCAACACAATATGCTCGCGAAACAGGAAAAAGACAAAGACTCCACACGACACAAAACATACAAAAGATTCCAAAAAAGCCGAAACAACCACTGCGAACAGCAGACAAACCCGAGAAAGACATAAGGGTAAGAATCCGAGCACGTTGTATATGCATTTCAGCAACCAGGCATCCCTAAACACGGATTCACGGCTTCGCAGTTTCAAAATTAGGTATCAAGCATTATACACATAAAAACAGCCACCCCTGAGGGCGGCTGCATATAATGGACAAAAGGAGTTTATCATTTGTTGCGATTCTTCTCCAGCTGCACCTTGACTGCGTCTATCGCTCCAAGAAGAGCATCCTCAAAAGTATCACTTGTCTTTGAAGCAAACAATTCGCCCGCTCCGGTCTGGAAGCGCAGGGCAACCTCCTTGTTGTTTGCAGTCTCGGGCTTAATCAGCTTCATATTCACCTCAAGAGATGTAGCACCCTCGCAAAGCTTTTCGAGCTTCGCAACCTTTTTCTCCACAAATTCGATCAACTGCTGTGATGCATCGAAATGAACAGATTGAATTCTTGTTACCATAATTAAACCTCCTATATATTTAGTTAATACCGGCTCTAGGATGAGCCTTCTCGTAAGTTTTCTTTAGTTCTTCGAATGTAAGATGGGTATAGATTTCAGTTGTTGCAAGCCTTTTGTGCCCGAGCAGTTCCTTGACAACACCCAACTCGGCACCATTGTTCAGCATGGCAGTAGCAAACGAATGCCTCAGCACGTGAGGACTACACTTCTTTGCAAAGCAGCATCTTTTCAGCTGCGAATTCACCATTCTGTAAACTGCCGAACGGCTTATACGTCCTCCTTTTGCAGAAAGAAACAATGCCCCAGCCGACTCGTCGGCAAATGATAAACGGACTGCAATGTAGGCCTTGAGTTCACGGTAAAGCTCACCAGCAAACGGAATCATGCGTTCTCGACTGCGCTTTCCGAAGACCTTGATTACTGATGCTGCCATATCCACATCCTTAACATCGAGCCCAACAAGCTCGGAAAGGCGGATACCAGTCCCGTAGAACAGGTGTATTATCATCCTGTCACGACAACCTGCATAATCACTTTCGGCAGGTTCCTCATCAAGCAGACGATCCATATCAGTCTCCTTGACGAACACCGGTAGCCTCTTTCTACGCTTTGGCCCTTGGACCGAGGAGAGAGGATTGCCTTCAACGTAACCTTCACGATACAAATAATCATAGAACGTACGCAACGAACTGAGCCTGCGGCATACGGTAGCAGCCGAAGCTCCGGAATCAATGAGCGAAGCGGCCCACAACCTTACGACATCATGGTCGACAGAAGAAAAAGAAAGAGACTCATCGACACCGGCTATAAAATTCTTGAATGCGCGGACATCCCCCGCATACGCCCTTAGCGTATGCTGCGAGTAGTTCCTCTCGACTCTCAAGTATCCGATGAATGAGTCTACAAACATATTCGTTGCCGAAAGAGAAAGTCTTTCGGCAACGAATATAAATCAGTTTTAATTAAAAAACAAGAAAAGAGGGAAGTTTTTATTCCTCGTTAGCGCGGAGCTTCTGAACATAGATAGCGTGCTCCATCTTCAGTCTCTTGAGCACTGATGGCTTGTCGAACTGCTGACGTGCGCGCAACTCCTTAATTACACCGGTTTTCTCGAATTTTCTCTTGAATTTCTTGAGAGCTCTCTCAATGTTCTCGCCCTCTTTAACAGGTACTACAATCATTTCCTATTTTATTTTTTAGTTTATATTATTTTCACTCTATACAAAATGCGGTGCAAAATTAGGGACATTTTCTTAAACAGCAAAACTTTTCGGCCGTTTTTTGCCGAAAAAATCAAACAGTGCACCTGATTAATGAATCAATCGCACGTTGCTTTACAAAGCAACGTGCGATTTGAACTAGACCAAGAAGCCTTCCACAAGGTTATGCTTGCGTGAATAACCTCAAAGCAGGAGACACGCAACGACCGAGGTTCCAGACAATTCAAACACAAAGTCACTGTTACCGCAAAAGTACATGCTGTACGCGGGGCTATGCCGTACATTACTCAACGAACTTGACCTGAAACTGCTGCCATAAATCCGCTTCTTTACTCACAGACGGGACGAACGGGTTGTCCGTAGTAGCGGAGACGGCTTCCCCAAGTGGTAGTTCCTTTATAGAAGCGTAATGAATAGGCATTGTAACAGAGGGTGGCAAACATCGTACTTGACCAGTAATAACCGTTTTTGCCTTTCTCACTGATATCCTTATCCACCCGATAACCAGCAGCGGGAAGAAATATACTGTTACCGTTATTACCAGTCACCTCGTAGCCATCGACCCCATTAACAGAGGTCCACTCCCATGTACAGTTATCACGCAACTCATCCTGTTCTTCCTTTGTGGGCATGCGCCAGCTGCCACCCCAATTTACATGAGCGGCATCATCTTCAGGAGCAAGGACTGCGTTTTCATCTACAGCACCAAAGTTGCTTCTATTGCAATACTTTGTGATTGTGGAATTACTGCCATTGCAATGTACATAGGTACTCCATTCATAGTTCGACTTCTCCTCTGTTTCGCCCCAAGCATAGTAACAACCGTACTCTTCTGGGACAGTTGCACCGACATTGCAGGTTGCCCACTTGATACCGCTGGGCAAACCAAGGTCAACAGCTTCATAAGTTTGAGAAGGAGCTTCAGGAACATCCGGCAATACTGCATTTGGAATTGCAAATGTCACACTGTCTATCTCGGTAACGGCAATACTGTCAACAACATTATTGTTACGATGAATATACATATATTCGACATTCTCTTGCGCTGTAGCAAACATGCACAGCACGAGACTGAAAAGGGTAATTATCTTTTTCATTTTTCAGGAATTTAAAGCCTGTATTATTAAGATAAATTTTACAAACATATTCAAGCAAAACAAATCGGCGGACTGCATAAGTCCGCCGATTATCATATAATCCTTATACTCTATTAGAGATTAGGATTGATCTTGCTCCACTCCGAGATAGCGGGAACGATGTTCAATGTAACGAGCTCGTCACGCATCTTGCAGAGGTGCTCGTAGCTTGCATCGAGCTTTGCAATCTCATCGGGTGTACCAACCGGCATCTTGTATGAGCAGCCGTTCGCATCGAGAACGGTATCCATAGCCATCATGATATGGTTATACTTCTCGTTTGAAACGTATGTACCGGCGGGGTAACGGAATGTCTCGCCTCCCATAACAGAACGGATCATCTCAACAGAGAGGTATGAAGGACTCTGGAATGAAGAACGGCCACGGAGCTTGATGATAGCAGCACCGCCCTGTGTAACATCCTTCTTCATCTGCTCCCACTCCTCTGCAGGGAACTCAGCTGTACCGATGAGGTCAGTCAACGGCTTGCCCGCAACCTTAACTGCGCTGCCGAACACAGCCATCTGCTCACCGTGGCCACCATATGTAGCACAACCGGTAACCTCGTTCATCATTACGCCGAACTTCTTTGCAAGAGCGTTCTGCAGACGTGTTGAGTCAAGACCTGCGAGTGTTGTCACCTGGCCTGGCTTCAAGCCTGAGTAGAGAAGTGTCACGAGACCTGTAAGGTCGGCGGGGTTGAAGATGATTACAACGTGTTTTACATCGGGGCAGTATGTCTTGATATTCTTTCCAAGTTCCTCGGCAATCTTGCAGTTGCCGGCGAGGAGGTCCTCACGCGTCATGCCCTCCTTACGTGGAGCACCACCTGAAGATATGATATACTTCGCATCCTTGAATGCCTCGGCAACATCTGTTGTAGCCGTAATGTTCACATTGTCGAAACCACTCTGACGCATCTCCTCGGCAACACCCTCGGGAGAGAATACATCATAGAGGCATAGGTTGGTTGTAAGACCCATCATGAGAGCCGACTGTGCCATGTTTGAGCCGATCATGCCGGCAGCACCTACAATCACCAATTTTTCGTCTGTCAAAAACTGCATAACTTTAAATTTTAAAGGTTTATATATTATATTACTTGATTTCTATCCGCTGCGAATATAGGGGGAAAAGCCGCCATCCGCAACCGCCATTAACAATATTTAATCGCGCATCAGAGCCCAAGTTCCCTGAATATGCGCACCGTGGCACCGGAATTATGCGACACATATTCACCGGCTGCCCTACCGGCAGCCTCAAGAGCCACCGCATCGGATGCAAAAGCATCCATCCGCTGCCCGAACTCATAGGCACTCGCAACCTCTATACCACCGCCGCACGCCTTGAGGGCCTGCGCCTCCTGGAACTTCTGGTTGTTGGGACCGAAGAATACCGGCACGCCATACACTGCTGCCTCAAGAACATTGTGTATACCAACGCCGAAACCTCCGCCTACATAAGCAACACTGCCATAACGGTATATCGAAGAGAGCAGCCCGAAGCAGTCGATTATAAGGCAGTCTGCTTCGCGCACCTCGTCCATTGTTGCACGCGTATAGCGCACACACCTGCCTGCATACTGTTCCTGGATTGCCTTGACACGCTCCTCGTCCACCTCATGCGAGGCTATTATAAGTTTCCACTCCCTGTGTCCGTTGAAATAGGGCATATATATGGCCTCGTCAGCTCCCCACGAACTGCCGGCAATGAAAACCGGGCGCCCGCCCTCAACAAAGGTCTCTACAAGCGGCAACTGGCGCGCTTGCTCAAGAATCTTGACTACGCGATCGAAACGCGTGTCACCAACGACCGACACCTTCTCGACATTGAGAGTCTTGAGCAGTTCCATCGACTTCTCATTCTGCACGAACAACCTGTCGAAACAATGCAGTGCCAGGCGATACCTTCCGCCCCATGGTTTGAAGAATATCTGGTCCTTGCGGAAAATCGACGATATGCTGTATACCGGAATGTTTCGTTTCTTTATACCGACAAGATAGTTGAGCCAGAACTCATACTTTATGAAGAATGCCATCTCGGGCTTAAGGATATCAAGGAAACGCCTTGCATTCCTCTTTGTATCGAACGGAAGATAACAGACAATATCAGCCTGCTGGTAGTTTTTTGCAGTGTTGTAGCCCGATGGGGAGAAGAATGTGAGCACAACCCTGTATTCGGGATGCTCGGCACGCAACTTCTCTATCATGGGACGACCCTGTTCGAACTCACCAAGCGATGAGGCGTGAAACCAGACATAACGCGTCCCAGGAACGACGCATTCCTTAAGTATCCGGAAGACCTCCTTGTGACCCTGAAGCATCTGTTTTGCCTTCTTGTGCCCGAACAGGGCGACAAGCCTGACAAAGAATATATAGATATATATCGCAAAAGTATACATTACTTAGCCCAATATTGTTATTGCCCTACGCAGACGCGCAAGAGTTTCGTCCTTACCGATGAGACCGGAGATGTCGAACATCTGCGGGCCCTTACCCTCACCGACGAGCGCAAGACGGAAAGCGTTCATTATCTCGCCCATACCATAGCCTTTCTCCTCGATCCATTCGTGGACAGCCCTGTCCTGATTCTCAATGGAGAAGTCGTCAAGACTTTCGAGCAGGTCGGCCAGTTCGCCCATTTTCGCTGCAGAATCCTCCTTCCAGCGTTTCTTGGCAGTCTTCTCGTCATACTCTACGGGAGCCACGAAGTAGAAGCTGCTTGCGTCCCACAGTTCATGCACGAAATTGACACGCCCCTTCATAAGCGACACAATCTTTTCAAGGTGTTCCATTGTTGAAGAAACTCCGTGTGACTCGACTACGGGCATGAAGATTTCCGCAATCTCCCTGTCGGACTTACGCAGAATATATTCATGGTTGAACCATACCATTTTCTTGTAGTCGAAGCGTGCGCCGGCCTTGCTGCATTTGGCAAGGTCAAACTTGGCAATGAGATCGTCCATGGACATGAGTTCCACATCGTCTCCAGGATTCCACCCCAGAAGAGCAAGGAAATTGATTACCGCCTCGGGCAGATAGTCGCTCTCGCGGAAACCCGATGACACGGCACCGCTCTTGGGGTCGTGCCACTCGAGCGGGAATACCGGAAAACCGAGACGGTCACCGTCACGCTTGCTGAGTTTTCCGTTACCTTCGGGCTTGAGCAGCAATGAGAGGTGTGCGAAACGGGGCATTGTATCCTCCCAACCGAAAGCACGGTAGAGAAGTACATGCAACGGAGCCGACGGCAACCACTCCTCACCACGAATAACGTGGGAAACCTCCATAAGGTGGTCGTCCACGATGTTCGCGAGGTGATATGTAGGAAGTTCATCGGCCGACTTGTAGAGCACTTTGTCATCGAGAATAGACGAGTCGATGGTAACCTCGCCACGGATAATGTCATTGACCACGACCTTTTCGCCCGGTTCCACCTTGAAGCGCACAACATACTGGTGCCCGCCCGCTATAAGTGCATTGACCTCGTCGGCAGACATGGCCAATGAGTTGCGCATCGAAAGACGTGTAGAGGCATCGTACTGAAAATTGTCTATTTCGCCACGCTTGGCCTCGAGTTCCTCGGGTGTATCAAAGGCTATATACGCCTTGCCGCTATCGAGCAATACCTGTACGTACTTCTTGTAAATGTCGCGACGCTCCGACTGACGGTAAGGTCCTTTGTCACCGCCGAAGCTTACACCTTCGTCGAACTTTATTCCCAACCAACGGAATGATTCAAGTATATATTCCTCGGCTCCGGGAACAAAACGGTTGGAATCGGTATCCTCAATACGGAATATAAGGTCACCGCCATGCTGTTTTGCAAACAGATAATTATATAATGCAGTCCTTACGCCACCTATATGTAACGGACCTGTAGGACTCGGTGCGAAACGCACTCTTACTTTTCTTTCACTCATGTCTTTCATTTCTTTATTTCATGCCATACAGACAATACGCAGACCTATCGCGGGCACACGAAGCCTAATATAGCAGTTTAACAACCTTACAAAAATACTACAAGTTGTGTGTTTAACAAAATTATTCCTATTCTTTTTAAGGAAGGCTTGGCACCCACTTTCATTTCCATACTGCTACAAAGGCTATACCTTGGCGCAAGAGAACCCGAAAATGCAAGAAAAGAATATTTGTCATTGATATTTGTTATTTTTTTGTACATTTGGCAAGAATATAACCATATTATCATAACATGACTGAACATAAAAAGGACTTCCTCGGCACGTACACACGCCTTATAATACAGACAAGCCTTATCGCAATGTGCATAGGATTGATCTTATTCTTCATGCCAAGAGACAAATACACCACCTACAATTTCTCCTTGGGCAAGCCATGGGAGAACGAACAGATAATTGCCGAGTTCGATTTTGTTGTAGAGAAAAGCAAGGAGGAGGTCAAGCTGGAAATCGACAGCATCATTGCCGGGCACGTACCATACTTCGCATACAGCGAAAGCACAAAAGAGGAGATGCTGAAAGCATTCAGGAACAGATATGGTACACTTGAATTCAAGGAGTACCTAAAATGCCTCGACGATCTGTACAGGGATGGAATCGTATCTAATGAGGACATAAAACTTATAAGAGGGCATAACGGCAGTCTCATCCACGTAATGCACAACGGGCTCGCAGCTCAGACAAGCGCAGAGAGATTCACCAGCACCGCCGAAGCTTACGACATACTGCTCAAGGCCGACACTCTCCCCGCAAGCACAATATCCGAGTTCGGAATGAAAGAACTGATAAAACCCAACTACATATGCGACACGGCAAGGAGCAACGCAGAACTCAGGAAGAAACTTGCCGGATACGACACACACATAGCATCCATAGTCAAGGGACAGAGAATCATAAACAAGGGTGACATGGTCGATTCCAACGCTTACATGACAATAGAGACATACATCCGAAAACTGCAGGAACATGAACAGTCAAAGGCAAGCTGGAACAAGTTCAACATATTCCTGGGACAAGTACTCTTCGTCATCATAGCAATGTTCATGCTGCTGGCATACATTTATACATACCGCAGGAACATTGCGGACAACATGAACAAGTTCACGTTCACAATACTTTCGGCTACACTGTTCCCCATACTTGTGGGCCTGATTCTCGACCACGGGGGCATAAGCGTATTCGTACTGCCGTTCGCTATTGTACCCATGATGCTATGCCTGTTCATAGACCACAACACCGCATTTGTAACCCACGCAACGACAATAATGATGTGTTCCATCATGGTGGGAGCACCATACGAATTCGTCATGTTACAGATGCTTGCCGGCATGAGCGCCATACTGAGCCTTAGAGAATTGTCATCACGCTCACAGATGCTGCGCTGCGTATTGATAACGTTCATCACGTATGCAGTGGTATACATGTGCTATGAGCTTATAATAGAAGCGAACCTAAAGGGGATGAAATACAACATGTACATATACTTCTCTATCAGCGCAGTACTCATGCTTTTCGTATACCCGATGATGTTCCTTGTAGAGAAGACATTCGGGTTCATATCCAACGTAACACTCATCGAGCTGTCCAACCTCAACAGCAAGCTGCTGCAGAGAATGTCACAGGAGACTCCCGGCACATTCCAGCACTCGATGCAGGTAGGAAACCTTGCGGCTGAAGCAGCCAGAGCCATTGGCGCGAACAGTCTGGAAGTGCGCACAGGAGCCCTGTACCACGATATCGGAAAGATGGAGAACCCCATCTACTTTACAGAGAACCAAAGCGGAGGCTTGAACCCCCATAATGCACTAGACCCGAAAGAAAGCACACTTATAATAAAGAAGCATGTCACCGATGGACTGGCAATGGCTGTCCACGAGCACCTTCCAAAAAAAATAAGAGATTTCATAGCCACACACCATGGCGAGTCCAAGACCGGATATTTTTATATAAAGTACAAGAATTCCCACCCCGACGAGGATATAGACGAATCAATATTCACATACCCCGGCCCCAATCCAAGCACCAAGGAGCAGGCCATATTGATGCTGGCTGACTGCGTAGAGGCTGCATCACACAGCCTTAACGAATATACAAAGGAAAAAATATCCGAAATGGTTGACAACATTGTCGACAAAAAACTGCAAGATGGCGAATTGAGCCTTAGCCCTATAACATTCCAGGATATATACATAATTAAGGGAGTGTTCAAGAAAAGGCTCGAAGCTATCTATCACACAAGGATAAGCTACCCGAGCGAAAAAGGCAAGAAGGCATAATTATTCAAGGAGCAGAATTTCAGAATGGCACCTAACCGTCCCGGCCCCTTTGATTCCGGCAGTTTGTCAAATTACACAGCTCCCAAAATCCACATTGGTCATGAGCGGAATAATATTCTATATCTGGCAAAAAAAGCTTCTCAAGAGCCGTAAGCTATACACAACTAACGGCAAAGAGTTGGAGATTATCGACTATGGGACATTGGAAAACGGAAGCAACACCGTAAACAATGCCAAGGTAAGAATCGGGGATCGGATGTACAACGGCAACATCATACTCCACGACAGAGAGAATCGTTTGGAGAAGAATCACAGTACTGTCAACGATTTACACAGCAACGCAATCCTCCATGTTACCACCAACAACATCCATACAGCAACGGTGGAAGAAGGTACGGCAAATTGGCTGCAAATTAAATGCGCCAAGGACCTTGAAGAGGAATACGAAGCCATGGAACGGCACGGTCATCGGTTGCCATGCACGGATGAGGTATCGAAACTTGACAATATCGTACTGCACAGTCTGCTGTCGAGACTGCTTGTAGAGCGTATTGAAGAGAAAGCCCGTAAGATCGGGAGCACCCTCAATGCCTGCGGAATGATTTGGGATGACACGCTATTCAGGACCATTGCAAGAAGCTTCGGATTCGGCATACAGGGTAACGTCTTTGAGCTATGGGCAAACAGACTCGATATGCAGGCACTGGGAAAGCACCGCGACAACATCATGCAAGTCGAAGCGATAATGTTCGGACAGGCAGGACTGCTGAACCCCGAAAGCATCCCTCACTACTACAGGGAAGCAGCTCTCAAGAGCAGTTACTTCAACGGGCTGTTGAACGAATACATGTTCCTCTCCAAGAAATTCGGGCTTGAGCCGATGGACTTCAGATCATGGGGCACATCCAATGCGACACCGCACTTGAGAATAGCAAGACTGGCGGCCATATACCACAATCAGAAAGTAAGCATGAGCAACATATCCTCATGCGATACCACCATGGGGCTGCGCAAGCTTCTGGAAACATCGCTGAACGGATACTGGCAGAACCATACATGCTTCGGAGGAACAGAAACATGCGGAAACCCGCCAATGAAGGAACGGCACTGCGACATAGTGATTATAAATGCCATTGTCCCCACACTGTTCATATATGGCAAACGACACAGTGACACTAGCCTATGCAACAAGGCCGAAGACTTCCTATACCTGATGAAAAGCGAGGAGAACAGTATTATAAAACGTTGGAGGGAGCAGGGCATCTCGGTCAAGTGTGCAGCCGATTCACAGGCATTACTGCAGTTAAGCAAAAAGTACTGCTCGACATGCAACTGCAAGAACTGCCACTTTGCATATCATTATATAAAAAGAAGACTGGCTACAGAATAACCATCAATGGAACAGCGGCCGAAATGTATCTTGGCGTGTAAGAAGATCAAACAGCAATACATACAAATAAATGAGGGGCACCGACCGGTGCCCCTCATTTATGGAATATTATATTTTCGTTACTTCTTGCGCATTACGCGGTAAGCAATAGGAGCTGCCACGAACAATGAAGAGAGTGTACCGAATACCACACCGAGAATCATCGCGAACGAGAAGCTGCGGATGCTGTCTCCACCGAGTACAAAGATACAGAGCAGTACAATAAGTGTACTTATCGATGTATTTATTGTACGAGCAAGTGTTGTATTCAAAGAATTGTTGAAGAGCTCGTACTTGTCATGCTTGGGATAAAGACCAGTGAACTCACGTATACGGTCAAAGACAACCACCTTATCATTGATTGAGTAACCGATAGCGGTAAGGATAGCACCGATGAATGTCTGGTCAACCTCCAATGACATTGGCAGAACACCGTAAAGCAGTGAATAGCAACCGATGATCATGAGAACATCAAGACCCAATGCTAAGATTGAACCGATACTGTAGGCAACATTGCGGAAACGTACAAGGATGTACAGGAAGATTGCAATAAGCGCCAAGATAACCGATACTATCGCACCGTCACGAATATCCTCGGCTATGCTAGGACCAACCTTCTGTGACTGAATGATTGAGCCACCATCGCGGTTCTCGTAATCGCGGAATGTCTCCAAAGAAAGACCTTTGCTCAAGAGGCCGCCCTCCATGAATGCATTGTAAAGGAAGGTTTCGATCTTCTCGTCAGCAACGTTTGCAGTATCGTTGATCATATAGTTGGTAGACACACGGATTGTCTTGCCGTCTGTACCGAGTGCAATGGCCTGTACATTATCTTCTGTAATCTTCTGCTTGAGGAGATCGCGTACAGTCTCGGGCTCTACCTCTTTCTCGAACTGGACTACAAAGTTACGTCCACCGGTAAAGTCGATGCTCTGGCTAAGACCGCGCACTACAAATGAACCGACCATCAGAACAGCGATGATAGCGAAAACTACACCTGCAGTCTTTGAAGACTTCAAGAAGTTGTACTTCGGCTCTCTCATCAGGTTCTCGGACAATTTTGTCGTAAATGTAAGGTTACCCCACTTGCCCTTGTTCATGAAGTGCTCATAAATAACGCGTGTAACGAACACCGCTGTAAAGAATGAACATACAAGACCAATAATCAATGTGGTAGCGAAGCCCTTGATAGGACCTGTACCGAAATTAAACAGGATAATACCTGTTATGATTGATGTGAAGTTAGAGTCGAAGATTGCAGAGAAAGCATTCTTGTAACCGTCAGAAAGCGCAAGACGCACATTCTTGCCGGCACGGAGTTCCTCCTTAGCGCGCTCATAGATAAGCACGTTTGCATCGACAGCCATACCCAATGTCAACACGATACCCGCAATTCCTGACATTGTCAAAGCGGCCTGGAACGAAGCAAGGATACCCATTGTGAAGAAGAGGTTGAGCAACAATGCGAGGTTTGCAACAGAACCCGGAATAACACCGTATATCGCGCACATGTATATCATAAGGAGTACAAATGCCACGATGAATGACATGATACCCTGATTGATGGATGCCTGACCGAGTGACGGGCCGACAACCTCTTCCTGAACAATACGAGCTGGTGCAGCCATCTTACCGGAACGGAGGACATTGGCCAAGTCCTGAGTAGCCTCGATTGTGAAGTTACCTGATATCTGTGAACGGCCGTTAGGAATCTCGTTCTGTACTGTAGGTGCACTGTATACATAACCGTCAAGAACAATGGCAACAGCCTTCTGAACGTTCTTTCTTGTCAGAGCGGCCCATTTTCTTGCACCCTCGGCATTCATCTGCATGTCTACGCAAGGACGGTTGTTCTGGTCATATCCGGCAGAAGCATCGGCAACCACATCACCCTCAAGGGCTGCATTGCCACCACGGCCTGAACTGCGGAGAGCGTTAAGTTCGAAATGTGTGCCTGTAGAGTCATTGTCATGAGCCTCTACACTCCACATGAGACGGAGGTCTCTTGGAAGAAGTCGCTTTGCCTCTTCAGAAGCAATCATGGCATTGATAGCAGCAGTATCGCTGTAGTGAGCCAAAGCAACCACACTGAGAGATGCACCAGAATAACCGTTCTTGTCCTTGAACTCATATACGCTCTTGAGGCTCTTGAGCATGCTGTTGGTAGAATCGCTTGAGAGTGCTGCACCAAGGTCGATAAGAGACGGAAGAACAGTGCTGTTGATCTCCTGTGCTGTAAATGTTTCCCAGAACTCAAGGTTTGCAGAGCCCTCGAGAAGCTTGCGTACACGGTCCGGCTCTTTCACACCCGGGAGCTCAATCATGATACGGCCAATACCGCCTTCAAGTGACTGGATATTGGGCTGTGCAACACCAAAGCGGTCGATACGTGAGCGCAATACATTGAATGAGTTGTCGACTGCGCTCTTGATTTCGCTGTCAAGCACCTTCCTTACCTCGGCATCGGTAGAGTTAGGCTTTACCTTATCCTTGAGGGCATGTGTAGCAAACAGGGAAGAAAGACTGCGACCTGTAGTATCAACCTCATTGAAAGAGTTGATGAAAGCCGAAACCACATCGTCGCCCTTCAAAGATGCCATACGGGCACTTTGAATAGCTGCATTGAATGCATAATCGCTCTTGTTTCCTGACAGAGACTTGATAATATCGGGTACTGAAACCTCCATTATCACATTCATACCACCCTTGAGGTCAAGACCAAGGCCAATTTCCAACTCACGGCACTGCTCATATGTATAAATGCCGAGCCAAACCTTCTTGTTCTTAACTGAATCAAGATAGTGTTGGCTGCCCAGAGGATGCTCCTCGGCTTTGCCGGCATGATAGCTTGTAACCGCGGTGAATGACAGATATATCAGACACACGATGGTTAGCAGCAGTGCAAATAACTTTACAAATCCTTTGTTCTGCATTTTATTAAATTTTATTTATGATTTATTTGTTCCTTTCTTAAAATCGCGCAAATATAGTGCTTTTTTCTTAAACAATGCGACATTTCGTCATTTTTCTTTATTTTAAAGGTATTAAATATAGGCTTGTGGGAATTTATGACAAAAAAATGCCGGCACACGGCCGGCATTGACAATTGGAACGGACTCATTTGGAAGCGTCGAACAGCCTCTTCTTTTCATCCTCACTTAAAGAGGCATAACCGCCTTTCTTTATCTTTTCCAGGATGCGGTCTATTTCGGCCTCGCCCGCTTTTTTCCGTGCATTGAACTCATAATCGCCGGCACGGTCTCCGCAGGAGGCAGAATATGTAAACTTACCCTTCCTGCATTTGCGTTTCCGTTTCTTTCCAAAAATCGAGACAAGAAAATCCAACGGCCTGTTCACGAGGAGGGTCACATCCACTCCCCGGCCAAGCATAAAAGCCATAAGCCAGCCGGCAAAGGCACCCCCGAGATGGGCAAAATTACCGCCGGCATTTTCCCCAGAGAGCATAAGGAACGATATTACCACCGAAACCATAGCCAGCGTCGATAACTTGACACTGCCGAAGAGGAGAAGATTAAGGCGATACCCCGGACTGCGTACTGCCGAGGAGACGATTATGGCCAGCACAGAGGCTGAAGCCCCAACAAGACAGGACGAGTTGACATAAGGGGCGAAATAAGGGAAGATATTGTAAGAGACAATGAATGCCATGCCCCCAAAGAGACCGCCGATAATATATGTTCCCACAAAATGGCGCACCGAATAGAAATTCAGGAAAACTTTGCCGAACATGTAAAGCGCCAGCATATTCCAAAGGATGTGCATAAGATGCTCATGAAGGAACATGTAAGTCACAAGTGTCCAAGGCCTGTGAAGAAGCAACCCCAAGGATGCGGGAAGTTCAAGACAGCGCACAGCATATCCGGCAAGTGGCGCAGCATTGAAAAGTACCGAAAAAACACCGATGGAAACGGCAATTATGTACACTGCAACATTGATGTATATAAAGCGTACGACAATATCCGATTCCCTGAATTTGTGCAGCAATCCACTAAACATACGGACCTCCTATTTTACCTTTACTGCGCCAATGGAGAATCAGGAGGAAACCGAACAGCATTCCACCAAGGTGTGCGAAATGAGCTATACCATCCATCGTTCCGGCCACTCCCAGATAGAGTTCAAGAAGAGCATAGCCTATCACAAAATATTTCGCCTTTATGGGGAAGGGAATCGGGAACACGAACATGCGTTCGTTAGGGAACGACATTCCGAAGCCCAGAAGAATCGCATACACAGCACCCGATGCGCCCACTGTCGGCGTATTGAGCACCAAATTAAGACTGGCCATGGACGGATCCACAAAATTCATGTGTTTGCGCAACGCCTCGGCCCCTTCCCTGAAAACCATGGAGACAGCCTGCGGGTCCATATCGGCGACAATAGAACTATAGCGCAGGAAACCGACAGCCTCCTGCAGCAGCCCGGCACCGACACCTGCAACTACGTAGTATATGAGAAAACGTTTCGGTCCCCAAACATATTCGAGGGTACGCCCGAACATATAAAGGGCGAACATATTGAAGAATATGTGACTGAAACCGGCATGCATGAACATGTATGTGAACAACTGGAAAGGATAGAACTCGGACGATTCGAAGAAATGAAGCCCAAGCAGGCCATTCAGGTCTATTCCCCACCTTTCAGCGGCGAACAGGGCGAGAAACATTACTACGTTTATCGCCAGCAGATTTTTAGTAACAACAGGTATTCTGTCCATATCTCAAAACTGTAAATTGAAACGGTGTTCTGCACCGCATTTATCGTGCAAAGATAATATAAAGGCCCGAGTAAACCCATTCATATTGCCATTAAAGGGTTTTATTTAAAATTCTATAACGGTTTTTACGATATTTAGGTGCAAGAAAGCAAATGAAACCGTATCTCTGAAGAAAAACCTCGAAAATACACTGGCTGCAGGCAACACTCCTCTGGGAAGCTAAAATTTTCTTCGTCGCAAACGACGCTTTTTTCGTGTCGTCGCTGCAAAATGCTAAAGCAAGCTTTGTCTATTTCGCTCGTTTGTTTGTATCTTTGCAAAAGATTAACAAGTAAAGAAACAATAAAACTATTATAACAGATGAGTATTGAAGCAACATTGGCAAAAAGTACTGTAGAAGCAATCAAGAGCCTGTACGGTGCAGAATTCAACGAAGAGAAGATACAGTTACAGAAGACACGCAAGGAGTTTGAGGGCGATTTTACATTAGTCGTCTTTCCATTCCTTCAACTGTCGAAGAAGCGTCCTGAGGAGACAGCTCAGGAGATTGGAGAGTACCTGAAGGCCAACCAGCCTGCAATCTCTTCATTCAACGTCGTGAAAGGCTTCCTTAACATAGCTATCTCACCTTCGTACTGGATTGAGTTGCTCAAGAAAATTGATTCTACCGAGAAATGGGGCACTACAGCCGTAACTGAAGAATCTCCGCTGGTTATGGTAGAGTACTCGTCACCTAACACCAACAAGCCTCTGCACCTTGGACACATAAGGAACAATCTGCTTGGATATGCCCTGTCGAACATCATTGCAGCAAACGGCAACAAGGTTGTAAAGACAAACATTGTCAATGACCGAGGAATACACATATGCAAATCGATGCTCGCGTGGCAGAAGTGGGGCAACGGAGAGACTCCTGCAAGCAGCGGCAAGAAGGGCGACCACCTTATCGGTGACTATTATGTGGCATTCGACAAGCACTACAAGGCGGAATTGAATGAATTGATGGAGAAGGGAATGACAAAAGAGGAAGCCGAAGCGGCATCTCCTCTCATGGCCGAAGCACGCGAGATGCTTGTCAAGTGGGAGGCCGGAGACAAGGAGGTACGTGCACTCTGGGAAAAGATGAACAACTGGGTTTACGAAGGATTTGACGAGACATACAAGCGCCTGGGTGTTGACTTTGACAAGATATACTACGAGAGCGACACATATCTTATTGGAAAGGAGACCGTACTCAGCGGCCTCGAGCAAGGAAAGTTCTACCGCAGGGAGGATGGGTCAGTATGGGCCGACCTTACAGAGAACGGACTTGACGAAAAGCTCCTGCTCAGGAGCGACGGAACATCGGTATACATGACACAGGATATCGGTACAGCACAGCTACGTTTCCGCGACTACCCCATTGACAAGATGGTTTACGTAGTAGGAAACGAACAGAACTACCACTTCCAGGTTCTATCACTGCTGCTCGACAGACTGGGATTCTCATGGGGCAAGGGCCTAGTGCACTTCTCATACGGCATGGTCGAGTTGCCTGAGGGCAAGATGAAGAGCCGCGAGGGTACTGTAGTTGACGCCGATGACCTCATGGACGAGATGATAAGGACTGCCCGCGAGACATCGGAAGAGTTGGGTGGCAAGCTCAAGGACATGCCCGAGGAGGAGAAGGCCGAGATAAGCCGCATCATCGGACTCGGCGCACTCAAGTACTTCATGCTAAAGGTCGATGCGCGCAAGAACATGCTTTTCAACCCCAAGGAATCCATTGACTTCAACGGAAATACCGGACCCTTCATACAGTACACATATGCACGCACACGCTCTATCGAGCGTAAGGCCGATGAAGCCGGAATAGATATTGCGAAAGCCTCAGCCCCTGCAGCTATAAGCGAGAAGGAGTGCGGTATAATAAGAATGCTCAACGAGTTCCCCAACGTGGTGAAGCAGGTAGGCACCGACTACTCTCCTTCGGGAATTGCCAACTATGCGTATGAACTGGCAAAGGAGTACAACCAGTTCTACCACGACTTCAGCATTCTGCGCGAGGAGAATGATGATGTTAAGGCGTTCCGCATACTGCTTACACGCAATGTAGGAAGAGTCATCAAGACTGCAATGAACCTTCTTGGCATAGAGGTTCCGGAGAGAATGTAAAATAAGGAACAGGATACCGGGTGACCGGGTTTTACCGGCTCACCCGCATTTTTGGAAAACTTAATGGGCAAAAAACGTTTCTATGTCGTATGGAATGGCATCGAGCCCGGCATATACCGCTCATGGGAGGATTGTCAGACACAGATAAAGGGTGTAAAGCAGGCTCTTTATAAAGCATTCGACACCATTGACGAAGCCCAAAGGGCGTACAGTTCATCCCCGCAGCAGTACATTGGCAACAATACGAAGGAGAAATGCAGCCGGAATCCAGAGGAACTGCCCCCGACTGTAATACGCAATGCGCTTGCCGTTGATGCCGCATGCAGCGGCAACCCCGGCATGATGGAATACAGGGGTGTGTATGTAGGGACCGGCGAGGAGATATTCCATTTCGGCCCCATGTACGGAACCAACAACATAGGTGAATTCCTGGCAATAGTCCATGGACTGGCATTGCTGAAACAGAGAGGTATAGACCTGCCGATATACTCGGACAGCCGAAATGCACTTCTATGGGTAAAACAGAAGCAGTGCAAAACAAAGTTGCCGCGCGACAACAGAACCGAAGAGCTATTCGGGTATATCGAAAGAGCCGAAAAATGGCTGAAGG
>JAFYQH010000083.1 GCA_017547205.1 Bacteroidaceae bacterium | reverse complement strand
TCGGTGCTTATGGAACGTATATGGAGTGTAATAAGGCTGCATAAGAACTCATATCAGCCGAAATACCATTTTTCTGACTAAAACCTTGCCGATAAAACAAAAACAGAGAGGCCGGAGCAAAAATACTTTTGACCCGGCCCCATTAATCGTATATTATAGCTATCTGTTATTTGTACAGGCCGTATGTCGTGCGCAGTACTTGGAACTCGGTGCGTCTGTTCAGTTGGTGGCACTCCTCCTGCTGCTCCTCGCTCTCAAGCGCATCAATGAACGCTTCGGTTAGTATGTCGCCCTCTTTCAGGTATGTATATTTTTCGGCCATCTTCTTTGTAATCTCTTTAGGTTTGCTTTCGCCGTATCCTTTGGCAGTAAGGCGTTCCTTCTCTATACCATTCTCTATCAGGTATGCAACTACGGATTCGGCACGTGCCTGTGACAGCTTCTCATTGTATTTGTCGGTTCCGCGATAGTCGCAGTGTGCGCCCAGCTCTATGGTTACGTTGGGGTTGAGCTCAAGCAGCTTGACAAGCTCATCGAGCGATGCGGTAGATTCCGCTGTAAGTGTCGCCTTGTCGAACTCGTAGAAAATGTTGTCTATGAGCACAGGACGTGTTATTGATGGCAAGGCAAAATCCCTTTGATATTCCTTGTATCCTTCGGTGCTGTCGGCTTTCAATTCCTGCATGGTATTTAGGTATCCCTTGCATGTTCCAAGCATGACATATTCCACTCCCGGTGTGACGCGTACCTTGTATGAGCCGTCTTTCATTACGCCGAAACTGGTGTTTGTGCCATCATTGCCAATCATATAGATGATAGCTTCTGGTAGCTCATAGCCATCTTTCTCGTATATCCATCCGTGAAGCATATGTACTGTTTCGGGGAGCATGAATGAGTAGAGGTGGTCCCATCCGCGGGCATCTCCCCTGTTCGATGAGAAATATCCACGGTATAGTCCCGGCGCGAATGTCATGCCAAAGTCATCTCCATTTGAGTTTACGGGTGCCCCTATGTTGCTGACATTCCATATGCTGTCGTTCTTCTGTACGGCGCAGTAAATGTCAAGACCTCCCATTCCCGGGTAACCGTCAGATGAGAAGAACAACTCTCCTTTTGGGCCGAACGAGGGGAATTGTTCGTCCCCTTCGGTGTTTATATCCGAACCCAGATTTTCTACTATGCCTTCGAGTGCCTTGCTGCTTCCTATATAATACCTCCACAGGTCAAGCCCTCCGTAACCTCCTGTCATTGTTGATGTGAAGTAGAGCCAGTTGCCGTCGGGCGAAACAGCCGGGTGTGCAAATGCTGTCAGTGTGTCATTCGATATATTAACAGGTTCGGGCTTGCCCCATGCAGCATCGCTGCGCGTACTCCTGTATATGGCTGCATACTTGGGGTATTGAGGATCGCTCGTACAGCGTGTGAAATACATGACACCACCATCACGGGTGAATGTGGGAGCTCCGTCCTCGTATTCGCTGTTTACTTCACTCTCAATCCTTTCTGTCTTCTGCCATTTTCCTTTCTCATCCCTCTTTGTCAGGAAAAGGTCGGCAAATTCCTGCCCGGTAATTCCGCTGATGTCGTCTCCTGTAGCGTCCTTGCGCGTGCTAGTGGTGACTATCATTGTCGTATCCTCGCCTACGAATGCCGGGCAGTAGTCGCTGCGCTGTCCGTTCAGTTCCTTAGCTTTTGAGACGATATACCGGGTCGGGTTCATCTTCCATTCCTGTGACTGCCTTGCCGACTGTAGTCCTATCTGTGCCATACGGTTCTCCGGAGCCTTCTCCAGGAATGCTTCGTAGCTCTTTTGCGAAGCCTTGTAGTCTCCCTTTTCAAGTTGGGCATCTGCGAGGTAGAGCAGTGCAAGCGAGTCGGGGTATCCGTAGCGTATGGCATTCTGGTATGCCCCCACCGCAAATACCGGACTGTTGGACTTGCGGTAACACTCGGCCATCTTCCATGCCACCACTCCGCGCTTCTTGCGCTCCTTCGGGGTGATTTTTCGGTATGCCTTTTTGTACTCTCTGGCGGCTTCGTAATATTCCATTATGGCGACATAATTGTCGCCCTTCTTGATGTGTTTATCTGCTCCGCATGAAATTAGCAGCAATGCGGAGACGACAATCATAGGTATGTATTTCAAATATCTGTACACAATTATTGCTTTTGGTTCTATTATAACTTATAAAAAGAGCATTTATTATACATGGTTCTTCTTTTTATCGGTTGGTAGCCTGCCCTGTGGTACCAATGGTACTGTTGTCGCCCAACACATCGTTCACTATCTGCTGCAGCATTGCTTTCAGTTCATCTACGAATGTCCTTGCCCCGTACTGCCGCCTTTCGATGTCGCGAAGTTTCTTCTCCCATTGTCCTGTGAGTTCCGCACTCTTCAGCAACTCATTCCTTATTATTCCCACAAGTTCTATTCCTGTAGGTGTAGCGACTATGTTCTTTTTCTCCCTGCGAATATAGTTGCGCTTGTACAATGTTTCTATAATGGCGGCGCGTGTAGAGGGGCGTCCTATCCCGTTCTCCTTCATAAGATCACGCAACTCTTCATTGTCAACCAGCTTGCCGGCAGTCTCCATGGCGCGCAGCAGGGTGGCCTCGGTGTACGGCTTTGGGGGCTGCGTCCATTTTTCTGTCAGTCCGGGCGTGTGCGGGCCGCTTTCTCCAACGCTGAACGATGGAAGCAGGTTCTCCTTGTCGCTCTCTTTCTCCTCATTCTGTTCCCCTGCGAAGACTACTCTCCACCCAGGCTCGGTAATCTCCTTGCCCGTAGTCTTGAATCCTACACCGGCGCTTTCGCCAAATACTGTAGTGCTGCGGAACTTGCAGTCGGGGTAGAATATTGCAATGAAATGTCTGGCTACAAGGTCATACACCTTTTTTTCAAGGTCGGTAAGGCCTTGCGGGTATACGCCTGTGGGTATTATTGCATGGTGGTCGGTAACCTTCTTGTTGTCGAATACCTTTTTTGATTTGTTCAATGGTTTGTCGGCAATAGGTGTTGTAAGCGCTTGATAATCACGCAATCCTTTTAGTATATTTCCGCATTTGGGATAAATGTCATCACTCAGGAATGTGGTGTCCACACGCGGGTAGGTCGTTACCTTCTTTTCATACAGCGACTGTATTGTCTGCAGAGTCTGCTCTGCCGACAGGCCGAACTTGCGGTTGCAGTCGACCTGCAGTGATGTGAGGTCGTATAAACGTGGCGGCAGTTCCGTACCGTTCTTTGCCGTTACTTCGGTTATCGTGAATGGCTTCCCTGTAATTTTTTCAAGGGCTTCCTGTCCCTTCTCCTCGCTTTCGAACTTACCCTCGGTGACGCTGAACGTCGTGTCGCGGTAGATTGTCTTCAGCTCCCAGTATGGTTGCGGAACAAAATCCTGTATTTCGAGATGGCGTTTCACAATAAGTGCCAATGTTGGGGTTTGTACTCTGCCAATTGAGAGTACTTGACGGTTCTTGCCATATTTCAAGGTGTAGAGCCTTGTGGCGTTCATTCCCAGCAACCAGTCTCCTATGGCACGGCTCAGGCCCGCCTCGTAGAGCGGCTGGTATTCACTTTGGTCTTTTAGGGTGGCGAAGCCTTCCCTTATAGCCTCTTCGGTAAGTGAAGATACCCAAAGACGCTTTACCGGGCATTTGGCTTGCGCCTTCTGCATTACCCAACGCTGTATGAGTTCTCCCTCTTGCCCGGCATCACCGCAGTTTACGATCATCTCGGCATCGCACATCAGTTTTTCTATTACGGCAAACTGTTTCTCTATACCCTTGTCGTTTATGAGTTTAATTCCGAATCGGGGAGGAATCATCGGCAGGCTGCTCAGGCTCCACCTCTGCCACATCTGTGTATAGTCATGCGGTTCTTTAAGTGTACACAGGTGACCGAAGGTCCAGGTTACCTGGTAACCGTTCCCCTCAAAGAATCCCTCACGGCGGTTCTTCGCTCCCAATATGTCAGCAATCTCCTTTGCTACGCTCGGTTTCTCGGCTATACAGACAATCATCGTTCAATCAAGTAAGGTGTCAGTGCCGACAAAGTCCTTAGAGCTTGTGACCCTAAGGACTTTGCCGTTTATTACAATATCATTTCTCCAGGAATATTTTCATCAGTTCACATGCGGCCTTGGCAACGCTTGTTCCCGGCCCGAAAATTCCTATAACTCCTGCACGGTAGAGGAAATCGTAGTCCTGTGCAGGTATCACTCCACCTGCAAATACCATGATGTCGCCGCGTCCAAGCTTCTCAAGTTCCTCGATAAGCTGCGGAACAAGTGTTTTGTGTCCGGCTGCAAGCGAAGAAACGCCCACAGCATGAACATCGTTCTCCACGGCTTGTCGTGCAACTTCTGCCGGTGTCTGGAACAGCATTCCCATGTCTACGTCGAATCCGCAGTCGGCATATCCCGTAGCAACGACCTTTGCGCCACGGTCGTGTCCGTCCTGGCCCATCTTGGCAATCATCACTCGGGGACGGCGTCCCTCTTTCCTTGCAAACTCCTCGGTCAGGCGGCAAGCCTTCTCGAAGTTCTCGTCGTTCCTGCTTTCTGCTGAATACACTCCGGAAATTGTTCTTATTATTGCTTTATAACGTCCTGCTACGCTCTCGCAGGCGTCGGAAATTTCTCCCAATGTAGCACGTACATGTGCTGCCTCTACTGAACATTCAAGGAGATTGCCCTCACCGCTCTTCGCACATTCCGTTATCTTCTCCAAGGCCTTCCTTACAGCCTCCTCGTCGCGTCCTGCGCGGTTACGCTCGAGAGCCGCGAGCTGCTCCTCGCGTACTGCCGTATTGTCAATCTCAAGGATGTCTATAGGCTCTTCCTCGTCGAGACAATATGCGTTTGTGCCTACTATCACCTGTTTGCCGCTGTCGATACGTGCCTGTGTGCGTGCAGCAGCCTCCTCGATACGCATCTTTGGTATGCCGGTCTCAATGGCCTTTGCCATTCCGCCCAACTCCTCTATCTCCTGTATGAGTTTCCATGCCTTGTCGGCAATCTCCTGTGTCAAGCTCTCGACATAGTATGAGCCGCCCCATGGGTCAATTACGCGGCATATGTTGGTCTCCTCCTGCAGGTATATCTGCGTGTTGCGGGCTATGCGTGCCGAAAAATCGGTAGGCAGTGCAATGGCCTCGTCAAGAGCATTGGTGTGCAGTGACTGTGTGTGTCCCATTGCCGCCGACATGGCCTCTATTACGGTACGTCCCACATTGTTGAAGGGGTCCTGTTCGGTAAGTGACCATCCCGATGTCTGGCAGTGCGTGCGCAGTGCCATAGACTTGGGATTCTTCGGGTTGAACACTTTTATTATCTTCGCCCATAGCATACGTGCGGCACGCATCTTCGCAATTTCCATGAATGGGTTCATGCCAATGCCCCAGAAGAACGAGAGACGCGGCGCGAACGCGTCAATGTCAATGCCGGCTTCTACACCGGTGCGTACATACTCCAAGCCGTCGGCAAGGGTATATGCAAGCTCAATGTCGGCCGATGCACCGGCCTCCTGCATGTGGTATCCACTGATGGATATCGAGTTGAACTTTGGCATCTTCTGCGATGTGTAGGCGAATATGTCGCCAATTATCCGCATTGAGAACGCAGGTGGGTAAATATAGGTGTTGCGCACCATGAACTCCTTTAGAATGTCGTTCTGTATGGTGCCGGCCATATCCTCCAATTTTGCTCCCTGCTCGAGTGCCGCGTTTATGTAGAATGCCAGTACCGGAAGCACGGCTCCGTTCATTGTCATTGAAACCGACATTTTGTTGAGCGGAATGCCGTCGAACAGCTGCTCCATGTTCTCCATGCAGCATATCGAAACTCCGGCTTTTCCTACATCGCCCACGACACGTTCGTTGTCGGGGTTGTATCCGCGGTGTGTAGGCAGGTCGAATGCCACTGACAGGCCTTTTTGTCCTGATGCCAGGTTGCGGCGGTAGAAAGCGTTGCTCTCCTCAGCCGTTGAGAAACCTGCGTACTGGCGTATTGTCCATGGACGGAACGTGTACATCATGGAGTATGGTCCGCGCAGGAACGGCGGTATGCCGGCTGCATAGTCAAGGTGTTCCATTCCGTTGAGGTCCTCGGCCGTATACACGGGCTTTACCTTTATATGTTCGGCAGTTTCCCAAATGTCATTGTTGCAGGCTGTTGCCGTGCAGCATGCGGCAGCATTGCAGCTTGCCGTTATATCGATGTTTCTGAAATTTTTTCTCATGGCGTACGATATTAAATGCCCAACTTCGCGTTCAGTCCCTTAAGGGTCTCCAGAACATTTACTCTCACGTGGATGAAGTTCTCAATGCCGGCCTTCTGCAGCTCTTCCATGCACGCCGGTGCTCCGGCAACAATGAATATCGCCTTCTCACCGATAGCTTTGAACGCCGGTATTGCATATTCGGCATACTCGTCATCGCTCGAGCATATGACCACAATGTCGGCCTTTGCCTCCAGTGCTGCGGCCACACCCTCCTCAATGCTCTTGAATCCGAGGTTGTCAATGACTTCGTACCCTGCCGTAGCGAGGAAGTTGCACGAGAACTGTGCTCTTGCCTGGCGCATTGCCAGGTTTCCTATTGTCAGCATGAACGCTCTTGGGCGTTTGCCGCTCTCTTCGGTACGTAGGCGCAACTGCTCGAATTCCTCTCCCAGGCGTCTTATGGCAAGTGTCGTGCCGTTTTCCTCCTTGTCGTGACAGCCGCATCCTCTCTCTATGGGACGTCTGCCCTCCGATGTCTCACTGAAGTTGGGGTACTGGTTCGTGCCAAGTAGAACCTCCTTGCGCTTTGCAAGTGCTGTACGGCGGCTGTTGCCCGATTCTTCCACGGCTTTCTGTATCTTTCCCTCCTTTACGGCCTTGTGGAAACCGCCATCCTCTTCAATGGCAAGGAATATCTTCCATGCTTCAGCAGCTATCGATGCTGTAAGGCTCTCGATGTAGTATGAACCACCGGCTGGGTCAACAACTTTGTCGAGGTGGCTCTCATGCTTGAGTATCAGCTGCTGGTTTTTTGCTATGCGCAGCGCGAAGTCAGTAGGTTCCTCATATACTCTGTCGAATGGTGTTACTGTTATGGATTCTACGCCTGCAATGGCGGCACTCATGGCTTCGGTCTGGGTGCGGAGCATGTTCACGTAAGAATCGAACAGAGTGAGGTTGAATTCTGAAGTCTCGGCATGTATATTCATTTTGCCAGAGCATTTGCATTCGGGAGCATACTGCTCTACAATCTTTGCCCACAACGTGCGTGCAGCACGGAACTTTGCAATCTCCATGAAGAAATTGCTCGAGATGCCCATGTTGAACTTCATGTTCCTGGCTACCGCGTCGATGGGTATGCCGGCTTCGGTAGCTGCATTTAGGTATTCGTTACCCCATGCAAGTGCATAGCCCAGTTCTTGTGTTATGTATGCACCGGCATTGTTCAGCTTGCCGCTGTTCACTGTGATGCAACGGAATTCTGGCATTGCGGCGGTAGCCTCTATGAGTGCCTTTATTGTTTCGGTATAGTTTTCAATAACCTTTCCGGCAAGTAGTTCTTTTGCTATAGGGTCATAGTTAATGGAACCTCTTACCTTTTCGAGGTCAAATCCGCGTTGCTTGCAGTACTCGGCAAAGAGTTGGGTGAATTCTACTGCTTTTCCCGGGCATACGTTGAAGTTGAGCTCTGTCTTTTCGGCATCAATGCCGTCAAGAAGGGTTGGAATATATTCCGGTGTGACCAGCTTGCCTTTCACCTTGAATGCGATGGAGTCGACTCCATTGCCGATAAGTTTTTTGGCCTTGGCATTCGCTTCTGCCGCATCGTCGATATTTATATCTTGACGGACAAGCCAGCAGTTGCATTTCCTG
The DNA here is from genome assembly GCA_017547205.1 of Bacteroidaceae bacterium. Classification (GTDB taxonomy): domain Bacteria; phylum Bacteroidota; class Bacteroidia; order Bacteroidales; family Bacteroidaceae; genus HGM04593. Next base: position 9,324 of record JAFYQH010000083.1, on the reverse strand, counting down.
TTGCCTCGTGTGTACGGGTATTCTCCCGGCTGGCATGAGCTGTAGCCTGCAGGAAGGTCCTCCTTGCGGTAGAACGGGTTTACGTTGAACCCCTCTCCGGTTCTCCAAATCATTTTCTTCTCATAGTCGGCACCTTTGAGGTCCTCAATGATCTTCTCTTTCCAATTCTCTGCCGATACGGGCGGGAATTCGCTGAAAAGCTTTTCCTTCTCCTTGTCCATAAATTAGAGTTTTGTAATGAAAATCCTTTAATTGCCGTTGTGGCAACATTACCATAGCAAACTTACACAATAAAATCCGATTTATGCAAAAAGAATTGTAAAAAGGTTATAAAAGTTCAATGATATATAAACAGAGTATGACTAAAATGACATGAACCCCGAAAGTTTCTAGTTAAACTTCCTGGGTTCATGTTATTCTTTACTTTTGTATCACCCCGTCTGTTGCTATGTCCTATTCCACGAGGTTACTTCCTGCTTATGCCCAAGGCTTTTTTTGCTCTGCGCTTCATTTTGCTTTTTGAACGGTCTCTCTTGCATTCGGTAACAAACCTTTCATATGCATACTCAATGTCTGTACCGGTTTTCTCGCAATAGTACGATATGAATTCGTGGAACGTATCTTCTCTTACGCCGAACTGGTGGAATGAACGCAAAGCATCGTCAAGAGTCGGCTTTGTACCGAGGCGCATACGATTTATATCGGTTAATGCAAAACTGTACTTCCCGCTCTTCTTGTCAATTCTGTAAAATATATTGTCCGGGTTGTAATCAAGCGGTAGTATTCCTTTAGCATGGGTTGCAATTGTAAAGTCCGTAAGTTCCTCTATTGCATGTTTTTTCTCATCTTTTGGTATTATCCCGGTAAAGAGGTCTCTCATAAGCCTCTCCGGCATGTATTTTGATATAAAGTATCCGCTTTTGAAGAACCCATTGTTTGTAACCTCTACATATGCTATCGGGAAAGGAGTGTTTATTCCGTTCTCAAGCAGTATGAGCGCATATTCATATGCTCTTTGTGCCTTTGATTTGCGCAAGTATGAATAGGCTATTTGGTTAATGACGTTCGGTGTCTTGTACTTTTTTACGACGGCCTCGCAATCTTTAATGGTAACCTTTTCTACAGTGTTGCGCTTGTTGCAGTACACCTTGTCGGCTATATAATTGCCGGCAACGATGTTCAGAATCTCCTCTCTCAGGTATTCATACTGTGGGTGAATGCGTATCTTCATATAATGTTTACACTCTTGGGTTACTTTACAACAACTTTCTTATTGCCGATAATGTAGATGCCCTTTGCTAGTCCCTCAATAGCCTTTTCTGCATCAACCTGGCGTTGTATGCAAACTCCGGTTAGCGAATAGATATTCACAATGCTATTGTCTTTTGTCACAATGCTTTCAATGCCTGTTGTTATCGGCGACTTCGCATATATTTTCACGCTCTTCTGTGTACCGGTGTAGCATGAGAAACGTGGTGAGCTGGTATTGTATTGCAATGTGTTGCGGGTCTTGTCACCCTGTGCCTTTATTTCGGCAAGGGCGTTGCCGTCAATAGTGATTTTCCAGCTCGCGTTCGCATCAATAGTGGCGGCTGTTACCAGATAGTTGCTGCTGCTTGAAGATGCCGCCAGATATCCGTTACCTACATTGAATGCGTATGTGCCGGCCTTTGCACCCTCTTCGAGTACAATCTTCTGGGCGTCAGCTGAAAGATATGTGATTTTCCCGTTGCTTGTCATTACATCTGTCTTTTCGCGATAGTTCTTTGTCTGCTTTCCCATTACAAAATTCTCATATACTATAAGTATTGAGTCTCCTACGGTAAGCTGCGCGGCATCGGTCACAAGGGTGAACGAGCCGTCGGAAAAGTTTCCGTTGTTATATTCGTTATCGTCGTTGCCGCTATCGCCTTCGTCTTCGTCATCTCCATTATCACCATTCACTGTGTTACCGTCATTCTCGCCCTCTGCTGCAATAACCTTCACATTGTCAACCTCGAATGTGCCGGCCTTAACAGATGTGCCAATGTACTTGAATGCTAAAACGACGTTCTTGTCACCCATGTATGTGGCGGGTATTTCAATCTCTCCGGTAGTGGTCTTGTTCCAGTTTTCGGTATTCTGCTCGGCAGCGAAGTCTATTAACTCCCATGTGGCATCGGCAATGTTGCCTGCGTAGTCGCGGCTTATGAGCAACTGGTTGTATTCTTTCACCTTGTCGGCGGTACTGTAGCGTATTACATAGTCGAATGTAATTTTTGCAATGCTGTCGTTCGAGAAATCTATAGGTGACGATACCAGCCAGCTTTCGGCATCATGTGAAACTCCGTCATCATCGTATGACGTAACCTCTCCACATTGGTACTCGAAGTGCCATGGAAACTCTCCTGTCACTGTTATCGGAGTGAACTCATATGGGTCTGTCTCGAAATCTTCAAAGAGCTTGAGCCTATAGCCCTCAGGTACTGCTATGGTGTTGTCGTCATCACTGTCTGTGCCACCCTCTACATTGCCGTTGAGGTGGAATGTGTAGTTAATGGAGTCGCCCCACACGTATTCGGCGAGCTGCGGATAGTCGACAAAAGGGTTGCGGTTGCCCTGTACCTCGTAAACTGCATTGTTGCGGTTCACCTCCTTTTCGCTCACTGGGTCTTCTTTGTGCCATTTGAGCAACAATTGTACGGCCCATGGCTTCAGGGTGGGGTATGTGCTTTTTTCGTAATTCATCCATGTATACTCCCAGGTAAGGTCCTGATAGCAAGTGAACATGTACATGTATGTGCGGGCAAAATCGCCCTTGTAGTCATCATGCGGCTCGAATGCGTTCTGTGATTTGCCGTCTATGTTCGCTTTTCCCACGAATGTGACACCATTATCCCAAGTAATGCTTGTAAGCTCACCGAGCGGGTAGTTGCTCTTGCGGCTGTTGGCATCCTGGTCCGAAGGGTTCAGGTGATGCAGGTCGCAATATGCGTTGTTGCTTGTGCCTCCCCACCAACTCTTAGCTACACTGTGTTCAATGTTCATTCCCGATACAGCTTCACCTTTGCTGCCGAAGTAGCGTTTCTCGCCCGAGTACATGTCCAGTACGCGGCGTTTGCCGTTCTCCACAACAGCATCGGTGGTGTAGAATGCGCCCCATGTCTTGTCGGCACCGCTTCCGTAGCTTATCTTCTTATGGTTCTTTATAAGGTTGTAGAGTGCTGTCTTCAAGCTTTCGCCGCCCTTTGTTCCGTCAATGCTTGTATAGTACTCCTTTTGGGCCGATACCGGTATAACAAGCAGGAGCATCAGAAGATTTGTGATGAAGAGTTTCATTTTTATGCGTGTTTTAGTTAATTTATGCAAAGATACATATTTAATACAAAATAAGATGCAAACATGCGGTTTTTGATTCAAAAACTCCGTTTTTTGTCTGTCAGGCAAGTTCTATGACCTCAAGATCTTTTATCTCCTTGCCGTCAATGGAGAACTTCACTAGTGTCCGTACCTGCTGCCATCCCTGCCGCCCTGCCGCTCCCGGGTTGATGTGCAGGCAGCCTACCGTCTTGTCGTACATCACTTTCAGTATATGCGAGTGTCCCGATATGAACAAGTCGGGTCTCTCCCTGTATATATCGTTGCGTACCGACGGGTCATATTTCCCCGGGTATCCGCCGATGTGTGTCATCATTACGCAGCACTCTTCGATTCTGAACTTCTGTATCTTGACGAACCGCAGTCCCAGTTCGCGCCCGTCAATGTTGCCGCATACGGCGCGTACCGGGCAATGTTCTTCGAGGCGGTCTATTATAACTCCGCTGCCTATGTCGCCTGCATGCCAAATCTCGTCACAGTCATTGAAGTGCGTCAGGTACCTGTCGTCCCACCAGCTATGGGTGTCCGACATCAGGCCTATACGTTTCATAATGCGAAACGCTGCTTTATGTAGTTGTATAGGAACTCGGTTGTTCCCTCAATGCCCATGTGTGATGAGTTTATGCATAGGTCGTAGCTGCGGGCCTCGCCCCATTTGCCGGTAGAGTAGTAGTCGTGGTACTGGCGGCGTCGCTTGTCGCCCTTCGTGATGGTATCGAGTGCTCGCTCGCGGTCAACCATGTCATGTTTCATTACATATCCGACACGCTCCTCGTGGTCGGCGGTTATGAAAATGCTTGCCATGCGCGGGTGGTCACGGAGCACATATTCGGCGCAACGGCCCACTATTATACAACTCTCCCTTTCTGCAATGTTGCGTATGGCTTCACTCTGTATCGCGAACAGTTGATCGGCATCCATGCAGCTTTCGCCCGACAGCACATTGGCTATTGAGCCGTGTATGCTGAACATGTTGCCCATGAATGTGTGCGACTCGCGTTCGTCGGCATTCTCGAATACGGTGGTGTCGAGCCCGCTCTCACGTGCGGCAACTTCAAGAAGTTTCTTGTCGTAGAACTTGATGTCAAGTCTTGCGGCCAATTTCTCTGCAATCTCCTTGCCGCCGCTGCCGAGTTCACGTCCTATTGAAATGATGATGTTCTCCATATCGCAGTGTCGTTTCGTTGTTTATGGTCTATACTCAGTGCTCTCTTTTTTCCACTCCTTGAACTGGATGACCAGCATTATGACAGTGAGTGTCGCTGCTATGATATCCGAGATGGGCATGCTGTACCATACTCCTTTTTCCCCGATGAAAAGGGGCAAAATCAGCAGCATGGGTATGAGCAGAAGCACCTGGCGGGTGAGTGAAAGGAATATCGACCTGTTCACCTTACCGATGCTTTGGAAGAAGTTTGTCGTTACCAGCTGGAATCCTATGAGCGGCATGAATATCGACATTACCCTCATGGCCCATGCGGCATGCTCAATCAGGACTGGCTCGGTCGTGAACGCGTGCGCTACAGTCTCGGGCATGAACTCGCATATGGCAAATCCTAGAGTAGTTATTGCAGTGCCCCAGAATATCGTGAGCGTAAGTGCCTTTTTTACCCTGTCGTGCCGTCTTGCACCATAGTTGTAACCTACGATGGGCTGCATGCCCTGTGTCAGGCCCAGCACCACCATCACGAATATGAACTGCATGCGGTTCGCTATTCCGTATGCTGCGATTGACATGTCACCGTTTTCGCCGTAACTGCGCAGTCCCTTGTTTATGATTATTACCACCACACATGCTGCCGCATTGATGAAGAACGGCGACATGCCTATGGCAAGTATTCCTTTTACTATATCCTTCTTCAGCTTGTATATGCCTTTCTGCAGGTGCAACAGTTCGTCGGGGTTGCTCAGCAGCTTTGTCTGCCATGCAAGTGTGATGCTCTGCGACAGCATGGTGGCAAGCGCGGCTCCCCTTATGCCCCAGCCCAGTATGTAGATGAAGAGCGGTGCCAGAATAATGTTCATCACTACGGTGATTATGGTTGCGTACATCGCCTGTTTGGGGTGTCCCGACGCTCTCAGTGCGGCATTTATTCCAAAATAGAGGTGCGTGATGGGGTTGCCTAGGAGTATTACGACCATGAAGTAGCGTGCGAACGGCAGTGTAGTCTCGCTTGCACCGAAGAAGAAGAGTATCTCGTCGAGGAACAGCAGTGATATGACGGCGAACAATGTACCCACGATGAGGTTAAGCGTTACAAGGTTACCCAAAATATTCTTTGCCGAGTCGTAGTCGCGCTGTCCCAGCCTTACCGACAATTGTGTCGCTCCTCCCACACCCACCATGGCTCCGAATGCTGCCGACAAGTTCATGAACGGGAATGTCGTGGCGAGTCCCGAAATTGCCTCGGCACCGACATCGGGAATGTGCCCGATGAATACGCTGTCTATCATGTTGTAGAGTGAGGCCGCTGTCTGTGCTATGATGGCCGGTATGGCATATTGCATCAGCAGGCGTCCTACCTTTTCGGTTCCAAGCTCAGTAGGAACCCTCTTTTCGATGTTCTTGCTCATAAAAATGCTTAATAATTCGTGTCGCCCACGAAAAAGAACTACCTTTGTATAGATAACATGCGGCGTCTTTCCGCAGCACTGCAAAAATAGGTATTTTTTTTGACAGAAGATGACAAAGCCGGTAAAAAAGAGTGTTTTGGTAGGTATGAGCGGTGGTATAGACAGTACCGCCGTCTGCTGTATGTTGCTCGAGCAGGGATACAGGGTCGAGGGGCTTACGTTCGTTACCTGCGACTCGGGGCTTGATGCAGCCGCTGATGCTGCGCTGCTTGCCACGCGGTTAGGCATTCCGCATCATGTGGCCGACGTGCGTGTCCGTTTCCGTGAGACGGTAGTGAATCCCTTTGTCGACAGCTATCTGTCGGGCCTTACCCCCAACCCCTGCGTCAACTGCAACCGCCTTGTGAAATTCGCTCTTTTAGAGGAGTGGGCCGACAGGCTCGGCTGCCACCACATTGCAACCGGGCACTATGTAAAGGTGCAGGAGAACGGCGGTAAATACTATATAGTCACGGGTGACGACGACCGCAAGGACCAGAGTTATTTCCTGTGGAGGCTTACACAGCAGCAACTCTCGCGTGTGCTTTTCCCCTTGGGCGGAATGGAGAAGCCTCAGGTAGTGGAATATCTTGACAGCAAGGGCATGCAGCATGTCTCCCGGGGTGGCGAGAGCATGGAGGTCTGTTTTATTCCCGGCGACTACCGCGACTTCCTGCGTGAGAATGTACCGGGTATAGACGCCCGATTCGGTGACGGTGCCTTTGTCGACAGCGCGGGCCGTGTGCTCGGCAGGCACAAAGGGTATCCTTTCTACACCATAGGCCAGCGCAAGGGGCTTGGCATTGCCCTTGGATACCCTGCATATGTGATAAAGATAAACCCGGCGAAGAATACCGTCATGCTTGGCAGCGAGGAACAGCTTGTGGCACATTATATGCTCGTTGAAGAACCTGAGTGGACGGGCGGTCTCCCCGACGGCCTTACGGTGCGTGTGCGTTACCGCAGCCGCCCCATCGGGTGCGATGCTCCGGTGCCGACAGGTGACGGCCGCTGGCTTGTACGCCTGCATATCCCGGCTTCGGCCATAACACCGGGGCAGTCGGCAGTCTTCTACCGGGGCAACACCGTAGTGGGCGGCGCATTCATAGCCGACCAGCGTGGCATTAACCAATGGATTCCCGAAAATGATTGACAGCATAGAAAACCCACTTACCCTCTATTCGCTCAACAATATGGTGCGCCAAGCCTTGAGCGGCAGCCTGCCCTCCCAGTATTGGGTGACAGGCGAATTGAGCGAAGTGCGTGAGACCGCAGCCGGTCATTGCTATATTGAATTGGTGCAGCGCGATGAGGCTACCGCCGAGCTTGTAGCCAAGGCGCGCGGTACAGTGTGGTCGCGTATATATGCACTGTTGAAACCCTATTTCCTTGAGCAGACGGGCCAGCCGTTTGCCGAAGGGCTGAAGGTGCTGCTACAGGTAAAGGTCGTGTTCCACGAACTTTACGGCTATTCACTCGAAGTGTGCGACATTGAGCCTGCATATACGCTGGGCGACATGGCACGCAGGCGTCAGCTCATAATAAAAAGGCTTGCCGACGAGGGAGTGATAGGGCTTAACAAGGAACTTGATTTTCCTCTTCTGCCGCAGCGTATAGCGGTGATTTCGTCATCCACTGCGGCCGGTTACGGCGATTTCTGCGACCAATTGTCGGGTAATCGCTATGGCTTTGTGTTTTATCCTCATCTTTTCCCAGCCCCCATGCAGGGCAGCGGAGTGGAGCAGGGGATAATCGCGGCCTTGAACCGAATTGCCGAAAATGTGGATTCCTGGGATGTAGTGGTGATAATACGCGGCGGCGGAGCGACGAGCGAACTATCCTGTTTCGATACATACGACCTTGCCAATAATTGCGCCCAGTTCCCCTTGCCTATAATAACCGGTATCGGTCATCAGCGCGACGAGAGCATTCTCGACATTGTTGCGCACACGAGTGCAAAGACTCCAACGGCCGTGGCCGAACTGCTCATACATGCAATGCTTTCGCAGGCCGCGTGGCTCGACGATGCAATGCAGGGTGCGGCATCGGCAGTACGTTCAAGGGTCGACGGCGAGAGAAACCGCCTTCAGTCGCTGTTGCAGCGCATACCGGTCACGACTGCGTTGTTCATGCAGGGGCAGCATCACAGGCTCGACCTTTGGCAACGCTACATGGATGCCGCTTCGCCCGAGCATATACTCGCTCTCGGGTACAGCATAACAAGGGTCAACGGCAAGGCCGTACGCTCAGTTGCTGACGTGCAGCCCGGTGATGAGGTAACGACGGCTGTCGCCGGCGGCGAGTTCACAAGTATAGTGAAAAATAAAAAAGTTTGATATATGGAGAATATGACTTACTCGCAGGCTATTGCCCGCCTCGAGGAGATTATGGCCGCCATACAGAGCGGTGGCATGGATATTGATAAACTGGCTGTGGCGTTGAAGGAGGCCTCGGCACTTGTGCAGTTCTGCCGCGGCAAGCTCTACAAGGTCGACGAGGAGGTAAAGGCCATGCTTGACGAGATTGCCGCCGGGGAGTGACGCCTTTGGTATAAAACGGTTTTTTGCAAAACGGCTAAATTGTATTAAATTTGCGCAGACCAACAGATTTACTATGAAATATGATGTTTTTATAAGCTATTCGCGCAATGATTTTGACGAAGTTAGTGCATTCGTCAAAATGCTTCGTGAGCGTATTCCAAAGTTGTCGCTGTGGTTTGATATTCTAGGAGTCGAAAGCGGAGCAGAAGAGTTTGACGAGAAGATAATTAAAGCTATTGACGATTCTTCATATGTGTTGTTTGCCTTGTCCGACAATTCTATCAAATCAAAATGGACTAAGGATGAAGTCCTATATGCAAAAAATACAGGAAAAAATGTCATTCCTGTATTGTTGAAGGATGCCGAACTGAAAGGGTGGTTCTTGTTCAAGTTTGGCCGTACAGATTGTATAGATTCTACGTCTTTCATACAAGTCGAGAAATTGACGAGTGATTTGTCCAAATGGACATTGGAAGCTCGCTCTGAGCGCGAGCGTAAGGAACGCGAGGAACAGCTCCGTCTTGCCGCCGAGGAGGAGTCTCGCCTTGAGCGCGAGCGTAAGGAGCGCGAGGAACAGCTCCGTCTTGCTACCGAGGAGAAGTCCCGTCTTGAGCGCGAGCGTAAGGAACGCGAGGAACAACTCCGTCTTGCTACCGAGGAGAAGTCTCGTCTTGAGCGCGAGCGTAAGGAACGCGAGGAACAGCTCCGTCTTGCCACCGAGGAGAAGTCTCGTCTTGAGCGCGAGCGTAAGGAGCGCGAGGAACAGCTCCGTCTTGCTACCGAGGAGAAGTCTCGTCTTGAGCGCGAGCGTAAG
>JAFYQH010000005.1 GCA_017547205.1 Bacteroidaceae bacterium | reverse complement strand
GTAGGCGTTTATGTACTTGAGGTCGGTCTGGCTTATCGCGCTAAGTGCTCCGTAGACGACGCTTATGGTCGTGAGTATGATGAATATCCATGCAAGGTCGTTGGCGGCCTGTGGCAGCAGGTACATGGCAATGCGGAAGCAGCCGTAGCCTCCAAGCTTCATTAGCACTCCTGCATGAAGCATCGATACCGATGTGGGGGCGCATGCATGGCCGTCGGGGCTCCAGGTGTGGAACGGGAACAGGGCTCCAAGAACACCGAACCCGATGAATGTCAGCGGGAAGAATATATACTGCATCCCTGTGGGTATGCTGTTCATCGCTGCAATTTCGTTGATATCCATTGTGGTGGCTCCGCTGCCGAAGTATATGCCGAGGATTCCTATGAGAAGGAATGCCGAACCGCCCATGAGCATGAGTGTCAGCTTCATTGCCGAGTACTCCTTGCGTCCGCTTCCCCAAACGCCTATGAGCAGGTACATGGGGATGAGCGCTGTCTCGTAGAACATGAACATGGTAAAGAGGTCGGTCGAGATGAAGAACCCGTACACTCCGGCCGACAGCAGGGTGTACCAGAGGAAGAATTCTTTGGTCATGGGCTGTAGCCTCCACGATGCGAAGGTGCCGGTAAATACAATTATTGAGGAGAGCAGTAGCATGGCGACGGAAATTCCGTCCACTCCCACCGACAGGGCTATGTTGAGCGGCCCGTACCAGCTCCACGATGCCGTGTAGAGCATTGCGGCGTTCTCTCCGGCACTGCGCAACCCTATGAAATCGATGGTGAGGTATACCGACAGTGCAAGCAGCAGGGTTGAGCCTGTAACCATGACTGCGCGTGTCTGGTTGACATTCCTGCTGCACCATAGGGCAAGGAGCATGACAACCGGTATAATAACGAACAGAAGAAGTATATTCATAGTATTCCTTTCTCTTTTATCAAGCCATGTACAACAATGCAAGTATAATCACAAGGGCGCCGCAGAGGAACCATATACAATATGTCTGTATGTTTCCGCTCTGCCATGGGCGTATGAGCGCGGCCGTGTTCTGTGTCGCCTTGGCCAGCAGGTCGAGCGAACCGTCCACAACCTTGCGGTCGAACCATGCTATGGGGCGGCTTATGCAGTTGAAGATTATCTTCTTTGTAACGAACAGCCATACCTCGTCCATGTAGAACCTGTGGTATGCGGCAACGATTGGCCCATGTAGTGCCCAGTTGACGATTCTTCTCATGCGGCTGCCGCTCCTTATGTACATAACGGTGGCAACTGCAATGCCGGCAAGGGCAAGTATGACACTTGTTGTAGCAACGGTCTTGTCAAGGTGAATGGTGTATTCCTGGCCGTTGCTGCTGACGAACTCACCGAACGGAATAAAGCCGGCCACGCATGTTATTATTGCGAGTATGACAAGCGGCAGGGTCATTGTGAACGGTGCCTCGTGCGGCTTGTGTGGCTTGTGGCTGCTCTCGCCGCCGTTGTAGAGTGCAAGCTGCTCCTCGTAATGGCTCTTGCCCCAGAATATAACGTAGTAGAGACGGAACATGTAGAATGCCGTGAGTGCAGCTACCGCGCTCATGAACATGCCCATGAGGTCGGAGTATCTGTAGCATGCTACAAGTATCTCGTCCTTGCTGAAGAAACCGCTGAAAGGCGGTATTCCGGCTATGGCAAGGCAGGCTATGAGGAACGTGATGTGCGTAACGGGCATGTACTTGCGCAGGCCGCCCATGTGGTCCTTCTCGTTGCTGTGCACTGCATGTATTATGGCTCCTGCACCAAGGAACAGGAGTCCCTTGAACATGGCATGGGTGAACAGGTGGAACATGGATGCCATATATCCAAGGCCGCCTTCATGTGGGTCACTACCGGTGCATACGCCCAATGCAACCATCATGAATGCTATCTGGGATATAGTGGAGAAGGCGAGCACGCGTTTTATGTCGCTCTGCGCGCAGGCAACGATGGCGGCATAAAGGGCGGTAAACGCTCCAACGTAGGCTATGATGTGCAGTACCTCGGGTGCATATCCGATGAATATGGGGAACAGGCGTGCAACGAGGAATACACCGGCCACGACCATGGTAGCGGCATGTATGAGTGCCGATACGGGGGTGGGGCCTTCCATGGCGTCGGGCAGCCATATGTGGAGCGGGAACATGGCGCTCTTGCCGGCACCTCCGATGAACATGAGCAACAGTGCTACGGGCAATACTGCACCGGCTGTCATCAGTTCCGTTGCCGGTGGGTTGAACGAGAATGTTTCCATGTAGTAGCCATATATGAGTATGCCGATGAGGAAGAAGAGGTCGGCAAATCTTGTCACGATGAATGCTTTCTTCGATGCCGCTATGGCCGCCGGTTTGGTGTAGTAGAAGCCTATGAGCAGGTAGGACGATACTCCCACAAGTTCCCAGAATACGTACATCTGGAATATGTTGGTTGCCACCACAAGGCCCAGCATGGAGAATGTGAAGAGCGACAGGAATGCGTAGTAGCGTTGGAAACCTCTCTCTCCCTTCATATATCCAAGGGAGTAGATGTGTACCATGAGGCTTACGGTGGAGATGACTATGAGCATCATTACAGAGATGGGGCTGAGCAGTATTCCCATGTCTATGCCCAGCATGCCGTCAAATGGCAGCCATGTGAAGTTATAGGGCATGATGTCGGCGAACACTCCTTCGGCATTGCGCCCGGAAAGGAAGTAGCCGGCTGCAGTGATGTATGACAGCGCGGTCACTGCAGCGAGTGACAAGGTGCCTATGGTGCCTGCAAGCATGTGCGGCATTCTCTTGCCCAGCAGCCCCAGAAGAAGGAAACTGAGCAACGGCAATGCAAGTATCAGTATTGTGTATTCCATGCCTTAGTGCTTTAGGTTCTTCAACTTCTTGATGTGTATCGAGTGTATGTTGCGGTACACGTTTATTATTATGGCTATTGCCACGGCTGTCTCGGCTGCTGCCACGCCTATGCCGAACAGCGAGAAGATATACCCCTCGAGGTGCTGCGGCTGGCAGTAGGCGTTGAATACCGCGAAGTTTATGTCAACGGCGTTGAGCATGAGCTCGGTGCTTATGAGCAGCGATACAAGGTTGCGTCGGGTAAAGAAACCGAATACTCCAATGAAAAAGAGCATCGCCGAGAGGATGAGCATGTATTCTGCAGGTATGTTCATGGTGCTATTTTTTTCGTGCTATCATTATGGCTCCTACCGTGCAGGCAAGCAGCAGTACGCTCATTGCCTCGAACGGGAGTATGTAGTTGAATTTCTCGGTTCCCATGAGCGCGTTGCCAAGGAGTTTCATGTCCACACCGTCGGCGGTGAACTTGTCGCTATGGAAATCGGTGTTCATTATCAGGTATATAGCCAGTGCCATGCCTGTGAGGGCGGTGGCCATACCGGCAAGGTAACGGCGTATAGATGTCTGCGTTATGTCCATGCTTCCCTTGCCTATGAGCAGTATGGCGAATATGAACATAACGACGATGCCGCCGGCATAAACGGTTATCTGTACCGCGCCCAGGAATGTGTAGTGCAGCATGAAGTAGAGTCCGGCTGTTCCGAACAGCACGAACAGCAGCAGGGTGGTGGCGCGCATAATCTTGCTCGATGTCACGGCGAACAGGGCCGACACAATCATCACAATGGCAAGACCACCGAATATTATCATGTTTATGTCCATATCCTATCTGTTTAGTTTTATTATAAGTTTCTTCCTGTCGAAGACTGCATTCTCAAACTCATTGCTGAACTCTATGGCACCCTTTGGACATATGTTCACGCACAACTGGCAGAACATGCATGCACCGAGGTCGTAATGGTACTCGGCAAGCACCTTCCTGCTCTTGCCAGTCTCCTCGTCGGTAACGGTTTTTGTGGTTATGCTTATAGTGCCGTTGGGGCATGTCTGCTGGCATAGTCCGCAGGCTATGCACTTGTTGTTGCCGTCGGCGTCATGCGGCATAACCAGCGTGGCGCGGTGGCGGGACGGTATGTGCAGCGTGCTACGGTTCTCGGGGTACTGCTCGGTTATCTTGCGGGTGAAGAACTCGCGCAGGGTCACGCGCATACCTGTCAGTAGGGACTTTGCGGCGTGAATGATGTTGCCTATATATGTATTTCTTGTTTCCATTCTGTATGTTTTCTTACAATGTCCAGCCCATTACCACGCAGATTGTCATTATGAGCAGGTTGAGCAATCCTATGGGCACAAGATATTTCCACTCCAGTACAAGTACCTGGTCAATTCTCATTCGCGGGAAGGTCCAGCGTATCCACATGAGCAGCCATATTACAAAGAATGTCTTGCCCAGGAACCACACTATGCCGGGAATCCAGCACATGGCATTGTTGAAACTTTCCAGCCCAGGGATGTAGAGGGGTGCCCAGCCGCCCAGGAACAGTGCCGATGCTATGCCGGCAATGATGAACATGTTCATGAACTCGGCCACGTAGAAAAGACCGAATCCCATACCCGAATATTCGGTGTGGAAACCGGCTGTAAGCTCCGACTCGGCCTCGGGAAGGTCGAAGGGGGCACGGTTAGTCTCGGCGTTTCCGGCAATTATGTATATGATGAACGCGATTATTGCCGGTATGTGTCCGCGGACAATGAACCATCCTTGTGTCTGTATCTCAACAATCTCGCTTATCTGCATGGTGCCGCTGAGAACTACAAGGGTGAGTATGCTAAGCCCGACAGACAGCTCGTAACTGATCATCTGTCCGCCGCTTCGCATCGCTCCTATCATGGAGAACTTGTTGTTGCTGCTCCAGCCGGCAAGCAGTATTCCCAATATGCCGAACGATGATGCCGCCATGATGAAGAACACGCCTATGTTGAAGTCGAGAACCTGTAGGCCTTGTGCGAATGGAAGGCAACAGAATGTTATGAGTGAGCTCATTACCACAAGGAACGGTGCCAGGTTGTAGAGTATGTGGTCCGACCGCTTTATCTCAATAATCTCCTTTATGAGCATCTTGAACACGTCGGCGAACACTTGAAGTATTCCCCAGAATCCTACGCGGGTAGGGCCCAGACGGCACTGGAAGGCCGCACACACTTTGCGCTCCATGAATATCATCACTATTGCAAATACCAGGTATGCGGCAATGGCGCATATGGCGACGATGGCGCACTCCGTGAGTGTAGCTGCAGGTGCAGGCATTACCGAGTGCAGGTATTGGTCTATGGCTGTTGTTATGGTCGTGAAGTCTAGCATCTCTTTTCTTTTTATCGGTCGATGTCGGGTATGACATAGTCAAGTGAGGCACCGATGGTTATGAGGTCGGCAATCTTGCATCCCTTCATTATCTTTTGTGCTGCTGCAATCAAGGGAACTCCCATGGGACGGAACTTAAGCCTGTAGGGCATCTTGTCGCCATGGCTCTCGATGAACACACCGAACTCGCCGCGTGAGCCCTCGACGGCTGCGTAGAATCTTCCCTCAGGCAGTTTTATTATGGGCTTGGTCTTTGTCTTGTAGTCGCCTTCGGGTATGTTGTCAATGAGCTGCTCTATTATGCCTATCGACTCCACAATCTCCTCGAGACGTACCAGCAGACGGCAGTAGCTGTCACCACCGGTGTGAAGTATCTCTTTGAACTCGACCTTGTCGTAAAGTGCATAGGGGTGGCGCTTGCGCACGTCACATGCCCAGCCCGAAGCGCGTCCTGTGCCGCCGGTGGCTCCGAATGAAATGGCATCCTCGAGGGTGAGCACTCCTACACCTATGGCGCGGTTACGGAATATTACATTGTTCACGAATACGTCGTAGTACTCCTTGAGCCTTTTCTTCTGGTCGTTGCAGTACTCCTTCACCTTGCTTGCGAAGCCGGGTGTTATGTCGGCTTGTACACCGCCTATGATGTTGTAGTTCTGGATGAGGCGGCCGCCGGTGACCTCTTCCATTATGTCGAGAACCTTTTCGCGTTCGCGGAATCCATATATGAACGACGTGATGGCTCCCATGTCCATTGCAAGGCACGAGAACATGAGCAGATGCGAGTCTATGCGCTGCAGCTCGTCCATTATGGTGCGTATGTACTGAACGCGGTCGGTAACTTCTAGCCCCATGGCCTTTTCGATGCACATGCATAGGGCATGGCGATTCTGGTGTGCGCTCAGGTAGTCAAGACGGTCGGTGAATGCCAATGTCTGCGGGTATGTCCTGCTCTCGCATAGTTTCTCTATTCCGCGGTGTATGTAGCCGCAATGTATGTCCACTTTGCGCACCTCTTCGCCCTCCAATGCAAGGCGAAAACGCAACACACCGTGTGTCGCAGGGTGCTGGGGACCTATGTTTATAACGTACTGGTCATAGTGCAGAATCTTCAGCTTCTCGACCATCTCGGCAAGGTGCCTGTCCTCCTCTATCTCATATTCTCGATGGACCTCCTCCTTTGTCTCGCTTTCGAGACGTACGGGGTTGATGGCCTCGCTGGGGTCATAGTCCTTGCGCAGGGGGTATCCTACCCAATCGTTGCGCAGGTAGAGACGTCTCATGTCGGGGTGCCCCGTGAACTCGATGCCGTAGAAATCGAACACTTCGCGTTCGTATAGCTCTGCTATGTACCATATATCGCTCACCGTCGGTATCTGCGGCTTTTCCCGGTCTGTCGTGCGCACTGCAAGTTCCACGCCTTCGCGGGTGATGCTGTTCTCGAGTATGTATATGGCTCCGAGACCTTCCTTCTCCCAGTCCATTCCCACCATTTCGCGCAGGAAGTCAAAGCCCTCTCCACGCTTCACCAGCATGGTCTGGCGGAACTCTTTTATCTCAATGAATGTAATCTCCATCACTCCTTGCCTCCTTCGTCCTCCATGTTTATGGGGTTGTTTGTTACAATTATGGGTTCGTCGGGCATTGTGCCGCGTTTCTGGTGTATGTTCTTGCCGCCCAGGAACTTCTCGACTTTTACTTTGCGCTGCAACTGCATCATTCCGTACAGAATGGCCTCGGGACGCGGCGGACAGCCGGGGATATATACATCCACCGGCAGAATCTTGTCAATGCCGTTGAGCACATGGTATGAACCCTTGAACGGTCCTCCGCTTATGGCACATCCGCCGACAGCAACCACATACTTGGGTTCGGCCATCTGGTCGTAAAGCCTCTTTAGTACAGGAGCCATCTTGTGGGTGATTGTGCCGGCGCACATTATGAGGTCGGCCTGGCGCGGGGAGTTGCGAGTTACCTCGAACCCGAACCTTGCGAAGTCGTATCTTGCGGCACCTACCGACATGAACTCTATTCCGCAACAGCTGGTTGCGAATGTAAGTGACCACAATGAGTTGCTGCGACCCCAGTTGATTAGGTCGTCGAGCTTGCCAAGCACTACATTCGTGCGCTCCTTGTTTATTTCGGCCACAAGGGCCTCAAGCGTTTCGTTGTCCTTGAACTCGTCGTAGGGTATTGATTTTATTGCAGGCTTTTTCATTTCCATTCAAGAGCTTTTTTGCGCCATGCGTATGCCAGGCCCAATATTAGGAAAAAGAGGAAGAACAGCACTCCTACAAGAGCCTTTATGCCCAGCTCCTGAACTATGGTCGCCCATGGGAAAAGGAATACCGCTTCAATATCGAACATGAGAAAGAGAATGGCAAAGAGGTAGTATCCGGCCTTGAAGTGTATCCATGTCTCTCCCTGCGTGGGAATTCCGCATTCGTATGTCTCGCCCTTCTGGCGGTTGTATGTACGTGGTGATATCCACCTTGTAAGAATCATTACAAGGCCTACGAAGGCTATCGATGCAATGATCATTGTGAAAAGAAGCACTAGGTCCATGGTTGCTATGTCTGTTCTTCGTTACAACAAAAATTGTACGCATCCCGTTCTGCGTACACGGTCGCAAATGTATCGAAAATATAAGTAGGTGTGAATCGGTTTTTGCTTTGCAAATTCTTTGTATTTGCATTTTTTAACACTTGCGGATGGCGGATTTTATATATTCGTATCTGATTGTTCCAGAAACGTGTTATTTACCCCAGTGCACTGTCCAGTGTCATCATAAGCGCAAACCCTATCGCGAATCCTATAGTTCCCACATTGCTGTGCTGGCCGGCCTGTGACGAGGGTATGAGTTCTTCTACAACAACATACAACATGGCTCCTGCTGCAAATGCAAGCAACAGTGGCATGGCTCCCTCGCTGTTGCCCAGGAAGAATATCGTTGCGATTGCAGCTGCAGGTTCTACCAGACCCGACAATGCTCCCCATGTGAATGCACTGCTGCGGCTCTTCCCTTCACTGCGCAGGGGAACCGAAATTATTGCCCCCTCGGGTATGTTCTGTATGGCCATGCCTATGGACAGGGCCAAGGCTCCGGCTACAGTAAGGTTGGTGTCGCCGTTCATTACTCCTGCAAAAACAACTCCTACTGCCATGCCTTCGGGGATGTTGTGCAATGCTACGGCAAGAATCATCTTTATCGAGCGCGGAAGTTTTGATTTAGGGCCTTCGGGCGCCTTCTCATCGACATGCTGGTGCGGTATTACGCAGTCCAGGAATAGTAGGAAACATATTCCTGCAGCAAATCCGGCCAGGATGGGCCATGTGTTTGACAGGCCTTCCCCTACCTGTTCAAGAGCCGGCTGCAGCAGTGACCAGAAACTTGCCGCGACCATAACGCCCGATGCAAAGCCAAGCATGGCTCTGTTGAGCAACCCCGATATCTTCTCGCGTAGCATGAATACAAGTGCCGCTCCAAGCATTGTACCCAGCAATGGTATTGTCAATCCTATAAAAATCTCCATTTCACCGTAGTTTTTCAGTTGTACGACATGTACTGCAAAAATAACTATTTTTTGTTTCGGACAATCCTTTGTTTGCAATAATAATGACACTGCAAAACAAAAGTTTCCAAAAATGCCTTGAATTCGTTTTTTATTGCTATTTTTGTATCTGTACCGTATTGTATGCGGTTTTTGCATGACAAATAACACAAAAAACATACAATCTTCTATGATTTACTTTTTCAGTATCCCGGGTGGCTCGGTTATAGCGACCCAATCGAACAACGAGTTGACAGCAGCCGATGTGGAGAAACTCTGTTGGCTCTATGGTGAGGCGACTCCTGTAGAAGACGAAAGAATGGAGGGCTATTATGTAGGCCCACGTCGTGAAATGATTACTCCATGGAGTACCAATGCTGTGGAGATAACCCAGAATATGGGCCTGAGCGGCATATTGCGTATCGAGGAGTATTTTGCAGTGGAGAGTGCCGATGCTGAGTACGATCCCATGCTTCAGCGTATGTACCATGGTCTGGATCAGGAGATTTTTACGGTCGACATCGAACCGAAGCCCATCGAGTTTATAGAGGATCTCGAGAGCTACAACGAGCAGGAGGGTCTTGCGCTTTCAAAGGAGGAGATAGACTATCTGCACCGTGTCGAGGGTGAGCTCGGACGCAAACTTACCGACAGCGAGGTGTTCGGTTTCGCGCAGATAAACTCAGAGCACTGCCGTCACAAAATATTCGGTGGTACGTTCATAATCGATGGCGAGGAGATGCCTTCGTCATTGTTCGCGATGATAAAGCGCACTACCAACGAGAACCGCAACAGCATAATTTCGGCCTATAAGGACAACGTGGCCTTTGCACAGGGTCCTGTAGTCGAGCAGTTCGCTCCGGCCGACCATTCAATACCAGACTATTTCATAATCAAGGATATCGAGACTGTTATCTCGCTCAAGGCCGAGACTCATAACTTCCCCACTACCGTGGAGCCTTTCAACGGAGCTTCGACCGGTACGGGCGGTGAGATACGCGACCGTATGGGTGGCGGTAAGGGTTCATGGCCCATTGCCGGTACTGCAGTGTACATGACTTCATATCCACGTACATACGACGACCGCAAGTGGGAGGAGGTACTCCCCGTGCGCAAGTGGTTGTACCAGACACCAGAACAGATCTTGACAAAGGCGTCAAACGGTGCTTCGGACTTCGGAAACAAGTTCGGCCAGCCGCTTATCTGCGGTTCTGTGCTTACTTTCGAGCACAAGGAGAATGATGAGGTCTACGGCTATGACAAGGTAATCATGCTTGCCGGCGGTGTGGGCTACGGTACACGCCGCGACTGCCTCAAGGGCGCTCCCGAACCGGGTAACAAGGTTATCGTAATGGGCGGTGACAACTACCGCATAGGTCTTGGTGGCGGCTCTGTTTCATCTGTAGATACCGGCCGTTATTCATCGGGTATTGAGCTGAACGCCGTGCAGCGTGCCAATGCCGAGATGCAGAAGCGTGCATACAATGTCGTGCGTGCACTCTGCGAGGACGATACCAACCCTGTCGTTTCAATCCACGACCACGGTTCGGCCGGTCACGTGAACTGCCTCTCCGAGCTTGTCGAGGAGTGTGGCGGTGTAATCAACATGGCAAACTTGCCTGTAGGTGACAGCACACTTTCGGCAAAGGAAATCATCGCCAACGAGTCGCAGGAGCGTATGGGATTGCTCATCAAGGAGGATGCCATCGAGTACGTACGCAAGGTTGCCGAGCGTGAGCGTGCTCCGATGTACGTTGTAGGTGAAACAACAGGTGATGCCCGTTTCGCGTTCGAGCAGGCCGATGGTGTACGTCCGTTCGACCTCTCGGTGAGCCAGATGTTCGGCTCGTCTCCCAAGACATATATGGTTGACAAGACTGTTGAACGCCACTACAAGGATGCCGAGTACGATGCCGAGAAGATTGAGGAGTACTTGACTGACGTTCTCCGCCTCGAGGCGGTTGCCTGCAAGGACTGGTTGACAAACAAGGTAGACCGTTCGGTAACTGGTAAGATAGCACGTCAGCAGTGCCAGGGTGAGATTCAGTTGCCGCTCAGCGACTGCGGTGTAGTTACACTCGACTATCGTGGCAAGCAGGGTATTGCAACATCTATCGGTCACGCGCCACAGGCCGGCTTGGCCGATCCTGCAAAGGGTTCTGTACTTGCCGTTTCCGAGGCTTTGACAAACATTGCCCTTGCTCCGCTTGCGAATGGTATCAAGAGCATCTCGCTCAGTGCCAACTGGATGTGGCCTTGCCGCTCACAGGAGGGTGAGGATGCACGTCTCTACCGTGGCGTTGAGGCTCTCAGCGATTTCTGCTGCGCACTCAAGATAAATGTCCCTACCGGTAAGGACTCTTTGTCAATGACACAGAAATACCCCGATGGCACAAAGGTAATAAGCCCGGGAACAGTTATAGTATCGGCCGGCGGTGAGGTTTCTGATGTTCGCAAGGTCGTTTCTCCTGTAATGGTGAACGAGCCCAAGAGTGCATTCTATCACATCGATTTCAGCTTCGACCACTTGCGTCTCGGAGGTTCGGCCTTTGCGCAGACACTCAACTGCATTGGTGACGATGTACCGACAGTTGCCAACCCCGAATATTTTGCCGAGGCATTCGACGCCGTACAGAAACTAGTGAACGCAGGCATTGTAATGGCTGGTCACGACGTTTCGGCCGGTGGTCTCATCACTACACTGCTCGAGATGTGTTTCGCAAACACAACAGGCGGTATGGAAATCGACCTCAACGGTGTTGTTGAGAAAGACATCGTGAAGTTGCTGTTTGCCGAGAATCCTGCGCTGGTAATTCAGGTTGCCGACAAAGACAAGTGCCGCATGCAGGAGATTCTTGACGAGGCGGGTATCTGCTTTGTGAAGATTGGTACTCCATGCGATAAACGTCAGATTGCTGTTGCAAAGGACAAGCGCACACGTCTGTTCGATATAGACCATTTCCGCGATGTTTGGTACGACAGCTCATACCTCATGGATTTGAAGCAGAGCTTCAACGGCTGTGCAAGCGAGCGTCTGCAGAACTACAAGAACCAGCCTTTGCGTTTCCGTCTGCCTTCACGTTTCAGCGGTATGTTAAAGGATTACGGCATGTCGGCCGACCGTCGCGAGAAGTCGGGTGTACGCGCAGCTATCATCCGCGAGAAGGGTACAAACGGCGAGCGTGAGATGGCGTATGCAATGCACCTTGCCGGTTTCGACGTAAAGGACGTTACCATGACCGACCTCATCAGCGGACGTGAGACTCTCGACGAGGTGAACTTCATAGTCTTCTGCGGTGGATTCTCTAACTCCGACGTTCTTGGTTCGGCAAAGGGCTGGGCCGGTGGCTTCCTCTTCAATCCAAAGGCAAAGGCCGCTCTCGACCGCTTCTATCAGCGCGAGGACACTCTGTCATTGGGTATCTGTAACGGTTGCCAGTTGATGATGGAGCTTAACCTTATCAATCCCGAGTATGCCGAGCGCGGACGCATGCTCCACAACAATTCACACAAGTTCGAGTCGTCGTTCGTGGGCGTGAACATACCGCAGAATAACAGTGTTCTCTTCGGTTCACTCTCTAACAGCCGTCTTGGTGTTTGGGTTGCTCACGGCGAGGGTAAGTTCTCGTTGCCGTACGATGCCGAGAAGTACAACATCGTGGCACAGTATGCTTATGAGGGCTATCCAGCGAACCCCAACGGTTCCGATTTCAACGTTGCAGCCCTTGCAAGTGCTGACGGCCGCCATGTTGCAATGATGCCTCACCCCGAGCGTGCTATCTTCCCATGGCAGTGTGCTACATACCCGGCTAACCATTTGGCCGATGACGTGACACCATGGATTGAGATTTTCCGCAATGCTTATAATTGGGTAGCAGAGAAGGTTAAGTAATAGAAAAGAATTGTAGGGGCAGGGTCTGCCTGCCCTTCTATAAATAAATACATTCAGGGGCAGGCATTAGCCTGTCCCTGAGTCTTTGAACAGAACATATGCCAACCTCTCTTTTTAAACTTTTTACTACATTCTTCCGCATTGGGCTCTTTACCTTTGGCGGCGGATATGCCATGATACCGCTCATTCAGAGCGATGTGGTTGAGCGTAACCGCTGGATAGGGAAAAACGATTTTGTGGACCTGTTGGCTGTAGCACAGTCGGCACCGGGAGTGTTTGCCGTGAATATGGCTGTGTTCATTGGCTACCGTTTGAGGGGAAAGCGCGGTGCGCTGGCCGCTTCGTTCGGGTGTGTGTTGCCTTCGGTGGGCATAATATTGCTGATTGCGCTTTTCTTCCGACAGTTCCGTCACATTGAAGTCGTGAACAATATATTCATGGGTATAAGGCCTGTTGTTGTGGCTCTTATAGCGGTACCGGTCTTCAATCTTGCCAAGAGTGCGAGGCTAGGGTGGAGCATGGCATGGGTTCCCGTGTTGTCGGCTTTGCTGATAGTGTTTCTTGGGGTGTCGCCTATATATGTGATAATAATAGCCGGTGTGGCAGGTTTTCTGTACGGCAAAATGAAAGGAGGTGAGGCATGATATTCCTTGAACTCTTCTATACCTTTCTTAAGATAGGTCTCTTCTCTTTTGGTGGCGGTTATGGTATGCTTTCTGTTATTCAGGGCGAGGTGGTGACGCGGCATGCTTGGATTACTGCATCTGAGTTCACCGATATCGTGGCCGTCAGCCAGATGACTCCCGGCCCCATTGGCATCAATTCGGCCACTTATGTAGGTTATACTGCTGTGTTCAACGCTACAGGCAATGAGGCTCTTGCTGTACTTGGCTCATTGACGGCTTCGCTTGCCGTGATGTTGCCTTCGATTGTGCTCATGCTCATTGTAAGCCGTTTCTTCATGAAGTACAGTAAACATCCTGCTGTTGAGGCTGTGTTCAAAGGCTTGCGCCCGGCTGTTGTCGGTCTTGTTGCTTCGGCAGCTCTGTTGCTGATGACAGAGGAGAATTTCGGTTCACCAACTGAAACTCCATTACAATTTTGGATTAGCGTCGCGCTGTTTGTTGCTGCTTTTGTCGCTTTGAAATTCTTTAAGGTCAACCCTATACTCCTTATTGCTCTTGCCGGTCTGTTCGGCGGGGTGTTCTATGGGTTGATATAGTGGGGCTTGGGCTCATGTGTAATATGATTCAAGAGGAATTCAAGTTCTATAAACCGTGTAAGTTGTTGCAGCCTTATGTGAGGTATTATTGGGTATTCAACAGTACTCAAATGTTGAAAACATATACATTCCCTATAGGATGTCCTCAAATCATCTTTCACAAGCGAACACCGCTGTTTATACCGGAACTGGGTACAACGCAAAATGAATTGACTATCAGTGGACAAGTCAATTTTTCTTCACACTTACAAGCTGACAGTGATGTTGAAATGATTGTAGTTGTATTCTATCCGCATACGATGAATGCATTTCTGAATGCTCCTGCATCTTCTTTTTATAACCAAGAAATTCCGGGTTATGATATTGAGGATAAACAACTGAACGAATTGGCAACACAGGTGTTTGAGTGTGAAGATAACAATATATGTGTAAATCTCATTGAGGAATGTCTATTGTCACGGCTATCAATGAGATCATATGATGCAATATACAGGGTAATGCGAATGAATGCAGCAATAGAGAAACTGTGTATTGCTCCTAATACCTTTGTAACTGATTTGTCTTCAATTTGTTGTTTGGGTAAAAAACAATTCGAACGGGAGTTCTGTCTGCATGTAGGGATGAACCCCAAAGAGTATTCCCGTATTGTCCGTTTTCAAAAGACTTTGAAGCAGATGCAGCACCAACAAAGAGAAACAAATCAAGCCGACTTGGCATATTTGAGCGGTTATGCCGATCAGTCGCATATGATAAGAGAATTCAAGAGTTTGTGTGGATACACTCCATTATCCTTGCTTGAATTTTCAAATCCCTATTCCGACTTGTTTACAACTCCCATATAGAAGTCTCATTTGTTCTATTTCACGTTGGATAGTTCTTCTACTTTTGCACCTTCATTTACGAATTTGAAAACAGAAAAGTATGAAAGAAGTCAATCCTCAAGAAACCAGTCGTGCATACGCTTACGAAATGTGGATGAATGCCCCAATGCCGATGGTAACATTCTTCAAGACACTTGATGTGTCGAATCTTGTAAAAATCAGTAGGAAAAGAAAACTGAAATTCAATATGCTGATGTGCTATTGCATTGGAAAGGCTGCAAGTAAAATCAAGGAGTTTTATATGCTTCCCGTAGGGAATAAACTAATGGAGTATAATAACATTGCAGTAAACACTATTGTTGCCAACAACGCAGGAGAAGTGAGTTCATGCGACATCCCATTCTGTGATGACTTACAACAATTCAGTAATGATTATCTATGCCTGACCAAAAAGGTTGCACTTAGTTGCATTGACCACGACCTTTCGCTTCAGAGCATGGTGATAGGCACTTCGGCATTGGCGCAATATGATATTGACGGTGCTGTGGGTATGTATAGTGGGATATTCAACAATCCATTTATGATTTGGGGCAAATACAAGCGTGCGTGGTTCAGAACTACTTTGACCGTTTCTTTCCAGTTTCATCATACACAGATGGATGGAGCACATGCTGCACGGTTCTTAGATTATATCCAGAAAGAGATTTACAAGATTTGATGACTGTTTTTCAAAGTTTTGTCTTGGTTGCTCTGCTTGTACCTTATGATAGGCCTCTTTTCATTCGGATATTCTATGGTCTCGGAAACGAAAAAGCTAAATATAGGGAATATCTTTTTTATACTTTAATCTGACTGTTATATTCAACCTTGGCCTACTGTATTATATTCTTAATATAATCTTTCTATATGTACTTTCTGTGCGACAGAAAGTACCAAAGAACTCGGCACACGGGAAAAATCTTCACAAACGCCCTTTGCTCACGCTGCATATTGCGAGCCCTCGGTCGGGCGTTTGCTCGTCACTCCAGGCTTCCGCTTGTTTTCAGGGTGCTGCGGAACTTGATTTGCACGGCTATACAAGAAAAGTTATACCCGCGCAAATCTTCAAGCAGTCCTCGCACAATGGCCTGAAAACAAGCGGCCTTGCGTTGGATTTTTCAACGGTGCCTTTCCGCCCTTGGCGGGGAATTACCTTTGCTATGAAAATTTATTGGAATGTATCGCGGACTTTAACGTGTACAATAGTAATATCAAAGAAACACCGGCAGTGTCAAAATCACAACGGAAATCCCTGCTGTTTGGCGGCCATTGTGTGAGGTACGTCCAAACGTAGTACGGCAATTATATTTCTTAAAAATTGCCGTACGCAGTGCGATCCGCAGCACCCGACAAACAGCAGAAAGGATTGAAGTGGCAAGTTTGTGACGGCCGAGGGATGTTGCAAAGCAACTCGCGAGCAGAAGGAACAAACGACTGATTTTGTCTCTGCCGGGCGCTTTGCTACTTTCGCGCGACGAAAGTAGATGAAAGAAAGACTTGAAGAAAATGCAAGTGAACAATTAAGGTTGAGGACTGCCGTTTATTTTATGATAATTTCTCTCTCAGGAACTGTCCTGTATATGATTCCTCGCATTTTGCGACCTCTTCGGGGGTGCCGCAGGCAACGAGGCTACCGCCCTGTTCACCGCCTTCGGGGCCTAGGTCTATGAGATAGTCGGCGCACTTTATCATGTCCATGTTGTGCTCGATGACTACAAGGGAGTGTCCGCGTTCGAGCAGCCTGTTGAACGACTTGAGCAGTTTCTTTATGTCGTGGAAGTGGAGTCCGGTGGTGGGCTCGTCAAATATGAACATGGTGGGGCGGTCGCTCTGCTGGCTCAGGTAGTAGGCGAGCTTGACGCGCTGGTTCTCTCCTCCCGACAGGGTCGACGATGACTGCCCCATCTTTATGTATGCGAGACCTACGTCCTGTAGCGGCTGCAGGCTTTCTGCTATCCGCTTCTGCCCGTGCTCCTGGAAAAAGTTGATGGCGTCGCCTATGGTCATTTCAAGTATATCGTGTATGTTCTTACCATGGAACTTGACCTCGAGTATCTCGTTCTTGAACCGTTTTCCGTGGCACGCCTCGCATTCGAGCTTGAGGTCGGCCATGAACTGCATCGACACAGTTATCGTTCCCTCGCCCTTGCACTCCTCGCAGCGTCCGCCGTCGGAATTGAACGAGAAGTGCCCGGCTCCATATTTCATCTGCTTTGCAAGCGGCTGCTGTGCAAAAAGGTGGCGTATGTCGTCATATACCTTCAGGTAGGTGACTGGGTTCGAGCGCGATGACTTGCCAATGGGGTTCTGGTCGATGAATTCGACGCCACATAGCTGTTTCAGTGCTCCCTCTACGGTTTCGCACTGGCCTGGAGCATCGCAGGTGTTGCCGAAGTGGCGCATGAGCGAACGGTATAGTATGTCGCGCACAAGTGTCGACTTGCCCGAGCCGCTGACACCGCTTACTACAGTGAATGTGTTGAGCGGTATGCTCACGTCTATTCCCTTGAGGTTGTTCTCTCTCGCTCCCTTTATGAATATGCTGTTGTTCGATGTGCGGCGATGTCCTGGCAACTCTATGGTCTCCTCGCCGAGGAGGTACTTTACGGTGTAGCTGTCGCTGCCTTTCTGCAGGTCGCTCATATTGCCGCGGTAGACAATGTTTCCTCCATAGGATCCGGCCTTTGGACCTACATCTATTATATAGTCGGCTGCGCGTATTATCTCCTCGTCGTGCTCGACGACAACAACCGTGTTGCCAAGGTCGCGCAGGCGATAAAGGACGCTTATGAGGCGGCTGGTGTCGCGGCTGTGCAAGCCAATGCTCGGCTCGTCGAGTATGTATAGCGAGCCTACAAGGGCACTGCCGAGCGAGGTGACGAGGTTTATTCTCTGGCTCTCACCTCCCGAGAGGGTGTTGCTCAGGCGGTTGAGGGTCAGGTAACCCAGGCCTACATCGAGCAGGCAGTCTACACGGCTGCGTATCTCGGCGAGTATGCGCCTGGCTATCGCCTCGTCGTGTTCGTCGAGCTGCAGGTTGTCGAAGTGCTCCTTTAGTCTTGTGATGGGCATCTCTATGAGCTCGATGATGCTTGTTCCGCCTACCTTCACGTAGCTTGCCTCCTTCTTGAGCCTTGTGCCGTGGCATGTGGGACATATTGGTTTGCCGCGGTAACGGGCGAGCATTACCCTGTACTGTATCTTGTACTGGTTGGCCTTGACCATGTTGAAGAAGTTGTCGATGCAGATGCCTTCGCCGTATTCCTCAATCCACGGGCCTTTGTGCCAAAGGTAGTCCTTCTGTTCCTGTGTGAGGTTGTAGTACGGTTCAAAGATGGGGAAGTTGTCCTGGGGGGCACGCCGGCAGAACTCGGTCTTCCATTCGCCCATCTTTTCGCCGCGCCAGCAGAACACGGCTCCGTCGTATATGCTAAGTGTCTTGTTGGGTATTACAAGGTCCTCGTCAATGCCTACTATGCGGCCGAAACCTTCGCAGTCGGGGCAGGCACCAATAGGCGAGTTGAACGAGAACATCTGCTCTGTTGGCTCCTCGAACTCCATGCCGTCGGCCTCGAACCGTATGCTGAAACTGTGTGGCTTCTCCTCGTCCATGAACTGGAGCATACAGTTGCCGCTGCCCTCGTAGAAGGCCGTCTCGGCCGAGTCGAGCAGGCGGCTCATGGTTTCGTTGCTGCCGCTGCTGCTGAGGCGGTCGATAAGCAGCATGGGCTTGTCGCCTTTCTTTGGGTTGTAATCCTCGATGCGTATTATCTCCTTTCCTATGACTATTCGGGTGAATCCCTGCTGCAGGTATATCTGTAACTGCTCCTCAAGTGTACGTCCCTTGCGCTTTGGTATGGGCGCGAGAAGCATGAAGCGTGTTCCATCGGGGCGGCTGTTCATGCAGGTGACAAGGTCTTCGGGATTGTCCTTCTTTACAAGCTTTCCGCTTATTGGGGAGTAGGTTTTGCCTATGCGGGCATAGAGAAGCTTTAGGTACTCGTATATTTCAGTGCTTGTACCTACAGTGGAGCGTGGATTGCGGTTGTTGACCTTCTGTTCAATGGCTATGGCCGGGGGAATGCCCTTGATGAAGTCGCATTCAGGCTTGTTCATCTGCCCAAGGAACTGGCGTGCGTATGATGACAGCGACTCTACATAACGTCGCTGTCCCTCGGCGTACAGAGTGTCGAATGCGAGAGATGACTTGCCCGACCCGGAAAGTCCCGTGACTACAACTAGCTTGCCGCGCGGTATCTCTACATCAATATTCTTCAGGTTGTTTACGCGCGCTCCTTTTATTATTATGTTCTTGCAATGTTCCATGCCGCAGATTTAATCTCGCGAATATACATAAAAACAGCCATTCTGTATATATTTCAACGAAAATAGATTATATGAGTGCGAGTGAATGCTCTGTAATAACAATTATTTATTTATCTTCGCAGTATAAATATTAAATATTGCAATGCGACTGAAATATATTTTTTTATTGGCGTTTATTTTGCTCTTTGGAGCATGTTCTTCAAAGAAACAGGTAACAGGTGGTCATTCTTCCTTGGAGGAGTGTCCCAAGCGTGAGTTCCGCGGGGCATGGATACAGGCCGTGAACGGGCAGTTCAGCGGAATGGGCGAGGAACGGATGAAGGAGTATCTTGTGGAGATGCTCGATAACCTGCAGAAGGTGAATGTGAACGCGATAATGTTCCAGGTGCGTGTCGAAGGTGATGCCCTCTATGAGTCGCGCCTTGAACCTTGGAGCCGTTTCATTACCGGCGTGCAGGGAAAGTCGCCGGGGTGGGATCCTTTGGCGTTCATGGTCGAGGAGTGCCACAAACGCAATATGGAACTGCATGCGTGGATAAACCCTTACCGTGCACGTACGAAGGGAACAAAATATGTGGCTCCCAATCACCAGAGCGTGAAGTGTCCGGCTAATTTCATTGAATATGAGGGACAGCTCTACTTTAATCCTTCGCTTCAGGCGAATCGTGACCATATATGTGGCATTGTACGCGACATCCTGAATCGTTACGATGTTGACGGCCTTCATATCGACGACTATTTCTATCCCTATCCGGCAAAAGGTAAGGAGTTTGCCGATGGGCGCTGGTTCCGCGAAAGCGGTATGGACGACAAGGCTGCATGGCGCAGGGATAATGTGAACCATCTTATATATCAACTGCACCGTACTGTGCGCGAAGTGAAGCCTTGGGTCAAGTTCGGAGTGTCGCCTTTCGGCATCTACCGCAATGAACGTACGTGGGAGTATGGCAGCAAGACAAAGGGGCTGCAGTGTTATGATGACTTGAATGCCGATGTCCTCAAGTGGATAGACGAGGGCTGGGTCGATTACTGTATACCGCAGGTCTACTGGGAAATAGGGCACCCGGCAGCTGACTATGCCGAACTTGTAAGGTGGTGGGCCAAGTATGCGTCGGGACGCCCGCTGTACATAGGACAGGATGTGAACCGCACCGTAAAGGCGAAGGATGGCAACCAGCAGGCCGACAAGTATGCTATGCAGCGTGCCGAAAAGGGTGTGCAGGGTTCCTGCTTCTGGGATGCATCGTCTGCTGCGAACAATGTCGACGGTTACCGCGATTATCTCGCCAATGGAATTTACCGTTATCCGGCATTGGTGCCACTCTCTCCGTTCATTGATGACAAAGCTCCTCAAAAACCAGGGGGCGTCTCATTGCTCGAAGAGAACGGGGAAAAACTGCTTGTATGGCTGGTAAACAAGGATACGGACGATGTAATGAATGTACCGCACCGTTTTGTGGTATACCGCTTTGCCAAGGGTGAGGCAGTCGATACAAGTAATCCTGCAGGAATCGTGGCCATAACAACGCAACCCTATTATAGGATTCCGGCATCCCTGAAGGGTGAATACATATTTGTGGTGACTGTACTCGACAGGGTGCAGAACGAGTCGGTTGGTGTAAAATGCAAGGTCAAACTGTAATGGAGTGTGTAATGGCTGACAATATAAGAATATATGAGCTTTGTGAGGCGAGGCCGCAATATCTGCCTGCCATAAACGCTCTTCTTGTGCAGTTGTCTTCGAATCCGCGTCCTTTCGGTATGAAGGAACTTGAGGCTATCGTGGATTCTCCTGCAACGCACCTTTTTATTCTGGAGTGCGACGGGGTGGTTGCCGGCATGCTTACGTTGGGTGATTATCTTGCTCCTACAGGTCGCAAGATGTGGATAGAGGATGTCGTTGTGGACTGCGCCTTTCGCGGACGTTCATTGGGCAGGGCTCTGGTGGAGCATGCCATGGAATATGCAACATCCTTGGATCGTGGCTCGCTTATGCTCACTTCGCGTCCCTCGCGTGTGGCAGCGAACGCACTTTACCGCTCATGTGGTTTTGAGCAAAGGGATACGAATGTCTATAGGATGACGGTTGACGGTTGTAAGTGAGAATCTGTGAATAGAACGAGGGTAATTCCCAAGCAATCCCGTCAAAGCATATTACAACAGGGATAGTGCTCTTTGTAGAAAGGTCTTTCAATCACCATCTTTTGTATATGCCCTCTGTCAGTTCCTGTTGATTTTTTTCAGTTTCTGTACGAGCGCGAGCAAAGCCCTGTGCTTTACCATTGCTATCGTGCTCTGTATCTGCTTTGGAGTAAGGCTTTCGATACCGGCCTTGCTCTTTATGTGCGGCCATATTTCAGGAGCAGCCTCAATCATGCTCTTTTCTTCGATGACGAGCAACCTCAATATCTTCCTGTCGCGTTCGTTGAGCATGCCGAACGCTTCCCATACAGGAGGCATCTCGTGTTCCTCTTCCTGAGTGAAGTCGCCGAGTTGCTCAATAAGTTCTGCGGCATCGGCATGGAACTCGATACCGAGCCTTTTCTTTTCGGCAATTTCCTTGTTTGTGAAGTGGTTTATGGAACAACGTGCAATATAGCTGTACAGCGATGCCCCGTTCTTGTTCTCCCAGTTGCGGAGTATACTCCAGTTATCCTTTGAGAGAAACTCGTATAACTCTCCAACCAGGTGCCTGCTGTCGCACCTGTTGTAGAGAGTCGATGATATGTAGTTAAGGAATTTCTGACACTTGACGTAAAAGAAGTATTCATGCAGTTCCCTGTTTACAGGAATAGCCGTCAGTCCTTCAACCAGTTCCTTATCGTCAAGTTTGGCAAAACTGCTTTTCCTGTACATGAACTATTCTATGAATGTGACAGTGTAGTTGTCGTATAGGTCTGTATTTGTATCTGTGTCTATAGATGATATGTAGTATTTTACTTCACCTATGCTGTTCTTCCTTGTGAAATCGTATACTTTCTCTATTCTTTGTGTCATGCTATTCCAACCGGGTCCCATCTCGTTGTTGGTTGTAACATGGCGTTCCTGTGTCTCTGTCATGAGTATTCCGGGAGCTACAACACCGAAATATCCCATTGATGCGTATATCTGCGGTACAACAGCTGTTTCCCTTTCGTTCTGGATGAACGGGAACATTGATATACCTTTGTACGGGTAGTTGTTCTTGCTGTCGAATGTGTACTTGTAAATATTGGTCTCCTTGCGTCCGTTGCTGCTGTATGTTATGTTCTCTTTTGTTCTTGCCAATTTGTAGCCCGACCATTCGTATTCGCATTCAACATTGCAGTCATCACTATTGTATGTGAATTTGCGGCACAGGCCACTGCTGCTGTACTCAAA
This sequence comes from Bacteroidaceae bacterium, assembly GCA_017547205.1. Taxonomy (GTDB): domain Bacteria; phylum Bacteroidota; class Bacteroidia; order Bacteroidales; family Bacteroidaceae; genus HGM04593. The sequence goes on along the minus strand of JAFYQH010000005.1, from coordinate 31,936 downwards.
ATTCATTGTAGTGGTCTGGAGGGTGGAACCGCTCCCGGCTTCGGATGTTACAATGCTTCTTATCTCGCTTATGAGTCCGCGGTCGTTGAACCTGGATATCTCAAGCAGGCTCTTTATAGTGTTGCCGTCCCTGTCAAGAATGTCGATGTTTGCAATCATTTCCCGGTTCTCTGTGATTCCGTTTATAGTGTGTTTTCTCGTGACTTCGACAATTCCGTTACTTTCGAATGTGTAATCAAAGCTTCTGATCTTCCCATTGTCATCGAAAGTTATATCGGACCAGGTCTCCCTGCTGCTGACATTGCCTTTGTTTTTGTCAATTACAATGCTGCTGGGGTTGAACGTTTCCTTGTCGTCATTGTTAGGGAGAGTGATACTGTTGCTGTCGCTGCATGATACGGCCGTAATGACTAATGCCAGAATTGTTGATAGAATGAACGGTTTCTTCGTCATGGTAAAGCGTTTTAGGTTTAAATATTATGCAAACATACTCAAAAAAATCTTTTATTGCATCCCAAATATTGAAAAAATGAACTTATCTGTTTGTGTAGAAGTCAAGAGCCTCTGCAACATCTTTTACCGTGCATTCAACTTCGGCAAATTTTAAGTTACTGTCGGCCAGTATTGTCCTTTTTATTCTTTCTTCTCCAATAAGTCCAATTATGGTGTCGTACTTGCTACAGTCGAAATTCAGTCGGCTGTAATACTCCTGTATGTAATGAACGAACAAATGTAGTTTCGCTGTAGGGAAACCGCTTTTTATTGCCGACAGGAACAATGAACATGTATATGCGGCAGCCGTTACATCGTCGTTCCCGTCATTGTACATTGTCCTGAATGCGTCAAGGAACGGTTCGCCGAACTTGTGGTGGATTGCTGACCCGAAGATTTTCTCAAGAACAGTCTCCGGTCTGTTGTGAATGTTTTCTTTCATATCATAAAAGTAGTAAAAAAAACAGTCCAGTTGAACTTGTTTCGGTCAAGATTTCAAATATTGCCATGTTTGTCGTATTTTCGTAGAATAGTTTTTAAACTTTCTAAAGTAAAAAAAGTCAAATTATATAAATTCGTAAATTCGTAGACATACATGAGATATAGATTGTTTTTTCTTGTTCTTTTCCTTTCGGCTGCTATTTTTGCTCAGAAAAAGAATGGAACGGTAACTGGTACAGTTGTTGACAAAGAGAGTGGTGAGCCTCTGCAGAATGCTACGTTGCAGCTCTATTCCTTGCCCGATTCTGTGTTCAAAGTGGGAGTCGCAAGTGACTATGACGGCAAGTTTTCGCTGTCGGCATCTGCGGCAGAGTATTATCTCAAGGTTTCCTTTGTGGGTTATATAGCCGATGAGAGGAATGTTAAAGTCGCAAAAGGAAAAAGCATTGACCTGGGGAATATAGGGCTTTCAACCGATGCTGTCGCACTGAAGGCTGCTGTAGTTACAGCAGAAGTGCCTCCGGTAACAGCAGCCGAGGATACGCTCATATACAATACAGCTGCATTTAGGGTTCCGGCCGGTTCAATGCTCGAGGAACTCATAAAAAAATACCCTGGTGTCGATATTGCCGAGGATGGTACGATAAAGATAAACGGCAAGACGGTCAACCGCATTCTCATGAAGGGAAAGGACTTCTTCGGTACTGACAAGGATATGGCTCTGAAGAATATCTCCGCCGATATTGTCGACAAGGTGAAGTTCTATGACAAAAAGAGTGATTTCTCGCGTATAACAGGCATTGACGACGGCGAGGAAGAGACAGTGCTCGACCTGCAGATGAAGAAAGGTGTAGTGGACGGCCTTTTTTCAAACACGGATATTGGCTATGGAACCAAGGACCGCTATACATTCAAGAATACTACCGGATATTATAATGACATGGCGCAGTATACACTTGTCATGTCTGCAAACAACCTTAATAATCAGGGCTTTTCGGACGGACGCTCACGCGGTTTCAGTGGTGGCGGTGGTGGCGGACTGGTTACTCCTAAACAGGCTGGTTTCAATTTTGCTTATGAGAACGAGACGCTCGAACTGGGTGGCAACGTGCGTGCAAACCACAGGAACAGCGATTCAAGAAGCTGGACATCGAGCGAGACTTTCATGCCACAGATAGGGCGTAACCAGTTCTCGAATAGCCGCAGCAACTCTTTTAATCGTTCTACCGGATTCAATGCTGATATGCGTGTAGAGTGGAAACCCGATACGATGACCAATATCATATTCAGGCCCTCTTTTTCCTATTCTTCATCGGACAGTTGGTCAAGGAGTATGTCGGCAACATTCAATGACAATCCGTTTGATTATGTAAAGGAGTATGACAAGGATATGTACGGCGATGTCCTTTCCGGTATGGACTCCATTGCTGTCAACAGTAACGACAACGAATCGATGGGAAACAACGAAAGCAAGTCGGTAAATGCCAATCTGCAACTTAACCGCCGTCTCAACAAGCCCGGCCGTAACGTTACTTTCCGTGGCCGCTTCTCCTATAGTGACAGCAAGAACGACAGCTATTCGGTGAATAGGGTGAAGTATTTCCAGGCAAATGCCGGAAGTGCAGGATATGATCGCCAGCGTTTTTCCGAGACTCCAGGCAAAAACTGGAGCTATGACCTGCGCTTCAGCTACACCGAACCGTTGACAAAAAACCTGTTCCTGCAGCTGAATTATAGTTACAACTACAGCTATAACAATAGCAAACGCTCCACATTTGTCTTTGATAGCATTCCCGGTTATATCATGGAATTGAGCCATCATTACAATGCTCCGATGTTGCCTGATGGATATATGCAGTATATCGACAACGACCTGAGCCGTCATTCTACATACCGTACACAAAAGCACGAGGCGCAGGTGATGCTCCGTTATGTGACCGATAAAATAAACCTTAATGCCGGTGTTACATGGATACCCCAGAATACGGAAATGAGTTACCGTTACCTTGGTCTTGATACAGTACTGTCGCGCAGGGTGAACAATATTACACCCAATCTGCGTTTCCGTTATAGGTGGTCAAAGCAGACGACCCTGAATATCATGTATCGTGGTTCGACAAGCCAGCCTTCGATGACTGACCTGCTGGATATTACCGATGACTCGAATCCGCTGTACATAACAAAAGGAAATCCTGGTTTGAAACCGTCGTTTACCAACAGCCTGAATGCATTCTTCAACACGTACAATACGGAGGCACAGCGAGGGTTCAATGCGAATATTGGTTTCAGGAATACATTGAACAGCATCAGCCGAAAGGCTACATATATAGAGGAAACCGGTGCAACTATAACTCAGCCCGACAATATAAACGGTAACTGGAGCGTAAACGGAGGTTTTTCGTTCAATTCAGCTATCCCTGCGAACAAGAAGTTTACATACAGTACCTTTACCGATGCGAGCTACTCAAACAGCGTGTCATACATAAGTATGCAGGGACAGAGGGGTAGTGTGAAGAACAATTCAAAGACTATCGGAATAGGCGAGCGTCTTTCTGCAAATTACCGTACCGACAATTTCGATGTTGCCCTCTCCGGTTCTTTGCGTTACTCACACTCAAAGTCAAGTGCACAACCCGAGGACAAGATGAATATATACAACTTCTCCTATGGCCCCAGCATGAACTATACGTTGCCATGGTATAATATACAGATATCTACGAATCTTTCCATGAGCAGCCGCAGAGGGTACAGTGACCCGAATGCGAACACCGATGAACTGCTATGGAATGCACAGTTATCAGCAAGTTTTCTCAAGAGAAATGCCCTGTCGGTATCGTTCCAGATATACGATATTCTGCAGCAGCAGAGCAATATAAGCCGTATGGTGGATGCCTTGTCACGCCGCGACAGTGAGACCAACGCAATATACAGCTATTGTATGTTCAATCTCTCGTACAGGTTCAACAACAATTCTAAGAGCGGTGATGATAACAAGGGACGCGGAGCACGTGAATACGGCATGCCTCCAGGAGGTATGCCAAGGGGAGGAATGATGCCCCCGGGAGGTATGCGTGGCGGCCGCTTCTGATACATGAACGCTGCGTGAAGACAAAAAAGTGACCGGTAACGGTCACTTTTTTGTTCTATAATGTCTATATTCGCGTTGTAATATATTATTATGAGTTGGGATAATACTACATTAACGGGTGCGCTCTATTGGCTCTACTGCATAGTTGCTATAGTGCTTATGGTAAGGGTCATGCTCAAGAACAGGGATTCTGTAAAGACTCTGGCATGGATGATGGTATTGCTGTTCCTGCCGTTTCTGGGGCTTCTCCTCTACTTCTTCTTTGGACGCGATACACGCCGTGAAAAACTTATAGGCCGCCGTCTGCTGTCACAGATAAAGCAGCGTGACCAACTGTATGCAGGTCTGTATGATCAGGGTGAAATTCCCCAAGAGTACTCTACGCTAGTCTCATTCTTCAAGAACTCGGCTCTTGCCAATCCGTTCGCATACAATCATATCGATGTAATTACAGAAACATCGGCTTTCGCATCCTCGTTGCTGCGCGAATTGAAGGTGGCAAAAGAGCATATACATGTGCAGTTCTATATTTTTGAGAATGATTCTTTCGGTCGTGAGGTTGCAACCGTGCTCATGGATAAGGCGCGGCAGGGGGTTGAAGTGCGACTAATATATGATAGTGTGGGTTGCTGGAATGTCGACAAAGATTTCTACGAGCAGATGCGTTGTGCCGGGGTTTATGTAGAGTCGTTCCTTAAGGTACGTTTTCCACTGTTTACGAACAAGGTCAATTACAGGAACCATCGCAAGATTGTAGTTATAGACGGCAAGATTGGCTTTGTGGGTGGGTGCAATATAGCTGATAGGTACCTCCAGGGTCTCAAGTGGGGCAGGTGGCGAGATACGATGCTTCTGTTACGTGGAGCTGCAGTACATGGACTACAGGCCTCGTTTCTGGTCGACTGGTACTTCACCAGCCGTACCCTTGTTTCAGGCAAACGGTATTTCCCGCATGAGGGTAGGGTAGGTGATGCTATAGTACAAGTCGTGCCGTCAAATCCGGTCGGTGAGGTACGTACGATAATGAGCGGTGTGGTAAAACTGCTCTCTACAGCAAAGAACTATGTATATCTGCAGACGCCCTATTTTATGCCGAATGAGCCTTTCCTGCTTGCTTTGAGGAGTGCAGCCATGTCCGGTGCTGATGTTAGGCTGATGATTCCGATGCGCTCCGACAGTTGGGTGGCGGACCATATCTCAATGTCGTATCTCGGTGATGTGATGAAGGCTGGCGTAAAGGTTTATCTCTATTCGGGCGGCATGCTTCACAGCAAGACTGTCGTATGCGATGATTATGTCTCATCTGTTGGGTCTGCCAATCTCGATTTTCGCAGTTTCTACTACAATTTCGAGGTGAATGCGTTTGTTTATGACAAGAGTGTGGCACTTGGCCTGAAGCGTGCCTTCCTTGATGATGCAGAGCACTGCCATCAGTTGACTTGGAGTGAATATTGTGCAAGACCGTTCCTGCACCGCTGTCTCGAGTCTTTTGCGCGCCTGTTCTCACCGCTGCTATAACACATAAGGAGCAACCTTTCAAGATTGCTCCTTATGCTTGTTTATCCGTTCTGCTTTTCCTTGCTGAAGAATGTGAAGTTTACGCTCCCGTATGCTATGTGGCGCATGAAATGGGGATGTTCCTCGAAATTGTAGTCTTTGCCGTGCTCGAAGATGAATATACCGTTATCGTTAAGAGCGTTGCCTTCAAGTACGAGGTCCGGGATATCGGGCAATCCCTTGAGCGCGTATGGGGGGTCGGCAAAAACTAGGTCGAATCCGCTGTTGCACCGGCGCAGGAAACGGAATACATCGTCACGCACCATTCGCCAGCTGTTGTCGCCGAGCATGTGCTGGCATTTTTTTAGGAATCCGAAGTGCTGTTGGTCCATCTCTACCGACATCACCTCTTTGCATCCTCTTGACAGAAGCTCAAGACTGATACTGCCAGTGCCCGAGAAAAGGTCCAAGGCTGTGCATTCCTCAAAGTCTATGATGTTGTTCAGAATGTTGAACAGGTTTTCCTTTGCAAAGTCAGTTGTCGGTCTGGCCTTGAATGTCCTTGGTACGTCAAAGTGCCGTCCTTTGTATTTTCCGCTTATTATTCGCATAGTATAAGTGTCTGCAGGTCGAATGGTACTTCACCGGTCATGTTCAGCCGGTTCTGGGCGAATATTCCGTTAGGGTTCAGCCGGTTTTTGTGCCTTATGAATTTGCCTATGGCAAGCATGTTTTCCTCTACGTTGCGGTCTCCGCATATATATAAGGTATCGTCGGTCTGTGAGAACCCCTGTTCCTTCCACATGCTGAGCAGGTAGAATAGCATGTCTTGCCCATTGCCGCAACCGAAGATATTCATAAGTTCCACATGTCCTTCCTTTACCGACATGAAGAGAGAGTATCGGCCTTGCAGGTAGGCAAGCATGTATTTATCGTTATCCTGCGGCATACGGGTTACAAAACCGGCTATAATGCTTGCAGGTGTGTAGAAGGTCGTTTCACCCAGCGAGCAAATTTCCTCGTACAATCCCTTTTCAACCGGAAATATAATGGTAAAGCCTTGTGCATTCAGCCTGTTGGCTACAATCTCTACATTTCCGTTCACGTTTGGGAAACAGTGTCTGTAGTACTGTCTGTAGTCCTCGTTGTTGTCGAACTCGAATGGTATTGTGGTGAATTCGGCGGTCTCTATTATGCACTTTATGGAGCAGTTTTTCTCATTGCTGATGAATTGGCACTCTTCCATTCCTTTCTTCAGATTGGCCGCAAGGCTTATGTTCTTGTCTGTTTCGTAGAAGTGATAGTTTAGTGAACCTGGCTGTGATGGAATATAGTTGCAAAAACAAAATCCATCCGTACTTATACGAATGGATAATGTTCTGTTAAGGTTTTTATCCTTTGTCATCGGGGTTATTATTCCCAGTTACCAGCGTTGTTGTTGGGCTCCTTTACGTTACCTACACGGCGACATGGGATGAGCTTTACGATTTCCTCGTTGTTCTCGTCATACTTGGGCTCGCCTTTCTCGTCAAGAACATACTCACGTCTTACCTGAGTGACGTTCTTCTTGATGCCAAGAATGTAGTTGTTGTACTCCTGCTCGTTGATGCCCTTGAGGTACTGGTCGAAATCGGCTCTAGCCTCGAACAAGTGCTGCTGTCCACCACTCTTTGTAGGAATGCTGTCGGCAAGAAGTGTAAATATCTCTCCGTTTCCGTAAGGAATGTATTTGAGTGAATCCACGGGGTAGTTAGGGTTGTGGTACAAAGAGTCAACAAGTGATACCCACATTGTGTCACGATAGAATTTGGTGCGGATGTCGCCTTCGTGGCTGTTGAGTGCGCTTATTTGGTCGAGTTCCTTCCAGTCACCGTTCTCCTTGGCCTTTGCCATCATTTCAAGGATAATCTTGTCGGCCTCGTCGATAGTCAATGAGACCTCTGCGTCATCCTTTTTCTTCTCCTTCTTTCTCTTGATGTTGGCAACGCTTTCCAACTGCATGTCGTTGAGCTCATACGCCTTCTTTACAACGGGGAGCTTGTAGTTTTTGAGGAAGTAGACAAGGGTGTCGAAATTGTTGGTGTATTCACCATACTGGCCCTTGTACTCGACTTCGGCATTCTTGATGTCGATGAGACGTGCAATGACTGCACTGTCGCGCTGTGCTCTCACTGCCTCAAACTCGATAGGACTCAAGATACTGCGTACATTGACGATTGCCAATACAACTACAATGGCAATCAATAACACTTTCAATAAGTTTTTCATTGTTATATCTTTTTATTTTATGTATTTTCGTGTCACAAAAATAAGATAAAAAAACGAATATCCTTTTTTGTTTACCTTTTTTATTAGGATAAAGTGATAAATAAATATTTAACCTCACAAATTAAATCAAATTTTCCTTTCAATCCAACTCCGGAGCAGGAAATTTCACTTGGAATGATAGCGGATTTCATACTTTCGTATGATGACCGCAAGGTGTTCCTTCTTTGCGGGTATGCTGGAACTGGTAAGACCTCACTTGTTGCTGCACTTGTAAAGACTATGGAGCAACTTTCGCGTAAGACTGTGCTGCTGGCCCCGACCGGGCGTGCTGCAAAGGTCTTTTCTTCCTATTCGGGCAAGAACGCATATACCATCCATAAATGGATATATAGGCAGAAATCGATACTTGACGGTTCCAGATTCGTGCTTATGGAGAACAGGAACGTGAACACGTTGTTCATTGTTGATGAGGCTTCGATGATATCAAATGCTGGCGGCTCTAACTTCGGTTCTGGTGCGCTGCTTGATGATCTTGTGGAATTTGTCTATTCAGGTACAGGGTGCTCGCTGCTTCTTCTTGGCGACCCGGCCCAGTTGCCGCCGGTTGGCGAGTCGGTTTCGCCAGCTCTTTCGCCAAGTTATGTCGAAGGTCTTTTTCTCAAGTGTTGTAGCGTCGAGATGAAGCAAGTAATGAGGCAATTAGACGGTTCCGGCATTCTTCAGAATGCTACAATGTTGCGCAGGATGATATGTGGTGGAGGGTATGCTGAAGTGCCGCGTATAAGGCTGCATGGTTTTGCCGATGTCTGTGTGGTAAAGGGCGATGAACTGATAGAGGCCATAGAGGGGTGTTATAATGATGCTGGGATCGACGATACAATAGTCTTGTGCCGTTCCAACAAACGTGCTAATGTCTATAATGAAGGGATAAGGAGACGCATCCTCTACCGTGAGGATGAACTTGTACGTGGAGACATGCTGATGATTGTCAAGAACAACTATTATTGGCGTGAAGTGCTTGGTCGCGAGGATAAGGGGCTGCTCGAGAAACTCGATTTTATAGCCAATGGAGATGTTGCCGAGGTTGTACGTGTATGGGGGGTAGAGGAGATGTACGGTTTCCGTTATGCCGATGTTACCCTGTCGTTTCTCGACTATGACAACTGTGAACTCGATGTCAAGATAATGCTTGATACGCTGACAAGCGAGTCCCCTTCGCTTACACGCGAGGAGAGTGAGCGTCTGTTTGCGGCAGTTTGGGATGATTATCCCGAAATTAAGGCAAAGCGCAAGCGTATGGAGGCAGTTCGTAATAATCCGTACTACAATGCCCTGCAGGTGAAGTATGCCTATGCGGTCACGTGCCACAAGGCTCAGGGTGGCCAGTGGAGGCGTGTCTTCATAGACCAAGGCAATGTGACTGATGATATTATGGGACAGGATTATTACCGTTGGCTGTATACTGCATTTACTCGTGCAAGTGAGAAATTGTATCTTGTCAATTGGAACGACAGGTTCTGTGAATAGGGTGACAATGCAGTGCGGCAACATGACTGACCAACATAGAAATGAGGGTACTGAATGAGCAATCCCGTTAGAACAAATTATTCTAACAGGGATTGCTTGCTTTTCTAGAATGACTTTTCAGTAATCATTGTGTAGGCTGTCTAGCCTGTAGAAGCATGGTGTTCCGTGTCTACTTTACAAAGATTTTCTTTCCATTGACGATGTAGATGCCGCGATTCAGTTTCTCGAATTCGTTGTAATGTCTGCCGAACATGTCAACAATGATTGGATTTGTCCTTGTGCCATTTTTATCGGTTATTTCAAAAAGTCCCGATAGTGTGACATAGGACCCCCTTATTGTAAGGTCCTTAGCCGGCATTGTGCTTGGAGCTATGTCCCAACCACTGAAAATGTACCCGTTTTTATCGGGAACTGTAGGGTACGTTATCTCTTCTCGATATATGAGTGAGTCTGTAAGCACCACTTCGTCATCAATGATAAACTGTAGCTGATATTTCGTAAGCAGCTCCTTGTCGATAAATTTTACCTGTGCCTTCAGCCATTCGTTGGTCTCGTCGATCTCGGTTAACAATGATATGTAAGGGGTATTCCAGCGTTTGTGGTCAAGAAGTCGACTTGCGTCAAGAGCTTCCCCTTTTTCCTCATAGATACGGCGGAGTTCGTTTGTTATATCATTACGCAATGTCTCTCGTACCTCTTCCCACTGGCTTACATAGCTAAAATAGAAATCCTGACGGTCGAGAAGTTGTGGAAAATAGAAACTATATGATCTGTCGTGCAATGCACACCAGTTTTCGGGTGTTCTGAATATAGCATCAAAGTCCCATAATGGCCCCATATACATTTGGCTTGATGTGGGGTCGTCTTGATAGAAGTTGTTTTTAATAAGGTAACGGTTGGAGCCAGCACTATCTCCTTGACCAAGAATATCCTGTGCCAGTAGCCATGCGGCAAAGGTATTGTAATCTATGTATGGAGAAATATCATTTCCCTTAGTAAGGGCGTCTTCAAAGGCAAGTATGAAATTCCTTATGTTGTTTATGATATAGTTGTTAACATCATCGCTGTCCGGGTATTTGAAAGTATAGCCTGTCTGCTCAACGAGCATATTTCCCTTAAAGTATACGTCTTCGTTCCACCAGTATGCATCGTCTTCAATAATGAAGCCGCTATTTTCGATGTTCAGGCGTCCTTCTGACTTCTTTATGTTTTCAATAAGTATATAGTCTCCTTTGTAGTCTCCGTTGATTACGACGTTGACAAACTCCCATTTCGGTTGCCATCCTAAATCAAGAAGCGTTCCGGTCAAATAACCGGTTAGGAAACGTATGGATATGCCCTCATGAAGGCGTAGCAGAACCCATTCTTTATCGGCGTATTTAGAGTCATTGCGAAAAAGGAGGTCTTGCTTTTTGTTTAATTTTATCTTGTATGGTTTTTTTAATCTGTAATAACTGCTGCTGTTGCCGCGAAGGCGTATTTTCATGCCCTCTGTGCCACTATCATAAAGCATGCTGTCGCATAATGTCATACGCATATGTCCAACTACATACTCATTTTCAGTCAGTCCTATACCCCATAGGCCGTCTGGGGCAGGAATGTTTGTTCCGGTTGGGTCCTGTCTGTTTGAAGTGACTATTTCTATGAGAGGTAACTTTATGGTTCTTAATTCATTATCGTATTTACTGGGAGTGAATATCTCATTGTTGCTTTGTGCCGAAACTGTTAGTATGTTTACGGTAAGCATTAGGAGCATTGCGATGGTGGTGTGTCGAGTAATCATAGTTATAGAGTGTTGTCTGATTGTAATCAATGTTGCCTGGATGAAAACTTTTAGAATTATATTCGGTTTTGTCCAGTCTCGTTTGTTTACAAAAGTATATAAGCTCAATTGAATTACCCCCCCCGTATGTTAAATATTGTTAAGGTTGGAAGCGGATATTTCTTTAGTGTATTTTCCTAAAATTGGTTGATAGATAGTAATTGCTTGTGTCTTTTTTATCAAAAAGGAAGAGACTGACCCCAAAGTGGTCTTATAAAGAGAACACCCCTTGCCTGAACATACTCTGGCAGGGGTGTCTGTTCTAAAAATAGGCTTTTGAGTCACCCTCTTTGATTATATTGGTTGGCTTTTATCCCTGTATGATTTCGAATACTTTGTCCATTGCAGCCTTTATGCCTTCGGGGTTCTTTCCACCTGCCTGGGCAAAGTGGGCCTGTCCGCCACCGCCGCCCTGCATCTCGCGTGCAGCCTGGCCAACGATCTTGCCGGCATTAATACCGCCTTCAACAAGGTCGTTGCTTGCCGAAATGGTAAGTTGTGGCTTTTCGTTGTAGACGCTGCCGATTACGATGAGCATGTTCTCGGGCTGCTCCTGACGTAGCATGAATACGATGTCCTTTACTGTTGCCGGTGCTACCGGGAGAACTGCACTGATATATCTCATGCCGTTTCGCTCCTTGATATCCTTCAGTAACTCATTTTTCATCATGCCAGCCTTCTCTTTTGCATACTCTTCAATCTCTTTCTTGAGTTCTGCGTTCTCTGCAATAGACTTTATGATAGTTGCTTTGAGGTTTGGCACGTTGTTGAAAAGTGTATGTATCTCTTTCATCAGCGTCTGTGTCTTGTAGAGATGGTTCTCAAGAGCTTCACCGGTAATGGCCTCGATTCTGCGCACTCCTGCTGCTACTGAACTCTCGCTTATGATCTTGACCATACCAATCTTGCCTGTAGACGATACGTGCGTACCTCCGCAGAACTCGATTGATGTACCGAACTGTACCACGCGTACATGGTCGCCGTATTTCTCGCCGAAGAGTGCTATGGCACCGAGCTGTTTCGCTTCTTCAATGGGTATGTTGCGGTAGTCGGTGAGCTGTATATCCTCGCGTATGCGTGCGTTGACGATGCGTTCAACCTGCTCGATCTCCTCGTCTGTGACTTTTTGGAAGTGGGAGAAGTCGAAACGTATAGCCTCAGGGGTAACAAGTGAACCCTTTTGCTCCACATGTGTGCCCAATACTTGGCGTAATGCCTGGTCAAGAAGGTGTGTGCATGAGTGGTTTGCTGCACAAGCCGCGCGCTTTGCCGTATTGACCTCTGCATTGAATGTGGCAGCTGGGTCTGACGGCAACTTCTTTGTTATGTGTATCGGCAGGTTGTTCTCCTTCTTTGTGTCGATGACTTCAATGCGTTCTTCACCGCATACAAGGTATCCGGTGTCACCTACCTGTCCGCCACTCTCGGCATAGAAGGGAGTATCCTTGAGTACAATCTGGTAAAGAGTCTGGTTCTTTTGCTTTGTCTGACGATAGCGCAGGATTGTGGTGCTGTATTGGGTATTGTCATATCCCACGAATGTGCACTCGCCGTCGTTTACTGCTATCCAGTCTCCGTTTTCTACTGTGGCAGCGTTGCGTGCACGGGTCTTCTGTTTGAGCATCTCCTCGTCGAACTGCTCCATGTTTGCTGTCAGGCCATTCTCGCGCAGTATTAGCTGTGTGAGGTCGATAGGGAAACCGTATGTGTCGTATAGTGTGAATGCCTCGATACCGCTGATTTCGCTCTTGCCCGCATGTTTGGTCGTTGCCATAATCTTGTCGAGCATGCCGATACCTGTCTCGAGTGTGCGGAGGAATGAGTCTTCCTCCTCCTTTATTACCTTTGTTATAAGTTCCTGCTGCTGCTTCAGTTCTGGGTATGCGTCGCCCATGTTCTCTATGAGTGTGGGCACGAGCTTGAACATGAATGCCTGCTTCTGGCCAAGGAATGTGTACCCGTAGCGCACTGCACGGCGCAGTATGCGACGTATCACGTAACCGGCCTTCGCGTTCGACGGCAGCTGGCCGTCTGTGATTGAGAATGATATCGTGCGTATGTGGTCTGCAATCACGCGCATCGCAATGTCTGTCTGTGCGTTGTCTCCATACTTTGCTCCCGATATTTCGCCTATACTCTTGATTATGGGCTGGAATACGTCGGTGTCGTAGTTTGACTGCTTGCCCTGGAGTGCCATGCAGAGACGCTCAAATCCCATGCCGGTGTCGATTACCTTTGCCGGGAGTTCCTCCAGGTGCCCGTCGGCCATGCGGTTGTACTGCATGAATACGAGATTCCAGATTTCTATGACCTGCGGGTGTGAACCGTTTACAAGGTCTCGGCCCGGTATTGCTGCACGGTCCTCGTCGCTGCGGAGGTCGATGTGTATCTCGCTGCATGGTCCGCATGGTCCGGTGTCTCCCATTTCCCAGAAGTTGTCCTTTAGGTTGCCGTTGAGTATTCTGTCGGCAGGAAGATACTTCTCCCAAATTGCGGCAGCTTCGTTGTCGCGCTCGAGTCCCTCACTTGCGGCTCCCTCGAAAACGGTTGCATAAAGGCGGTTCGGGTCGAGTTTTACCACTTCGGTGAGGAATTCCCATGCCCAGTCGATGGCTTCCTGCTTGAAGTAGTCGCCGAAAGACCAGTTGCCGAGCATCTCAAACATCGTATGGTGGTAGGTATCGTGTCCTACCTCCTCAAGGTCGTTGTGCTTGCCGCTTACGCGCAGACATTTCTGTGAGTCGGCAACGCGCTTGCTTTTTGCCGGACTGTTGCCTAGGATAATATCCTTGAACTGGTTCATACCTGCATTGGTGAACATGAGTGTGGGGTCGTCCTTGACAACCATGGGGGCAGAGGGGACTATAAGATGTCCTTTCTGCTCGAAGAAATTCTTGAAAGAATCCCTGATTTCTTTTGATGTGAGCATATTATTATGTTTTAATTGTTCCTGATGTTACGCAGGCAGGAACCTTGGCAGGTGCCTTTCTTGCGCAGAGCGCAAAGTTACAATAAATCCGTAAATAAATCTTCTTTGTAATGCTGAATGTTGTGGCGGGCAATCGCTTTTTTGCCGTTTGCAGGCTTTAACCTTTATAATTTGCTTTGGAAATAATGTTTTATTACATTTGCGGAGTAAACACAAGGTGATGCGAAAGGTCTATTACATATTTAACCCCGATACCAGGACATATGACCGTGTATATCCTACATTCGCGCAGAAGTTCATGACAATCTTGCGCCGTATACTCATGTACGTTATTTTCGGTGGTGTCGCATTCCTTGTATTCTATCTTTTTGTTGACAAGCCTACTGTTAAGGATTTCGAGCATGAGAACTCGCAGCTCCTTGCACAGTACAGGATTCTGTCGCAGAGACTCGATGAGGCAGCCTTGGTCCTCAAGGATATACAGCAGCGCGATGATAACCTTTATCGTGTAATGCTGAATGCTGAGCCGGTGCCCGACAATGTACGCAATGCAGGTTATGCCGGCACGAACCGCTATGACGAGCTCCTTAAGATGGAGAACGCGGAACTTCTCGTGGAGACAACCCAGAAAATCGATCTTCTTGAAAAGCAACTTTACTTGCAGATAAAGTCATTCGACGAAATTACAGCTCTTGACAAGTCGGCCGAAGAACGTCTGCGTCATATTCCTGCAATACAGCCTATTTCCAATAGGGATCTCACAAGGACCGCCTCGGGATATGGCTATCGTATTGACCCTGTCTATAAGGTGAGGCGTTTCCATAAAGGCATGGATTTTACATGTGACATGCGTACCCCCATATATGCAACAGCCGATGCTGTTGTCGAGAGCGCGGGTTGGCGTTCAGGATATGGATACACAGTCGTGCTCGACCACGGTTTCGGTTATAAGACACTCTATGCACATTTGGCCGACGCAAAATTCATGGTTAAGCCTGGGCAGAAGGTTGTACGTGGCGAGCAGATTGCGCTCAGCGGCAACTCGGGAAAAAGTACAGGGCCTCACTTGCATTACGAGGTGTTCGTTAAAGGTAAGAATGTGAATCCGATAAACTATTATTTCATGGATCTCGATGCCGACGGCTACGACGAGATGTTGCGTATGGCCGACAACCATGGAAAAATATATGACTGATATGGCACTCAATACAAACAAGGATCTTAAGATGTACTACTCCATAAAGGAGGTTGCGAAGGAGTTGGCAGTGACAGAGACGACTTTGCGTTATTGGGAGACTGTCTTTCCTCAAGTTGCGCCTTACAAGGGTGCCAATGGGGTGCGCCGTTATACGAAAGAGGATATAAAGATATTGCGCACCATATACCATCTTGTAAAGGAACGTGGTCTTACACTTTCCGGTGCAAAGATGCAACTCAAGTCCGGTGGCCCGAAGGAGAGTGCCGAAACGAATAGCGAGGTGATTGACCGTCTTAAAGCCATAAAAGAAGAGTTGTTGGGGCTAAAATCCCAGTTGGATATGCTCTGATGCCCTGTACCGCCACCCTCGTTGTTGTGTATTGTTGATTATGTGCCCTGGATATGTCGCACGGGGTCTGTTCTGCGGTTTCTGATATGGCCTGTATTGGTTATCCTATTCGTGCAATAGTCTTGATGTTCTTTATCTTTTTCAGATTGTTGCAGATATTCCTTACATCTTCCACATCGTGGACATTTATCCAGAATGTTCCTTCGAATATGCCGTTGTCGCTTTCTATGTGCATCTTCTGTATATTGGCGTTCAACTGCTGGTAGATTATAGTTGTTATCTCATGCAGTACGCCCATATCGTCAATACCTGTAATTTTTATGGGTACAACAAAATACAGTTGCTTATGTGTCTCCCATTTTGCTGCCAGAATCCGGTCTCCATGGCTACTCTTGATGGTGTCAGCTACAGGACAGCTTCGCTTGTGTATTACAATATGCTTGTTCTCGTCGTAGTATCCAAGAATGTCGTCACCTGGAATAGGATGGCAGCAGTCGGCGATTATGAAACTTTTTTTGAGGTTCTCGTCGGTAAGGTTGACCGGAACTTTTTTGTCAAGATTTTCATAGCACTCAATTTCATTGCCTTCTTCTTTCTTTTTGTCCCTGTTGAACGAGAATAGCGACTGGAGACTGAATTTCTTGTTGCCGAGCAATGCATCCTTGTCGTCATTTCCCAAGATGACGGAGCCTTTTCCTATGGCTGTGAGCAGTTCCTCGCGGTCCTTTAGCTTGTGCAGTTTCCATAGCTTTTCAATATTGCCGGTATAATTGCTCAATCCTTCCTGCTCGAGGAATTGGGACAACTTGCTCTCTCCTTCATTCTGCAGCAGACGGTTCTGGCGACGTATGGCTGCCTGTATCTTGCTGCGTGCTTTTGCTGTAGTGACGAATGAAAGCCAGCCCTCCTCCACACGTGGTGCATTGGAGGTCAGTATCTCGACCTGGTCGCCGCTCTGGAGCAGGTGATTTATCGGCACCAGTCTATGGTTAACCTTGGCGCCTATGCAGTGGTTGCCAAGGAATGTGTGTATGCTGTATGCAAGGTCAAGGGCCGTACAGTTCTGCGGCATTGTCTTTATTTCGCCCTTGGGAGTAAAGACGAATATCTCGGTTGCATAGAGGTTGAGCTTTATTGTGTCAAGGAAGTCCAGTGCATTGGGCTGTGGGTCATCAAGAATCTCTTTTATGGTGTGCAACCAGTTGTCGAGCTGTGTGTCATTACTCTCCTCTCCCTGATCCTTGTATTTCCAGTGGGCTGCGATGCCGCGCTCGGCAACCTCGTTCATTTTTTCGCTTCTTATCTGTACCTCAATCCATTCTCCTCTCTGGCTCATGAATGTGGCGTGCAGGGCTTTGTAACCGTTTGTCCTGGGCTTGTTTACCCAGTCACGCAGACGGTCGGGATGTGCATTATAGAGCTTTGTGAGCGCGATGTAAATGTTGAAGCATTCGTTGTTTTCGTTTTCCTCTTCCTTGGGCTCGAAAATTATGCGCACTGCAAGTATGTCGTATATGTCCTCGAATGCGACATGTTTCTTCTGCATCTTGTTCCATATGGAATAGGGTGACTTTACACGGCCTATAATGTGGTATTTGTACCCCATGGCATCGAGTTGTTCGCATATGGGGCGCGTGAACTCCTCGTAGAGTATGTCTCTTTCCTGCTGTGTCTTCTCTATTTTCTTCTCAATGCTGGCATACTCTTCGGGATGCTCATATTTGAAGCTGAGGTTCTCAAGTTCTGTCTTTATTCGGCTCAGTCCAAGGCGGTAGGCTATGGGGGCATATATATATAAGGTCTCTCCGGCAATCTTGTATTGCTTGTTCTCCTGCATGAACTCCAGAGTGCGCATATTGTGCAGCCTGTCGGCAATCTTTATGAGTATGACGCGTATGTCCTCACTCATTGTCAGTAGCAGTTTCTTGAAGTTTTCGGCCTGTGCCGATGCGTGCGCTCCGAATACACCGCCCGAAATCTTTGTAAGTCCGTTGACGATTTCGGCAATCTTGTCCCCGAAGAGGTTTCTGATGTCCTCTACCGTGTAGTCGGTGTCCTCGACGACATCGTGCAGCAATGCGGCACATATTGATGTCGACCCCAGTCCTATCTCCTTGCAGACTATGCGCGCGACCTCGAGCGGGTGCATGATATAGGGCTCACCGCTGTGACGCCTTACCCCCTTATGGGCCTGGCGTGCAAAATTGAAGGCTTTTGTTATAAGCTCAACTTTCTTGCGGTGCTGTGATGCCAGATATATATCCAGCAACTCCTGGAATGCTGCATTTATGACAGCATCCTCATGCATTGTCCTTTTTTCTCCCTCGCTCTCCATACGTTATTTGTATATCTTCAAGTATTTGCCGGCTCTGATCTTTGTGTTGCGCATATTGTTCCACTTCATAATCTGCTTCACTGTCACCCTGTATTTGCGCGCAATGCTTCCAAGGTTCTCGCCGTTCTTTATCTTATGGCGTCTCAACGAGCCTCGGCCGTCATCATTCAGTTTGGCCTGCTTGAGCATCTTCTCTATATTTTCCTTTGGGAAGAATTCTTCTTCCCTGTGCCTGTATATCGTATCTTCGTTCGCAAGGAATGACGTAACAAGCTCGTTCGGCAGTCTCAAAACATAACTTTCGTTTTCGCCGGGGATGATGTCCTTCAAGTATTGTGGGTTAAGTGCCCTTATGGCCTCAATGTCTGCGCCGCATATATCGGCAATCTGGCTGAAGTGGAGGTTCCGGCTTATGTGGACCGTGTCGGTGGTTACCTGTATCTTCGGTTCCATGGGACAGATACCGTGTTCCTTGTGGTATGTCATCACATAGTTTGCCGCAATGAATGCCGGCAGGTAGCCACGTGTCTCGCGTGGCAGCCAGTCATATATTTCCCAAAAACTTGTCTTTCCGCCAGACCTTAGGATGGCTTTCTTTACGTTGCCGGGGCCGCAGTTGTAGGCTGCAATGGCCAGTTCCCAACTGTTGAAGAACTTGTACAGGTCGCGCAGGTAGTGAACTGCTGCCTTTGTCGATTTGACAGGGTCGAAACGTTCGTCGACAAAGTTGTTCGATTTCAGCCCGTACAACTTGCCTGTCGGGAAGATGAACTGCCATAGTCCCTTTGCGCTTGCCGGTGAAACGGCTGTGGGGTTTAGTGCCGATTCAATGATTGGCAGGTATCTCAGTTCTTTTGGAATGCCCTGTTTGTCTATTTCTTCCTCTATTATGGGCATGTAGAATTCCGACATGCCGAGCATGTACGATACCAATGAGCGGCTGCGTGTTATGTACCTGTCGATGCATGCACGGACCACGCTGTTATATGGCATTTTTATGATGCTAGGAATGTTTTGCAGACGTTCGGCATACGTCGTATCACTTGTTTTTATATCTCTCCATCCTTCATCGTTGCAGTCAAGCGCATTGAGAAGGTTGCGTGCCTGCCATGTATTGAGCATACTGTCAATGTTGGCAGATAGTCCTTCTGGAATCACGAAGGATGACCTTCCCTCGCCTATTGAGGGCCTTTGCGGTATGGAGTCGTTGCTCTTCAGCTCTTTGTCCGTAATACTCCTGTTGTCAAGCGTTGTCACGGTTGTATCTGCGGGAATGCCTATGCGGGCTGTTGCCTGCATGGCAAAAATGAATAGTATAGTTGCTATAGTTGCAGTCTTGTGCATCTCTGTCTGTATAGTTTAGAATGTTATGTTGCAGTTCAGTCCGTAATATCCCTCTTTCGGCGAAATCCTGTTTGATTTTCCGAATTCATGCCCTCCGCCATTCATAATGCTTGGCTCGATGCTTAGGTTTATGTCTTCCGATATGTCAAAGTTTGCCAACTGGGCATCCACATATGCATCTACTACCGATAGTGCGTATACTGCGATAGTTGCGAATATGCTCAGGTCGCGCCAGCGACGGTATCTGTCTTTCCTCTTTTTGAATACGTTCTCGACATACTCCCTGTTGGCGTCAAAATCGTATCCGGGCCTGAAGAAATCCTTATAGGAATCGGTGTTCGGGTCCGTGTCCATGATGTCGAGGTATGCCTGACGGTAATCCTTGTACATCTGTGAGTTCCAGTTGTATGCGTACAAACAGCCCACGAATCCTCCATATACGATTGGCAGTTTCCAATACTTGCGGTTGTATATCTGCCCTCCTCCAGGAATGACAAGAGCCAGCCATGTGGCTTTTGTCGGGTCTGGCTTCCACAACTTCGCAACCGGCTTGCCAGTGCCGGTATCGATGCGTTTGAGCGCAGCTCGGCTACTGTCGGGGTTCATGACTGTACCCTCGCCCGTCAGTTTGAGAAGACTGTCAATTGCCAGAGAGTCGGATGGAGTCATAATCTGCAGGACAGAATCGTTCCTTGCAGTAATGCCACTGTCCAGATTCTGTGCATCAACCGTTGCCGTGAAGATTGTCATTACTGCAACTATAAAGAATGCTTTGTATGTCATTATTGCGTGTTGCACTTTAGTGTTGGTTCAGTTTATCTAATATTGCAATTATGCGTTCCAGTTCCTTCTCGTCCTTGAACTTGATGCTTATCTTGCCGCTTCCTTTTTCGGAGCATGTGAGCTGTACCGGTGTCTGGAAGAACTGTGTGAGGTGCTTCTTTAGTTGGTGATATGCTGCATCCTGTTTCCTGTCAGTCCCCTTGATGCCTTTCGCCTCTGTGTTTGGGCCACTTTCCTTTACTTGTCTTACGATCTCTTCCACTTCACGTACAGAGTAACCGTTCTTTTCTATGTCGTTGAAAATGCTTATCTGGTCGGCATGTGAGTCGAGTGACAGCAATGCTTTGGCATGTCCCATGTCAATCTTTCTTTCCTTGAGGGCGACCTGTATTGCGCCCGGCAATTTGAGGAGGCGCAGGAAGTTTGCGATAGTGGCGCGCCCCTTGCCTACGCGCTTGCTCAACTGTTCTTGTGAGAGGTTGTGCTGCTCGATGAGCTGCTGGTATGCGAGTGCAATCTCAAGGGGGTTGAGGTCTTCGCGCTGGATGTTCTCGGTAAGAGCCATCTCCATGGTGTTCTCGTCATCGGCTTTCAGTATGTATGCCGGAATGGTGCTTTTGCCTGCGAGCTGTGAGGCGCGGAAACGTCTTTCGCCGGCAATTATCTGGTATGTTCCGTCATCCATCTTCCGGAGTGTGATGGGCTGTATCACTCCAAGTTCCTTTATGGATTCGGCCAGTTCCTTGAGTGCATCCTCGTTGAAGTCGCGGCGCGGTTGGTTGGGATTGGCGAATATCTTGCCAATCTCAATTTCTCCTATTGACGAGGAGCCCGATGTGCGTACTGCATCGGTGGATATGAGTGCGTCAAGTCCGCGTCCTAAAGTGAATTTCTGTTTTGCCATTATCGGTTGTTTCTGTTTATTATTTCATCGGCAAGTGCCAGGTAGTTCTTCGCGCCGGTTGATTCTGCATCGTACATTATCACCGGTATTCCCATGCTGGGTGCCTCGCCCAGTCGGATGTTGCGCTGTATTACCGTGTTGAACACAAGCTCGCGGAAGTGTTTCTTCACTTCGTTGTACACCTGGTTGCTGAGCCTTAACCTTGAGTTGAACATCGTGAGCAGGAATCCCTCAATGTCAAGGGTTGGGTTCAGGTTCGACTTTATTATCTTTATCGTGTTCAGCAACTTGCTTATTCCTTCAAGTGCGAAGTATTCGCACTGTACCGGTATTATTACCGAATCTGCAGCAGTCAAGGAGTTTACTGTAATCAGTCCAAGGGACGGTGAACAATCAATCAGTATATAGTCGTACTCTTCCTTTACTGGAGCAAGTGCATCTCGCATGATTTTTTCTCTGTTGGGCATGTCGAGCATCTCTATTTCTGCGCCTACAAGGTCTATGTGCGAAGGTATGATGTCCAACCCTTTCACGCAGGTGCCATGTATGCCCTCCTTAGGCTCGGCTTTGTTTATAAGACACTCGTAAATGGAACAATCTATCTCTCGTATATCAATTCCAAGTCCCGAAGATGCGTTTGCCTGCGGGTCGGCATCTATTACAAGCACCCTCTTTCCGAGGGTAGCCAGTGATGCAGCCAGGTTTATCGCTGTAGTCGTCTTTCCGACACCGCCCTTCTGGTTGGCCAATGCAATTATCTTTCCCATTTTGTTTCAATTATTTAATCCTGATTAGCCGCATGTGTACTACAATCGGCTAATTTATATAAAAAATATCATTCCGGCAATTATATTTCCCGAACAGTGCTTAGCTCACGCCCGGTGTTGGTTACTGGGTACCAATCTATAAATAGATTGCAAAGTTAATAATTTAAATTTTTTGCCGCTTGTTATTTGTCATTTACTTATGAACAATAGGTTAATAAAACATAATGAAATGGGTTGCCGTTCTAATAAAAACAGCAACCCATTTCACTGTCGAAATAGTAAAAATGTTTTATATTTTTGCTCCTGTGCCCGCCTTGGTGTCGGGAGCGGCAGGGTGTTATTCAATCACGAATTTATAAGTGCGTGTATTGTTGTGCTTTGTAGCTACAGCAATGTATATGCCGGCCGCGAGGTCGGATACGGCAATCCTCTCTCCCTTGCATGCCTTTAATAACCGGCCGTCAGTAGAGTATATGTCAATGGACTCAGTTCCGTTGCCGGCAACGATGCATCCTCCTGAAACAGCAATGTCTGTATCGGGTTCAGTGTTCATAATGCCAGTAATGGCATTCTTGTCTATCAGGCTGACGGTGTAGCTTTCGGAACGTGCGATGTCTTTTGCTTCGAGGCGGTCACCCGACACGACGAGATATTTTACACCGTTCTTTACTGCTGATTGTGTCCACTGGATTGACCACTTGTCACTCATCAATGTCAACAGGTATGTGTTCCAATCGCTGTAATACTGGTTTGTACCGAATACTCCATATTCATTTAGGTATCTGCCATCGGCATTGCTCGTAATCTTGTAGCAGTTCTGTCCACTTGCATCAGCGATAATCTTCCATTCCTGTGCGGTTGCAGGTTCGTCAACCTCCTTGAATGTAGGTGTTCCGCCGCTGCCGTTTACATTATTGTTGGTGAGGTAACGCTTGCCGTCTGTAATGTAGTATACCTCATCTTTGCCAATAAGGTTCTCCTTTGATGTTCCGCCCAGCGGTACTAGATCGAATATGTGCTTGTCGGGCAGTGCTGTGGAATTGCCTTTCTGTATCTGCGTGCCGCTTACACTCCAGAATGCATTGCCGGCGCTGCCGCCGTTCTGTATGGCATACTTGCCGTTTGCAAGCAGTGTTATTTCGTATGTGTGCCATACCGATTCGTATGGGTTGGTGTTGTCGCTGACTGTGAAACTTCCGTTTTCATTTAGGTAGCGGTTATCCTCAAGGTTTATGATTTTATAGCGGTTTGTGCTTGGGTCCAAGCTTATCTTCCACTCCTGGCGCTGTGGACGTATATTGTCCTGCTCGGCCTGGAATACGGGTTTTGTTCCGGCTGCTTTATTGTTGTTTGTGAGATATTTGCCGTTGTACATAATGTGGTATGTGCCGTTCTCCAGAACCTGTGCCGGGAAAACATCTGTACGGTAATCATAAACCTCCTTGTATTCTGCAACGAGCGTGCCGATGGCGTTTTTGATAAACGGTTCAATGTGCACTGTGCCCACTGCGGGTGTGGCAACTCTAAGTGAGCCGGCAAAATCACGTGAACGCAGTGCAGCCTGTGCTTCATCATACTCCTTGTATTTCAGGTAGCTGTCGATGAAAGTCTCCGGTGTGCCGTTTGCCAGGGCATTGTTCATCCCAATGATGCATACTCCTTTTTGTCCAAGATATTTCATTGATTGTATCCAAGGTGCAATCTCGTTTGTCAAAACCTGATTCTCATCGGTTGTCATGAGTGTCTCAGCAGCACTCACTAGTTTGTAGAACTGTTCGCCTACAGCTGCGTATGCAGCCTCTCTGTCTGTTGTAATCTTGTTATTGAAGGTCTCTTCCGCCTTGACAAATTCAGGAGATTCGTCCATGCGGCGCAAGCCGTGTGTGTTTGCACCAAGGTCGATGTTGTTCTCACAGAAGAAGCGGAACGCTTCGTAATTCTGTGGCATAAGGTACTTCATTGCTGCTTCCCAAGATGCATTTGAATCGTATTTAGGCATATTCCAGGTGTAGTCGGCAATGCTGAAAAGTGATACCTTTGATGCCTCGGCATACTCCATAGGGTTGGAAACGAATCCCGATAGCATATTGGCAATGTTAAGGTCGTTGCCGTGTGTAGGGCCCATCAACAGGTGGTTGATGCAGTAGTCACTTACGGGGTAATTGAGCCAAATGTATGCTTTGCGCTTGATTTGGTTGTTAATCCAAGTCATATCGCTGTAGTTAATCATATCCACGACGCTGTTGCCGGTCCACATAATATTGATATCGCTGTCCATTATGTCGCCGAGCGCAGGCAGATAGATGCTGTTTGCCCATCCTCGGTTATATTGCGTAGGGCATATTGTGAGTGGTTTTACATCCGGGTAAGCCTTTCTAAGTTCTGCTGCAATGTAATTCATCAGTTCGGCCTGCTCGTCACCATGTGTGCCGTCATCGCCCCAAAGGTCGTCCCAGAATACAGCAAAACTCCTTACTCCCAATGCGCACATGGCCTTGAGTTTGTTGACAATATTTGCCCTGTCTGTGTCGTTCCACTGTATGTCCTCGCCCGGGTGGATTGCCCACATAAACTCTATTTTGTTGGCTTTTGCAAAGTTTGCATATTCTGTGATTTTCTTGCCTAGTTCTGCAGGGTACTCCTCACGCCATTTGCTCTTGTGGTAGGCGTCGTCCTTTGGACCATAGATGTAGACGTTCATCTTCATTTCGCCAAACATTTTCAACAGTCCCATACGGTCTGCTTCACTGTAGGGGTTGCCGTAGTAGCCCTCTACAAGACCGCGTTGAGGTACGCTAGGGTAGTCGGTTATAGTGACTTCCATTACGTTTGGCTGTGATGCTACCTGAATGAATGTCTGTACGCCGTAGAATGTGCCGGAGCCGTCATTTCCGGCAATAACGACCTTGTCCTTGCCTACGGCCAGGTAATAGCCCTCGGCTTTTTGTGGGATAAGGTTCTCGTACTCGGCAATGGATTCATCACCGCGCTCTCCCATGATAATCTCAATGGTTCCGTTTTCTGTGCTGAAGTGTTTTCTCAACAGGTTCACAGCGTCAATATCTGCGGTTTCTGTTCCCGTAAGTGAGTATGACACGTTGTTCGTGAACGCAACATTTTCGCTCCATGATATATTCTGTGGGATAGGGCGTATGTCAATGCTCTGTGCATTGATTCCTGTCAATGAGGTTGCCAGCAGTAGTGCGGCGGCTGTTTTCTTGAATAAATCCATAGTATATTGTGTGAAAGTTTATTTTTTTGTAAAGGTATGCCGTAGGATTGGATATTCCAAATTTTTAGTATCTTCGCATTCGTAAATGTAATGATTATGAAGGAAAGACCACTGATTCTCGTGTCGAACGATGATGGTTACCAGGCAAAGGGTGTAAATTGTCTTGTGGAGGTGCTCCGCGATTTCGGAGATGTTGTTGTTGTGGCCCCGCATACGGGGCGTTCGGGCAAGGGATGTGCAATAACGAGCGAGGTTCCGATAAAGGTGTCCGAAGTGTTGTCGGAACCGGGCCTAAAGGTGTATTCCTGTACCGGAACGCCATGCGACTGCGTCAAGATCGGTTGTCATGCCTTTGTGCCACGTAGGCCCGACCTTGTTGTCGGCGGTATAAACCATGGCGACAATTCTGCCGTGAATGCACACTATTCGGGAACAATGGGAGTTGTCATCGAAGGCTGCATGAAAGGCATTCCGTCAATTGCATTCTCCTTGTGTTCGCATGATGCCGATGCCGATTTCACTCCTACATATGACGTGATAAGAAAAATCGTTTCGGCCGTGCTCGAACGTGGTTTGCCAGTCGGCAGTTGTCTGAATGTGAATTTCCCTGATACCCCAACATATGCAGGTGTAAAGGTGTGCCGTCAGGCAGCAGGCAATTGGGTCAACGAGTGGGCCGCACATGACCATCCGCGCGGTGGTGAATGGTGGTGGCTTACCGGTGAGTTTGTTGTCGCTGAGGATGATGTTTTGGCCGACCGCGTGGCGCTCGACAACAACTATGTCACGATAACTCCTACAAGAATAGATTTTACCGACTATAGCCTGCTCGAGGATATGAAACAATGGGGGTTGTGATCCCCGGAAACCGGTTCGGATGTAAATACTTTGCATTATGAAATACTATATTATTGTCGGCGAAGCTTCGGGCGACCTGCATGCTTCGAATCTGATGAAAGCACTGAAAAAAGTTGACAGTGAGGCGCAGTTCCGTTTTTTCGGTGGAGACCTCATGTCTGCAGTTGACGGTGAAAGGGTAAAGCATTTCCGTGACACGGCCTTTATGGGCTTTGTTCCTGTAGTTATGAACCTGAGAACAATCCTCTCGAATATGAAGATGTGCCGCAACGACATTGTTGCGTGGAATCCTGATGTGCTTATATTGGTCGATTATCCAGGTTTCAATCTCTCTATTGCAAAGTATATCCACAAGAATACCGATATTCCGGTCTATTATTACATCTCTCCCAAGATATGGGCATGGAAGGAGCGTCGCATAAAGAATATAAAGCGCGATGTGGACAAACTCTTCTCGATACTTCCGTTCGAGGTTGATTTCTTTGAGAAGAAACACGGTTACAGAATAAATTATGTGGGAAACCCTTGTGTGGATGCTATAGATGCGTTCGTGCGCGAGAAGGCGGTCAAACGCGATATCTTCATCGGCTCGAACAAAATTCCCGACAAACCCATAGTTGCTCTCCTGGCAGGTAGCCGTAAACAGGAGATTGAACTTAACCTGCCAATAATGCTCGAGGCAATGAAACGTTTTCCGGATTATCAGCCTGTCATCGCCGGAGCACCCTCCATTGACAAGGAGTACTATGCACCGTATCTCAAGGATGGTGCTTGTATCGTGTTTGGCCAGACTTATGATATCCTGAACAATGCGCATGCAGCGCTTGTGACATCAGGTACAGCAACTCTTGAGACGGCTCTGTTCAGGGTACCTCAGGTGGTGTGCTATGCTACCCCTATGCCAAAGTTCTACTCGTTTTTGAAAAAGCACTTCCTGAAGGTCAAATATATCTCTCTTGTAAACCTTGTCGCCGACCGTGAAGTGGTGCGTGAACTTGTTTCGGTGGACATGAGCCTTTCCAATGTCGTTGATGAACTCGGCAGGATTCTGCCTGCTGACGGAAAAGAAAGAGCGGTCATGCTCAAGGAGTATGACCGCATGATTGATATTCTAGGAGCTCCGGGTGCATCAGAGCGTGCCGCGGAGAAGATGGTGTCGTTCTTAAAGAATACCGATGAAGACTAAGTATACTATTACGCAGGGTACGGCAAGCAGTGTGCTGTCGAACCGATCAAGTATGCCTCCGTGTCCCGGAAGCATATTGCCCGAATCCTTTATCTGCATCTCGCGTTTCATGCTCGATTCGATGAGGTCACCGAGTGTCGCTGCGGCTACGGTCACAAGCGCCATTCCCATCCATTCCCACATGTTCATCTCCGGGAAGAATATTGATATCACGTATCCTGCAACGGTCGCAACAAATGCACCTCCTGCAAATCCCTCCCAAGTCTTCTTTGGTGATATCCTCTCAAACATCTTGTGGCGTCCGAGCAGGCACCCGAAGCAGAACGCGCCGGTGTCGTTGCTCCATATGAATATGAAGATAGACAGCGGTAGCAGGTAGCTATATGTCTCTCCCGGCAGTGTGCATCCTGTTGAAAGCATGTTCAGCAAAGCGAATGGCAATGCTGCATACACTTGGCTGAGTGTAAAATATGCAAAGTTGTCAAGCGGCTTGCTCCTTTGGTCGAACATCTGGCGTATGAATGCATATGCTACAATGGCCATATATGGGGCATACAGCAGGAATGGCCTGCTATATTCCATGTGAACCGTCAGGAACGATGCGATGAACAGGCAGCAACCGCCAAGTATGGCTAGTCCTTTGCTGAATGTTGTACCCTTGTACTCTTTTGTCAAGGTGCAGAACTCATTTACCGAGAGCAGTGTTATTACAGTGAACAATGCTCCGAACGACGACTTGCCATAAAGCATTGAACCAATGAGTACTGCCACGAATGCAGCACCGGTTAGAGTACGTACGATAAATTTTTTCATATTATAGATTTTCTGTTATTCGTTTCCGGTTGTGACTGTGCCGTCTTCTTCTGTTCCGGTTTTCACATTGTCGTCATTCTCCCTTTTTTCCTCTCTGCCTGCGAATATCTCTTCGCTGCGCGAAGCCCAAGGTCGTTTGCCGAATATCTTTTCGACATCCTCGGCAAATATCACCTCGCGTTCAAGCAATATCCTGGCAAGTTCGGCATGTCCGTCCTTGTGTTCGCGCAATATGGCTTTCGCGCGTTCGTACTGGCCGTTTATCATGCTGTGTACCTCGGTGTCAATGAGTTCGGCTGTCCTTTCGCTATAAGGACGGCTGAACTGGTACTCATTGTTGTTGTAGTAGCATAGGTTGGACAGTTTGTCGCTCATGCCGGCATAGGCAATCATTCCGTATGCCTGTTTGGTGACACGCTCAAGGTCATTCATGGCACCGGTCGATATATGTCCGATGAATGTCTCCTCGGCAGCGCGCCCGCCCAGTGTGGCGCACATCTCGTCAAGCATCTGTTCCTTGGTCGTAATCTGTCGCTCTTCGGGCATGTACCAGGCCGCACCCAAGGCTCTGCCGCGCGGGACGATAGTCACTTTTATCAGCGGGTTCGCATGCTCAAGGAACCATGAGATTGTGGCATGCCCGGCCTCGTGTATTGCGATAGACTCCTTTTCTTTCTGTGTCATTACCTTCGTCTTCTTCTCGAGGCCGCCTATGATACGGTCTATGGCGTCGAGGAAGTCCTGCTTGTCAACAGCCTTCTTGTTGTTGCGCGCAGCAATTAGCGCAGCCTCGTTGCAGACATTGGCTATATCGGCACCCGAGAAGCCCGGTGTCTGTCGCGACAGGGTGTCTATGTCAACTGAGGGGTCGAGTTTAAGCGGACGCAGGTGTACCCCGAACACCTCCTTGCGTTCGTTCAGGTCGGGGAGGTCCACATGTATCTGTCTGTCGAAACGTCCTGCACGCAACAGCGCCTTGTCGAGTATGTCGGCACGGTTGGTCGCCGCAATGACTATGATTCCGCTGTTGGTGCCGAATCCGTCCATCTCCGTGAGTAACTGGTTAAGTGTGTTCTCGCGTTCGTCGTTGCCGCCCATGGACGGGTTCTTGCCTCTGGCGCGTCCTACTGCGTCAATCTCGTCAATGAAGATTATGCAAGGGGCTTTCTCCTTGGCCTGGCGGAACAGGTCGCGTACGCGTGAAGCGCCGACGCCGACGAACATCTCCACGAAATCCGAACCGGACATGGAGAAAAACGGTACGTTGGCCTCGCCGGCCACAGCCTTTGCAAGCAGGGTCTTTCCCGTTCCCGGGGGACCTACTAGCAATGCGCCCTTGGGTATCTTGCCACCCAGTTCGGTGTATTTCTGCGGGCTCTTTAGAAAATCTACAATCTCCTTGACTTCCTGCTTTGCGCCCTCCTGTCCTGCCACATCCTTGAACGTAATGGTAGGAGTATTGCTCTTGTCGAAGAGTTTTGCCTGCGACTTTCCCACGTTGAAGACGCCGCCTCCACCGCCGCCACCACCGCTCATGCGGCGCATGATGAACATCCATACTCCTATAAGAACTATTATCGGGAATATGTTCCAGAACAGGCCTCCAAGGTAATCGGGGCGCTTGTCGTACCGGAGCTTGCCTTTGAAATTGCCGTTGTCCTTCTGCTCAAAAATGAATTTCTCGAAGTTGTCCCTTGAGCCGATGTCCGATATTACCATCGGGCGTGCCTTGCCTTCTACAGGCTTGCCGAATACATGTCTCGCAGAGTCCTTCAGCAGGTATACTTCGATTTCATTGTTGTCGAATACCACGATTTCCTCTACATATCCCTTTGAGATGTAGTCGGTAAGTTCGGAGTACTCTTTCTCCATTACGGCATCGTTGTTGCCGTTGCCGGTCATGAAAAAGAACAGTAGCATGCCGCCTACCGCCAGGTAGAACCATGTGAAGTTGAATTTCGGTTTCTTTATGTTGGCCATCTGTCAATCAATATAAACTGTCCGTTAGTCCAAATCAGGTATTTCGGTAAGTTTGGCATCGGCCCATAGGTGCTCAATGTCGTAGAACTTGCGCACGTCGGGCAGGAATACATGTACCAAAATGTCACCGTAGTCCATGGCAACCCACTGGGCGTTGCGCAAACCGTCGATTGCATATGGCTTCTTGCCACACTTCTCCCTTACCATGTCGGCAATGGAGTCGGTGATTGCGCTCACCTGTGCAGGAGAGTTTCCCTGACATATAACAAAGTAGTCGCATATGCTGTTCCCGAGCTCAAGCATGTCGACAACCGCAATACCTTTTCCCTTCTTTTCCTGTATACCTTCTATTATCTGCTCAATAACTTCTTTTGCTGTAACTGTACTTTTCTGCATAAATGGTTTCTTTTAATCTGTCTCTGCATTCAATCTGCAAAAATCGTGCCTTGTGCATTGTTTGTCGCATGAAACAGAGTAATGTGACAAAATGTCCTTCTATTTTCATCTGCGAAGATACCTCTTATTTTGTCGAAATGAAAATAATTACAAGTGGTTTTTATGGCTTTTTGGGGACAAAAAGATCTTTTTTTCAATTTTTTAATCAAAAAAAAGGCGAAAATGTTTTTTTTACCGAAAAAAGTTGTACCTTTGCATCGCAATTAAGCAATGGGCTATGGTGTAATGGTAACACTGCAGATTCTGGTCCTGCCTTTCCTGGTTCGAGTCCGGGTAGCCCAACAAAGAGGTTCTGTTTTCAGAACCTCTTTTTTTGGGTATGACGGGCATGTCATATAGCTGAGCCATAATATCTTAAATAGATTACCATTCTCCGCGTCATGATTCTAATTCCTGAATATCCGGCACCGTAAGCAACATAGCGCGGTAAAACTCTCCCGCTTTTAACCTTATTACTGTTGTCTTGTGTTTGTTTGGTTGTCGTGCTTTTTGCAACTTTTTGGCCGCCAAAAAGTTGCAAAAAGCCCCGGCACGCGGAAAAAACAGTCTGCCTTTTCTTTGTTCACAAGTCGCAAGCGACATTCCTCAGTCAAAAAGGGTGCTAAAGCACACTCCTCTGGGAAACTAAAGTTTCCTTCGTCGCAAACATTGCTCGCCCGCAATGGTGCCACTTAAACTTTCTTTTTGATTTTGGGGCGGTGCGGGACTCCTTCAGTTAGTCACTCGTCAAAACGAGCGTCTAACTAGCAGTCAAACAGTCCTGCCGCTTTATCCCAAAATCAAAAAGGTTTAAGTTGTGTTTTTTAACGGTGCCGGTGTTTATTGAAAATTACCATTGTACGCGGCAAAATACAGAAAAGGTACTTATGAAGATTCTTTACGCAAACCGAGTTCTTTGGATTTTCTGCACGACAGAGAGTGCATACAGCAGGACTACAGAAAGAATATAAGACCAAAGATTAAAGGTAAAAGCCTACTGAAGGTCAAGATGTCAGCACTATGTTTCCCACACTAAATTCCTACTGAGCCCCGGTTTTGCTACGGAGAGTAAAAAATCCTTTTTTTATTTCACTAATCTGTGTCAATAAGTTAAATTTGCAAAAAAATAATATTTAATATTTTCAATATAAGTCTATTATGAACTTTTCTTTCAAGAGTCTGCTTGCAGCCCTCATTTTGCTATGCAGCACAGTAGCAACAGCCCACGGCTTTGAAGTTGGTGGAATTTTTTACAACATTACATCAATTACGGAAAAAACCGTTGAGGTGACTTATAAGGGTGATTCCTATTATGCATATCACAACGAATACACCAGCGATGTAACAGTTCCATCTACTGTAGCGTACAATGGAAATACCTACAGCGTAACAAGCATTGGATATGAAGCGTTCCGTGATTGCTACCGCCTTACTAGCATTGAAATCCCCGGCAGCGTAACAAGCATTGGATATTGTGCGTTCAATAATTGCGGCGCCCTTACGAGCGTAACAATCGGTGATGGCGTAACAAGCATTGGAGGTTATGCGTTCTGTAGTTGCTCCGGCCTTACGAGCATTGTTGTTGACGGGAACAACAGGCATTATGACAGCCGTGAGGGTTGTAATGCAATTATTGAGACAGCAACAAACACTCTTATTCAAGGTTGTCAGAATACCATAATCCCCGG
>JAFYQH010000082.1 GCA_017547205.1 Bacteroidaceae bacterium | reverse complement strand
TCGGTGCTTATGGAACGTATATGGAGTGTAATAAGGCTGCATAAGAACTCATATCAGCCGAAATACCATTTTTCTGACTAAAACCTTGCCGATAAAACAAAAACAGAGAGGCCGGAGCAAAAATACTTTTGACCCGGCCCCCCACTCGACTAGAACAGTTAAATTGTGGTTAAATATTTTAACTTTATTATCAATACTTTAACACAAAATTTTGCCTTTTGAAACGGCAACAGGTGTCAAGAACTGGTGTCGAAAAGATGCAATTCTATTGAAAACTAAAATCTGTTCATCGTGTTTCTTCGTATTTTAAATAAGATATACCTCAACATTTAATCCATAGTATTTAGCTTCTTCTATAAGTGATTTTGTGAATTCGCTTTTGCCATCCCAAAATGCAACGAGAGCATCTGTTTTTTTGTACATCTCTGTTCCTATAGGTCCATATTTCCCCCATATGGTGTTATAGGGAATGACAAGTAGGTTGTGTTTATAAGAGAATTGTTTAACGAGATTGATTATTTCGTTTGAACTCTGAACAAGTATAACTACATTATGTGTTTTGATTTTTTCTGAAAGTAAATGGTTGCATTTTTCTTCAAAAAAAGTATAGTTGTCAAAATTATTACTTCCTGCTATCATAACATAGTAGGCATCTTTTTTATTGAAGTTATTCTCTTTTATTTCTAATATTTTATATTCATCTTCATTGAAACTAAATGTGTTTTTTTGATACCAACTGCACTTTTCGGCATATTCCAGCATAGGAAATATTGGTTTGTCGTATTTGGTACTTAATCTACAAGAAACTTCTTCGTTGTTTGTTGTTTTATAATAAAATTTGCAAATATTACATCTTTTAAATTCAATATGTTTGGCTAGCCAATTGCATGCAATAGTGTAGTTGTTGTTTTCATGTTGATGTTTTGAGTTAATAATATTAAGTTCAATAACTGAATTTGCAATTAGTTTGTAGTTTGCAATATCGCATTTGAAGTCGCAGAAAAAAGGATTAGTTCTGATTGTTGGTAGGTATATAAATCTTGATATAGGAGAAATTAATTTTTCTTCTATGTTGCGTTTAAAAGAAATGAATTCAATTCTATTCCCAATCCATTTGTTTAAGTTCTCTGACAATGTTCCATCTGAAAATAGGTTTTCTATATCTTTTTCTGATTTTATGGATATTTCTATGATTTTTAATCCTGATTCCTTTTTTATATCTTCACAAGGATGGGCAACACATATCTCAATTAGGATAGGTGGAATACTTGTGTCTTTGGAATTTGTAAGTAGTAAATCTGCAACAAATCCTTTAATGTTTGTTTCTATTGTGCAAGTATCGTAGAATTCTTTTAAATCAATTTGGTTTATTTCGTCTTCCTTATGGCAGTTACAGTTCCTAAGGTTGCAATTGCGTTCACTGCAATTTTTAGATACCTTGTAAGAGATATTAAAACTATCCGAATTGTCAAAATGTTGTTTTATATACAATTTGCAAAGTTTGTGTAAATAAGTTTCTCCATTGCACAAAACAACTCCCTTATGATAGAAATGCGCTCTTCTTTGTTTACTGCCAATAGCTCTTGGACGTAATTCGCTGCCACAAACAATGCACTTGAATGTTTGCTGTTTGCTTGTTTCTTTTGTAAGGTCTTCTATTGAAACAATATTACCTTTTTCATCAAAAGCATATTTGTATTTTATATCGCCGCCCATTGAACTTAATTTATGTAGTACAAAAATATTTATTTATATTCATTTAATCAAGTGATATTCATAAATACAGTTATTGCTCCCGACTTTG
This sequence comes from Bacteroidaceae bacterium, assembly GCA_017547205.1. Taxonomy (GTDB): domain Bacteria; phylum Bacteroidota; class Bacteroidia; order Bacteroidales; family Bacteroidaceae; genus HGM04593. The sequence continues at coordinate 14,830 of JAFYQH010000082.1, read as the reverse complement.
CCTAGAGCAATAACTTTTATAATGAAAATTCTCTTTTTACTCTTTGTACTGTACTAACGCTTGAAAGCCGCGATTAAGCGAGTGCAAAGAAATTTCATTTGCTTTGCCGAGCGGTAGTGGGTTCGTGAAACAAAATTTTGCTGTGTTTCGTACAGAGTAACCACGTTCCATAAGTGAGATTAATAGTAAAAATGGTTAATAAGCATGTCAACAAAAAGTTTTTTACTTATATTTGCGGTAAAATCGGGAATGCAGTTTGCACTTGAATTGAAAAAATATTGAATGTTTTTTGATATTTCTCAGTTGTTCGTGTATATATATGCTTCAATCATTATAATCCTACGTGTTAAAATATGCTCGATAGTATCAAGGATATTCAAAAACAATATGAAACAGGAGAAAATCCTGTTCTTGTAATGTGTAGCGACAAGAATGAGTATGTGTGTAAGTATATGCGTTCTTTAAATCCTGCGTATAAGCTTGTGTGTGAATTTATTGGTTCTCATCTTGTTGGAAAATGGAATATCCGTTCTCCGAAAATGAACCTAGTGAAAATCAAGGCTGAGCATTGGAGTAATTTTTTATCGACAAATTGTATCCGTACTGCACCTGCGTTGGGGTATATGATGCTGAATAGTGTTGTTGATATTACACAGACAACGTATAGTCATATACAACTGTCAAAAAAAGTTCTTGCACAATTGCTAAAGATTGCTCTTTTTGACTTTTGGGTAGCAAATGAAGACCGTACATATAACAATGCAAATTTGCTGTACGATGTAAAATGCGATGAACTTGTTTCTATTGATTATGGTGGAATATTCAATACCTCGACATTTGAATATCCAATGTGTCAACTGACAATGACAGATACGATATTGTATGCAGAAATATTCAAACAATTTAAAAATAGATTTTCAAATAATGAAATTAGTACTGTTGCTGTAGGGTTGGAAGACTATTATAGAAAGTCGGTCGATAATTGCAGAGGTGTGCTTGAAAGTATAGTTTTGAGAATACCATTAGAATGGAAAGTTGATAATGATATTATATTTAATAAACTGATGCAACTGTTTGATGAATCGTGGGTGGATGATGTGTGGACGAATTTTGTTGAATGTTTAAATGATAATATAAATGAATAAGTTACAGTATAGCATAATTTTTGGTGAGATTAGACCCGAGATTTCTGAACGTTTGAGTCTTGGTGTCATTGTTGTTGATGGTGAAAATATTTCTGTTAAATACTCAAACAAGAAGCTACAAGTCTTGAAAAGTTTGTATTCTCAGAAGGAATACGACTTTGTTGGAAGGGTTGTTAGAGGATTGTCTAGAAATAATAAGATACCTTCAGAAGGTATAGTCAATTATTTGTCACGATACTCTAATAATTTACTATCTATTTCTAAATTGCAATGGATAGATTTGGAAGCGACTGAAAAGAGTAAGCAATGGTTGTATGATACATATGTAAAGGTGGGTTAAAACAACCCCTTGGAAATAAAACAGCAAAAAAAGAGCCGAAAGGCTCTTTTTTTGCTGTTGTCCCCTTCGGTGGCATCCCATTGAGTCCATTGTTTTTGTCTTTGACAATCGCAACCCACGCGGTGCTACTTTGCAGCACTTCGCGTGACCATTGCTAAACAATGGCCTCTATCATCGCTTCGCAATAATTGAACCAATCGCAGTTGCTTCGCAAATGCAACCCACGCGGCATAACCTTCGGCTATGCTACGCGTGACTATTGCTTTGTAATTGCTTCGGAAGGAGTGACAAAAAAAGAGCCTTTCGGCTCTTTTTTTGTCACTCCCACTCGATTGTGGAACTTGGCTTTGGTGACATGTCGTAGCATACGCGGTTGACATTGGGCACCTCGGCGAGTATGCGGTCAGTAATCTTCATGAGGATGGGCCACTCAATCTGCTCGATGGTTGCTGTCATTGCATCCACCGTGTTAACGGCGCGGATGATAACTGGCCAGTCGTAAGAACGTGCGTTGTTGCGTACGCCTACTGACTTGAAGTCGGGCACTACGGTGAAGTACTGCCATACCTTCTTGTCGAGACCTGCAATCTTGAACTCTTCGCGCAGGATGGCATCAGCCTCGCGAAGCGCTTCAAGACGGTCGCGTGTGATGGCACCGAGGCAGCGTACACCCAAACCGGGGCCGGGGAACGGTTGGCGGTATACCATGTCGTATGGCAGGCCTAGCTCAAGACCGCATGCGCGTACTTCGTCCTTGAATAGCTGGCGGATAGGCTCTACCAACTCGAACTGGAGGTCTTCGGGGAGACCGCCTACATTGTGGTGGCTCTTTACCATCTTGGCTGTCTTTGTACCGCTCTCAACGATGTCGGGGTAGATGGTGCCCTGGCCAAGGAAGTCGATTCCGTCGAGCTTGCGTGCCTCCTCCTCGAATACGCGGATGAACTCGCCGCCGATGATCTTGCGCTTCTCTTCGGGGTCGGCCACGTTCTCAAGCTTGCTGAGGAAACGGTCGGTGGCGTCTACATATACAAGGTTAGCGCATAGCTGCTTGCTGAATACCTCAACAACAGCCTCGCTCTCGCCCTTGCGCATGAGGCCGTGGTTTACGTGAACGCATACGAGGTTGTTTCCGATGGCCTTGAGCAACAATGCTGCAACGACAGAACTGTCAACGCCTCCCGAGAGTGCGAGGAGTACCTTGCGGTCACCTACCTGGCGACGGATGAGCTCTACCTGGTCGTTGACGAAGTTGGTCATGTTCCAATTCTTCTCGGCCTTGCATGTGTCGAGCACGAATGACTCCACTGCTGCCTTGACAACATCCACGTCGTTGCCTATTTCGGCAATCTTGACATCGCACAGGGCCTTGTCGTGACCTGCTGCCATGACGGGGAAGCCTGCAGAATAGATGTCGTGGTTTACATCGATGGCAACGCCGTCAATAACATTGTTGGGGCCACCGTTAATGATGATACCTTTTACGTTGGGGAGTGCCTTGAGCTCTTCGACGGTTATGTCGTGGGGGTAAATCTCGCTGTATACTCCCAATGCGCGGATGGCTCTTGCAAGCACGGTGTTCTCGTGGCTGCCGAGGTCCAGAATGACGATCATGTCCTGTTTCATATTTCTAATTGTATTAATGGTTCTTTTTTATATGTTGCGAAGTTACTTATTTTCCTTTTTTTGTACAATAGACGGACGCTAATGTTTAATAAAAAATAAGAGTGAGACTGCATGGTCTCACTCTTAATGGCACGCGCTGTTATTTCTTCTCTTTCAAGAGATCGCGTATTTCGGTAAGGAGCTTTTCCTCAGCGCTTGGCTCGGGAGCGGGAGCAGGTGCCGGAGCTGCGGCAGCAGCCTCTTCCTTCTTCCTTCTCTCGGTGAGCTTGGTAATAACACGGATTGTCACGAAAATAGACATTGCAATGATGAGGAAGTCGACAACGGTCTGTATGAAGTTGCCGTATGTGAGCACAACCTCGGGCTTCACAACCTCTTCACCGTTCATTACGGCTGCCTTGAGTACGCACTTGGCTGTCTTGAAGTCGATGCCGCCCATGACAGTACCGATTAGTGGCATGATGATGTCGTTTACTAATGATGTGACAATCTTGCCGAATGCACCACCGATGATTACGCCGACTGCCATGTCAATTACATTACCCTTCATTGCGAAGGCCTTGAAATCTTTAAGGAATCCCATATTATTTATACTTTAATTATTATGTTCAGTATTTATGCCGTTTCTTTTCTTGCGGCTTGCATTATGCAAAGTTAATGAATTTTATTGAAACTGTACATTTTTTTGTTACAAACGCTTTGCTTTGATCAAAAAATAATTGATGTCGTGTGACTCCTAGGTGTCAATAGAGGTGGAAGTGAAAAAAACTTCCTTTTCCCATATATTTAAACGGCTGTTTTGCTTTTGTATATAAAAACAATTTGTTAATTTTGCATGGTAAACCATACAATGACGGGCTATGCGTGTTAATAGGATATTGGAATGATTTATGTATCCGGCCCATTTCTACCGTCTTGGTAATGATATTCAGGAGTTGACATGAGGATTGTGAAGTTTGTGCTTGTATTGATTGTAGTGATGCTTGTCGCTGTTGCATGCCGTACAGCTGAATATTGTAATTGTGGTTGATTGCCCTGTTTGAGGGTGTAAAAAATAGACGAGAGACTTTTCTTTAATTATAAACGTTTTAATTAAATTTTTAAGAAAATGATTAAACTTGGTATTAACGGTTTTGGCCGTATCGGCCGTATGGTATTCCGCGCTGCAGTTAAGAACTTCGGCAACGACATTCAGGTTGTAGGTATCAACGACCTTCTTGATGCTGATTACTTGGCTTACATGTTGCGTTATGACTCTGTACACGGTCAGTTCGACGGTACAATCGAGGTTGAGGGCAACTACTTGGTAGTAAACGGTAACAAGATCCGTTTGACAGCAGAGATGGATCCTGCTAACTTGAAGTGGGACGAGGTAGGTGCTGAGGTTGTTGTAGAGTCTACAGGTTTCTTCCTGACAGACGAGACTGCTCGCAAGCACATCACCGCTGGTGCAAAGAAGGTTATCATGTCTGCTCCTTCTAAGGATTCTACTCCTATGTTCGTATACGGTGTTAACCACACTACATACGCTGGTCAGGACATCATCTCTAACGCATCTTGTACAACAAACTGCTTGGCACCTATCGCTAAGGTATTGAACGACAAGTTCGGTATCGTTAAGGGTTTGATGACAACTGTACACGCTGCTACAGCTACTCAGAAGACTGTTGACGGTCCTTCTAAGAAAGACTGGAGAGGTGGTCGCGGTATCCTCGAGAACATCATTCCTTCTTCAACAGGTGCTGCTAAGGCTGTAGGTAAGGTTCTTCCCGTTCTCAACGGCAAGCTTACAGGTATGGCATTCCGCGTTCCTACATCAGACGTTTCTGTAGTTGACCTTACTGTAGTATTGGAGAAGGAAGCTTCAATGGCTGACATCTGCGCTGCTATGAAGGAGGCTTCTGAGGGCGAGTTGAAGGGTATCCTCGGTTACACAGAGGACGCTGTAGTTTCTACAGACTTCCGTGGTTGCGCCAACACTTCAATCTTCGATGCAAAGGCTGGTATCTCTCTCGATGCTAACTTCGCTAAGGTTGTTTCTTGGTACGACAACGAGTGGGGTTACTCAAACAAGGTTTGCGAAATGGCTCGCGTAATTGCTGCCAAGTAATTAAGGCAAACAATAACCAGAAAATGTGGGGCTTCACTTTTGTGAAGCCCCTTTTTTTATGTGTCATTGCTTGTGGTTTATATGAGCAGCGGTTAAGCCTGCATGCGGAGTATGGTAGTGCACGCGTACCGGTTTTATTTTTTTACCCGCTTGTTTGTGGTTATGCAATAAATCACTACCTTTATAAAAATTATACCTTATTATAATTCTAACCATAAATAACTGCTATGCGAAAAATTATTATTGCTCTTTTGCTTATTGTAGTTGCCATTGTGGGGCTGCGCTTCATTCCCGAGAAGCATACGTTCGAAATAAAGGATGGAAAGTTCCTTTACGATGGCGAGAAGGTGCAGCTCATTTGCGGTGAGATGCATTATCCGCGCATTCCTGTCGAGTATTGGCGCGACCGTATGCAACGTGCAAAGGCCATGGGTCTGAATACTGTTTCGGCCTATGTCTTCTGGGCTGTTCATGAGCCGCAGCCGGGTGAGTTCAACTTCGAGGGCCAGGCCGACATTGCCCGTTTTGTGGAGATTGCGGCCGAAGAGGGGCTGTTCGTGTTGCTGCGTCCCGGTCCGTATGTGTGTGCCGAATTTGATTTCGGCGGTTATCCTTACTGGCTTCAGAAGGACAGTACCCTCAAGTGGCGCAGCGACAACCCGGCTTTCCTTGCTGCGTGCGAACGTTATCTCAATGCCTTGGGTGAGCAGCTTGCTCCTCATACCGTGACCAACGGCGGCAATATTATTATGGTGCAGGTCGAGAACGAGTACGGTTCGTACAGCGATGACAAGGTTTATCTTGGAAAGCTTGCCGAAATGATAAAGAATGCAGGTTTCAATGTTCCTTTGATGACTTGTGACGGTTCGGGCCAGATGCCAAACGGTTATATCCCTGGGATTCTCCCTACAGTAAACGGTGCAGTCGGCGAGGATATTATGACCTCTATCGACCGTTACTGGCCCGGTGGTCCATACTTTGTTGCCGAGTTCTACCCTGCATGGTTCGATGTGTGGGGCTTGCCTCATTCAGCAGTCGATTACCAGCGTCCTGCCGAACAGCTCGATTGGATGCTCAAGAACGATGTCTCTGTGAGCATATATATGTTCCATGGCGGTACGAACTTTGCCTATACCAATGGTGCGAACACCAACAATGGTTCGTATGAGCCACAGCCTACAAGCTATGACTATGATGCTCCGCTGGGCGAGTATGGAAATGCTTATCCCAAATACCATGCTTTCCGTGAGGTTATACAGCGTAACCTTCCCGAGGGTGTGACGCTTCCTCCTGTCCCTGCCGACAACCCAACAACGACATTCGCCGAAGTTGAGCTTACAGAATGGGCCCCGCTGTCTGTTGCTTTTGGCGAGAGAGTGAAGTCGGAAAATACCATGACAATGGAAGATATGAACCAAGATTATGGCTATATACACTACGAGACAATAATCCCAGCACCTGTCAGCGGCAAGCTTGTGATCAATGAGCTGCGCGACTATGCAGTGGTGATGCTCAATGGTGAGGTGGTGGGTAGTCTTGACAGGCGCTTCCGCCAGAATGCTTTGCAGCTCGATGTGAAGGAGGCTAATTCGGTGCTTGAAATCCTTGTTGAGAATGGTGGTCGTGTCAACTATGGCAAGGACCTTGTAAACAATCTAAAGGGTATAACAAAGTGTGTGACTCTCGATGGAGAGGAACTTAAGGATTGGACAATAACATCGTTGCCTCTGCATCGTGCCGACGTTACAAAGTATGTTTTCCCACGTCTGCGTCATGAGGGTAACCAACCTGGCTTCTATCGTGGAACATTCACCATAGAGAAGGTCGGCGATACATTCATAGACCTCACCGGTTGGGGCAAGGGTGCCGTTTGGGTTAACGGTCGTTCGCTCGGCAAGTTCTGGGGTATTGGCCCGCAGCAGACAATCTATCTGCCGGCTCCATGGATGAAGGAGGGCGAGAACGAGATTGTGGTATTCGAGATGGAGGCTACAGGCAAGCGTACACTGCATGGTGTCGAAAAGCCTATACTCAATACACTCGGCCCCGACAAGAACTCCTTCAAAACATCTCGTGAGTATAATCGTATTCCAGTGCTCGATGAGTTTGACGGTATATTCAAGGGCAAGGTCGAGAAAAAGACCGGTTGGCAGGAGTTTATGTTCGATGGCATGAAGACTTTGCGTCACCTTTGTATTGATATCAGGAGCACGTATGACGGTCAGAATTCATGCGTTTGCGAGATTGAACTGCTCGACGAGAATGGCAATGCTATAGACAAGAAGAAATGGAATATTGTTCACACTAATACCGAGGAGGTGAGCGAAGGTGTTGCTGAGGATATGATTGACGGTGATGAATCTACATATTGGCACTCTGCATGGAGAAAGGATGTGAAGCTGGTGCCACATCAGATAATCGTTGATTTGGGTAATATACGCACCGTCAAGGGCTTCCGCGTGTGCATGCGTGATGTGAGCCTTCCGGGCTGCATAAAGGATTTCCGTCTCTACGGTCGCCCGCAGTTCTTCCTGTATGAATGAGAAGTTTTCAATTACGAAAAAATGGCCGCCATGGCGGCCATTTTTTCGTTGCTATCTTTCTGCTCTCATCGGGTTATTCAGGAAATCCTCGTACGACAGGCGTATGCCTTCTTCCAATTCAGTTTTATATTTCCATCCCAGTGCCGCGCTCTTGGATACGTCAAGCAACTTGCGTGGTGTCCCGTTCGGTTTTGATGTGTCCCACTTTATCTCTCCGTCGTAGCCTACAATGCGGGCTACCATTTCTGTAAGTTCCTTTATAGTCACTTCCTTGCCGGTTCCTGCATTCACGGTCTCGTTTCCGCTATAGTTGTTCATGAGGAAAACGCACAAGTTGGCGAGGTCGTCGACATAGAGGAACTCCCTGAGTGGAGTACCGTCGCCCCAGCATGTGACCTCCTTTGCACCGTTTTCCTTCGCCTCGTGAAAGCGGCGTATGAGTGCCGGCAGTACATGGCTGTGGGTGGGGTGGTAGTTGTCGTTAGGCCCGTATAGGTTGGTCGGCATCACGCTTATGTAGTCCGTTCCGTATTGTCGGTTGAGGTATTCGCAGTACTTGAGCCCCGAAATCTTTGCAAGTGCATATGCTTCGTTCGTGGGTTCGAGTGCCGATGTCAGCAGGCATTCTTCTTTCATTGGCTGTGGTGCAAGGCGCGGGTAGATGCACGATGAGCCCAGGAATTCCAGTTTCTTGCATCCGCTCTTCCATGCCGAATGTATAACGTTCATCTCCATTATCATGTTCTCGTACATGAAATCGGCCAGAGCTGTGTGGTTGGCAATGATTCCTCCTACTTTGGCTGCTGCAAGGAATACATACTCGGGCTTCTCAGCAGCGAAGAAACGCTCTACATCCTCCTGCCGGCAAAGGTCCAGCTCTTTGTGTGTGCGCGTTATGATGTTGGTATAACCTTGACGCTGCAGTTCGCGTACAATTGCCGAGCCAACCATTCCGCGGTGTCCGGCCACATATATTTTGGAATCCTTGTTCATATTTCTGTCATTTTACAATACCTCGTTCGAGGAATTCGGCCAGGTTGGTACGCACTCTCTCGCCGGCTTTCTCTACCGCAACCTTAGCCATGTCGGCATCGACCATTATTTTTATGAGCTGTTCAAATGTCGTTTTTTGTGGGTTCCAGCCGAGCTGCTTGCGTGCTTTTGACGGGTCTCCCCATAGGTTCACAACATCGGTCGGGCGGTAAAAATCGGGTGAAACTTCTACAAGAATCTTTCCCGTTGCCTTGTCGACACCTTTTTCATCGGCACCATCTCCTATGAATTCCAACTCAATGCCGACATGTTTGAATGCATGATAGCAGAACTCACGTACCGAGTGCTGCTCGCCGGTGGCAATGACAAAATCATCGGGTTTGTCGTTCTGCAGCATCAGCCACATGCACTCCACATAATCCTTGGCGTAACCCCAGTCGCGCAGTGACGACAGGTTGCCCAAGTAGAGCTTCTCCTGCTTGCCTTGTGCAATGCGTGCGGCTGCAAGGGTTATCTTGCGTGTGACGAATGTCTCGCCGCGGCGTTCGCTCTCGTGGTTGAACAGAATTCCCGAACAGCAGAACATGCCATATGCTTCGCGGTACTCCTTCACTATCCAGTGTCCGTAAAGCTTGGCTACTGCATATGGACTGTATGGGTGAAACGGGGTGTTCTCGTTCTGTGGAACTTCCTCGACCTTGCCGTATAGTTCCGATGTGGATGCCTGGTATATGTGGCATGTGTCGGCAAGACCACAGAGACGTACCGCCTCAAGTACTCTCAGGACACCTGTAGCGTCTATGTTGGCAGTGAATTCCGGGGAGTCGAAACTAACCTGTACATGACTCTGCGCCGCAAGGTTGTATATTTCATCGGGACGTACTTTGCCGATGACCCGTACAAGGCTCATCGAGTCTCCCAAGTCGGCATAATGGAGATGGAATCTGGGATGTCCCTCGAGGTGTGCAATGCGTTCGCGGTAGTCAACCGAAGAGCGTCTTATGGTGCCGTGTACATCGTACCCTTTTTCTATGAGTAGTTCTGACAGAAACGAACCGTCCTGTCCGGTAATTCCTGTTATAAGTGCTGTCTTCATAATAGTATATGTATCTTGTTGTATGATTATGCTAAAATTAAGTGCTTCTAGTGTTGTATGCAAGTTTTGTTCTTGTTTTTTGTAATTATTGTATAATTATATAGCAGGACGATGCTCCAAAAGCATGTCCCGCTATATATGCCTATTGTTTGAATTCGGCTTATTCTATTGCAATCATTCTGTTTACCTTGGTTTCCTTGTCTGTAGCCTTTTTTGGTATGTTGATGCGCAGCACTCCGTCGCAGACCTTGGCTTCGATTTTTGTGGTGTCGGCATTGTCGGGCATTATAAGGGTTTGCTGGAACTTGGTGTATGAGAACTCGCGACGTAGGTAGCGTCCTTTATCCTCGCACTTGTCGTCCTTGCATTGCTCCTCTTTCATTCCTTCCTTTCCGTCGCAGCACTTTCCGTCTTTCTTCTCGCAGTTGCAGTTCTTCTCCATGGTAATGGTAAGGTCGTTGTCGCTGTCGATGTGTATCCTGAAATCTTCTTTTCTCATTCCGGCTGCCGCAACCTCTACCTTATAGCATTTTTCGGTTTCGAACACGTTGATGGCCGGTGCGGTGTTCACGTTACGTACAAGGATGTCGCTGTTGAAGAAATCGTTGAAAATACTTGGGACCCAGTTTTGGCCTCCGCGTTTCATAAGCATGCTCATAATTGTAATATTAAATTGTTATACATGAAAACGGGCCGCCGCCGTGCCGGGTAATAACGACCCCGATGTGATGCAGGTGTTGGCCGGGTCGCAGTCTCTCGTCGAGTGACTTATTGAATGCCCGCCGGCGGCGGTTCCGTTCTTGACTATACAATGTACTGTGCAGTACTTTTGTTCGTGGAGTAACCTCTCGTTATGTTTTATTATCTATTTTATGAAAAAAGGTTGCCGCGCAAAAGCCGGCAACCTTTCTGCTTGAGTTGTGTGGTTCTTCCTTTTATAGGCCTCTGTTGCGGAGCAACGCGTCTATCTGCGGCTCGCGTCCACGGAAGTTGCGGTACATGGTCATTCCGTCGTCAATGCCGCCGGGGGTGAGAATGTACTCGCGGAACTTGCCCGCAACATCCTGGTTGAATATGTCACCAGTCTCCTTGAACGCATCGAATGCGTCGGCATCGAGAACCTCGGCCCACATGTAGCTGTAGTAACCGGCTGTATATCCTCCGCCCATGGTGTGGCTGAAGTTTGTCATGCGGTAACGTGGCAGAATCTGTGATGGAATGCCGCGCTCGGCAAGCTTGGTTGCCTCATACTCCATTACATTGAGGTTGGCCGGTATTTCGGTCAGCACGTGCAGGTCCATGTCGCTGTATGATGCCGCAAGGTATTCCACTGTGGCAAAGCCTTGTCCGTACTTGTCGCTTTCCTGTATCTTCTCAACAAGCTCCATTGGGATAACCTCGCCTGTCTTGTAGTGCTTCGCATAGACCGCAAGCACCTCGGGCTCAAGTGCCCAGTGCTCGTTTATCTGCGATGGCAACTCCACGAAGTCGCGCTCAACGCCGCTGGCTCCGCTGTACTGTACGTCGCGCATGAAGTTGTGCAGCGCGTGGCCGAACTCGTGGAACATGGTCTTAACATTGTCGATACTCTGTAATGCAGGGGTGTTCTCTGTAGCAGCAGTCATGTTGCAGCTGTTTACCACGATTGGTACTATACGCTTGCCGTTCTCGTAGCTCTGCGGGCGGAACGATGTGCACCATGCACCTGCACGCTTGCTCTCGCGCGGGAAATTGTCGCTGTAGAAGATGGCAAGCAGGCTGCCGTCCTTGTCAAGAACCTCGTATGCCTTGGCTGTGGGCTCGTAGGCCGGTACATCGGCTGTTATCTCCTTGAATGTGATGCCGTAGAGCTTGTTCGCAACATGGAAAATTCCCTTCATAACGTTGCTCTCCTCCATGTACTGGCGTATCTCCTGCTCGTCAACGGCGAACTTTGCCTTCTTGGCCTTGTCGAGGTAGTACATGTAGTCCCAGCCGGCAGGCTCAAAGTTCTTGCCCTCTTTGCGAATCTCGGCGCGTATGTCGTCGAGTTCTTCCTTTGCCTTTGCTACTGCAGGTGTCCACACCTGGTCGAGCAGTGCGAATACGGCCTCAGGTGTTTTTGCCATGCGGTCTTCAAGAGCCATCTGAGCATAGTTGTCGAAGCCCATTATCCTTGCTTTCTCAAGGCGCAGCTCTACAATTCTTGCACAAATCTCCTTGCTGTCGTGCTCGTTGCCCTGGTTGCCGCGGTTGTAGTATGCATTGTACACTTTTTCGCGCAGTTCGCGGTTCTCGCAGTACTGCAGTACGGGGTTGCAGCTCGGACGCTGCATGTTGAACATCCATTTGCCCGGCTGTCCGTTGTCGGCTGCCATCTTTGCTGCCGCGTCTATGTTTGCCTGAGGCAACCCTTTGAGCTCGTCTATGCTCTCGGCAATGACGAATGTGTTGTTCGTCTCGTGCAACAGGTTCTGCGAGAACTCGAGCTGTTGCATCGACAGTTCCTTGTTAAGGTCACGCAGCCTTGCCTTCTGCTCCTCGCTGAGGTTCGCGCCGCTGTTCACGAAACGTTTGTATATGTTCTCAAGGATTTTGCCCTGCTCGGGTGTGAGTGTGAGGCCATCCTTACTGTCGTACACGCTCTTGACGCGCGCGAACAGTTTTTCGTTAAGGTATATGTCGTCGTTGTGTGCCGAGAAAAGCGGAGACATCTCCTTCTGCAGTGCACGCGTTTCCTCGGTTGAGTTGCTGCTCGACAGGGGACTGAATGTGCCACGTACCCTGCGCAACAGCTTGCCGCATTGGTCGAGCGCAACGATGGTGTTCTCGAATGTGGGTGCCTCGCTGTTGTTTGTGATAGCCTCAATCTCGGCCTTCTGCTCCTCCATGCCAAGAAGCATACCCTCGCGGTAGTTGTCGATTGTTATGCTTGCGAACGGAGCAATGCCGTGGGGTGTGTCGAACTCTCCCAATAGCGGGTTGGCGGGCTTGTCGGGGCTGCATCCGCATGTAGCCACTGCTACTGCAGCTGCCAGAATCTGTTTCATGATCTTCATAATGGTTAAGTGTTTTTTATGTTGTGATAATTGTCGTCGGTGACGTGGTTGCCGCTTGTCAGATGTGCGCGATGCCCTCTATCTCCACGAGGAGCTCGGGACGGCAAATGTCGGCAACAAGGTAGTACTTGTCAACGGCAGGGTAGTGTTCTTCCATGAATGCTTTTACGGCTGCAATGTCACTGGCGCGCTTTACATATACGCGCAGAATGTCGTAACTTGACCCTTCGTTTACAAGCGGGATGTTCTCTCTTGATACGAGCCTGTCCATTATCTCCATGGTCTCGGCTGTCTGTTCGGCAGCGCATGTGCTGCTGTTGCTCTGTTCGCCTTTTATGGCCGCTGTACCCGATATGTATATGGTGCTGCCCAGCAGGCGCGCTCGCTCGAACTTGGGCGTTGTCCTTTCGGTGAGCGTCTCTATCACCTTGCCGTCGAGAACACTCTGCGAGTAGCTGTGCGCTGCTATCTGCAACGGGTTGTCTATGGGCTTGCTTGTAATACCGTTGCCGCTGATAGCGCATAGCTCAACCATCACACCGCCGGCACTTGTGCCTATTCCTGTCGCTGCAGGGTAACCTCCCGGCCAGTCGCAACTGCTGTAGAAGATGGAGCGTGCATCGTTGAATTCCTGATAGTTCTGGCTGCCGTCGTTCCGTGCCGTGATATACTGTATGTAGTTCCACTGGCGGTAGATGTCGTTCACTGCGAATCCGTTGCTTGCCAGTATTTCGCCTATCGTTGCGAATATTTCGGTCGATTGTTCAAATGCCGTGATTGAGATGTCGTGGGGTACTATGCCGCCGGTAATTATCTCCTTGCAGCCCTCTTTTGTGAGCAGGAGATGATTGTCGTGTCTTTGGATGCTGCAGCCGATGTCTGTAAGGTATGTAACCTCGGCAACTAGTCTTCCGCACTCTGTACCTTGCGCGATGTAACTCACAAGCGGAGTTTCGCACGGGAAGAACTCCTTTACGGTAGTGCGCAGTGTAGCGAGTGTTGCAAGATACTCATTGTCGCACGATGCATGGTGGAAAAACGATATCTTCAGCAGTCCGTTGGCCTCGGCCATGGACAGAATGTCGAGGCACATCTCCTTTAATGTACCCGCTTCCCTTGACTCAATTATTTTCCGTGACTTGCCGAACATCGTGTGGTTTTCCTTTTTGCAACCGCGAAAATACGAAATTTATGTGAATTATCCCACTTTTATACCTTATTTAAGGATTCCTGTTCATGCGAGTTTGAAGCGCAGACGCAGTGTGCCGTTCTCGTAGCTATGGCTTATGATGCGGAACGTGCCTATCTCGCCGGTATTTGCGACATGGGTGCCTATGCATGCACAAGTGTCGTAGTTTCCTATGCGTACTATGCGCAGTGTTTCACTCGCATCGGCCGGCAGTTTGCCAAGGTCTACACCGGCCGGCACGTTCTCGCGTGTGACAAACTCCGCTGTTACCGGCAGGTTCAGCCCTATGACCTCGTTTACCTTGCTCTCAATGGCTGCAATCTGTTCATCTGTAGGTTTGCAGGGCAGGGTATAGTCGCACTTGCTCTTCTTGCGCTCAATGTGCGCATTCCGGCTGCGCTCGCACCCGAACATCCTCACCATTGTCTGGTTAAGGATATGCTCCGCAGTGTGCATAGGTGCGATTGACATATCCTGAAACTTCGCTGCTGGTTGATTTATTTCCATAAATAAATTGTATGTATTCTATATTTCATAGCCCTGGCGGACTATGCGTTCATATTTCATAGCCCTGGCGGACTATGCTGGACAATGTCGCCCTTTCAGGGCTAATTGGTTTTATCGTTCATATTTCATAGCCCTATCGGACTATGCTGGACAATGTCTCCCTTTCAGGGCTATGTTGATTATGTTATTGTTTATTCATAGCCCTGACGGACTATGTTGGGTAATGTCTCCCTTTCAGGGCTA
>JAFYQH010000081.1 GCA_017547205.1 Bacteroidaceae bacterium | reverse complement strand
TTATTAAGGCGATTGATAGCGTTGGGGATCCACCTCTTCCCATCCCGAACAGAGAAGTTAAGCCCAACAGCGCCGATGGTACTGCAAAGATTTGTGGGAGAGTAGGTCATCGCCACTTTTACTGAGAAGAACTTCAAGCAACTGAGGTTCTTCTCTTTTTTTGTATCAAGCCTTTAATCCCACTCACTCTGGGTTCGCTAAATGTTTCCTAAATTGTTCACTATTCCATAAATTATTTCTACTTTTGTTATATGCAGTTTATGGGAAACAGGTTCAGATACATATATTTATTTTTGCTTGCACAGTTAATTTTCGTTTCGGGTGCATGCAGTGGCCGTGTGAGTACTCCAGAATCATCGGTATCGCTAGATTCCATATGCTCATTAATGTCGGGCGCGCGTTATTCGAGTGTCGTTTCATTGGACAGTCTTGCCGATGAGCTTTCACGTTTTTCGAATCAGAACAATGAGACGCAGATGATATTCTCTAATGCCAAGGCTTATTCGTCAATAATGGATATGGATTATGCAAAGGCCGATACTCTCTATACAAGGGTGCTCAATGAATCCTTTTGCGAGATTGAACGCCTTGTAGCTGCAGTTGGTTTGATGACCTTGGACTATCGCGTATCGGCCAACCGCCGTTTCTTTGACCATCGTACGGTAGCCTTGGAACTTATTAGGCGCATAAATGAGGATGTTGATTATCTTTCAGCAACAGATAGGGAGAGATTTGAACGTGCAAAGGTGGAATTTGGTATTGTATCGATATGCTATTTCGCAAACCTCGGAATGCTCGAAGAGAAGCAGGTTGCTCTCAAATACCTGAAATCGAATCTTGAAGTTGTGAAGAGCGTACCTTTGAGGGTATATGGCAGGATGATTGTGGCAAACAATACGGTTGATGCTAAGGAACGTCTTTCTTCACTCCTCTTGGGTTTGAATGTCTCCAATAGCTACAGTCTCAAGTGGTTGCAGGCAAATTATAAACTTCTGCTTGCCATTGCACTGCGTGACAGCGGGCAAAGGGAACTGCTTGTAAGGGAGTTGCCCGACAAGTTTGAGATGTTCTCTTTGCATAATATTCCTTTGGAGAATATTCCTATAGCACTTTCGCATGAGGCTAAAGCGGATTTCGAAGAGTATGGTGATCGTTATATGATGACCGAGGCTATGGTAGTTGCTGCATCGTGCAATATTCAGTCCGGTGATTATGGCGATGCTCTTGTACTGCTCGATAGTGCATTGGTCGTGGTGAACGGGTATTATGGCAGGACTTATCCTGATTCTGTGGCTCTTTGTTCAAATTCTTTACTTTGTTTGAATGATTCTGTAGATTTTGTTACCGACGCTTCGGCTGGTATGTACAATATTCCTGAATGCCTCCTTAGCATCCGCCGTGAAGCCAGTAGCGCATATGCTGGTTTACGCGATAAGGTTGCTTCAGACATAAACAGGGAGGGATATCTTGAACTGCTACGTACAACACGCATGAACAAGAAGTTCGAGAGCCGTGCGTCATCGGCCGAAGAGGATGTATATAATCTGCAACTATGGATTATGGCTTTGGTGGCCATACTGGTTGTTGTAATTATTTTTTTATATATTACCTACAGGGCGAGGACCTCTTATGAACGCTCCTATGCGGTTGACCGTAAGCGCATGCTCGAGGTTTGTCGCAGTCTTATATCTTCACTCCCTCATGAGGTGCCGGACAAGACCATGTTGTGCAAGGCCATTACTGACATGCTTGACAGTTCATTGGGCGATTTCTCCGGAAATACCTCTTTTGAGATTGTTGGGGATGGAGAAGTTGTGCCAGAGGGAAATGCATGCCTGTTCGATATACATTATATGAACCATGAACCGGGCGACATACTGAAAGTTACTTCATCAATACCGTTGTCTCCCGAAAAGCATATCATAATCTCTATGGCAGTGCCGTATATAGCTGTAGCTATTGAGGAGGGTATGCGTCTTGCAGGGATGAGTGAGGAGCAGGAGAGGCTTGAGGAGCAACGTAAGGCATATGAACTTTATCTTGCTGAACACAAGAGGGAATATCTACAGAAGCGTGTATCGCTTTCTGTCGTAAGTGCCATGCGTCCTTTTATGGACCGCCTGTTGAGGGAACTCCATGCATTGCCTGGGAATCTTCAGTCCGGGGACGAGGAACGCAAACTGCGCTACATAGATGAGCTGACAGGGAAACTTGATGATTTGAATGTGATTCTTGAGCGGTGGATAAAGATGCGTCATGGTGAATTGAACCTGCAGATAGAGAACTTTGCTGTGTCTGACCTCTTTTCCATTATAGGCAAGAGTGCGCAGCTAATCGGCAGCCATGGTGTAAGACTCGATGTCATGGAATGCAGTGAGGTTGTGAAGGCCGACAAGGCTTTGACGCTGTTCATGCTTAATACTCTTGTCGACAATGCTACTAAGTTCACTCCGTCCGGTGGTACTATAACTGTCGGTTGTGATGTGTGTGACTCATATGTCGAACTATATGTTTCCGATACCGGTATAGGTATCTCGAAGGCCGATATTGACCGTATTCTTGGGGAAAAGGTCTATGATGCTTCCCGTATCGGTGAGGATAATGCTAGGCTGCAGCCAAAGAGCAAGGGTGGGGGATTCGGCCTGATGAACTGTAAGGGAATAATCGAAAAGTACAGGAAAACCGATGGGGTATTCTCGGTTTGTTCCATGGATATTGAGAGCAGCTCCGGGAAGGGAAGCCGTTTCTCATTCCGTTTGCCCAAGGGGGTAATGCGTCTTATAGCCGTATTGTTGATGCTTGTTCCCTCTTCGCTGTCTGCCAGCGATGATCTCTTCCTGCGTTTGGGCGAGAGTGTCGATTCTGTTTACATGAGCAACGTGAACGGTAACTACGAGGAGGCTTTCGTGCAGGCACGCCATGCTTTGGGCCTTTTGAACGAATATTACATTTTGGAGGTCGGCGGTTCCGATACACTCACGCTGACGGGCGGTAATGCTGCAGAACTTTCCTGGTGGCGCGGCGGTGTTTTTCCGGATGAGTTGAAGGAGGACATTTATTTCAACATTCTGGATGTACGTAACGAAATTGCGGTTGCGTCGTTGGCGCTGCAGCGCTGGCAGCCTTACAGGTACAACAATTATATCTATTCAACCCTATACAGGCTTGTGCACGAGGATACAGGTATTGCCGAGCGCTATGAATCACTAAGGCAGGGCGTGAATGTCAGACAGGCTGCAGTGGCACTGCTCTGTTTCCTTCTCCTTGTACTGCTTGTCTACACTCTCCTTTCGTATGTTCGCTTCAATGTCATGGAAAGGATGAACGAACGTATGGTGATAGATGTGAATGAAAGGTTGTTGCATGTCGCTACGGGCGACGAGCGTGTTTCGGTGCAGGAACTTGCCGACAGCCTTCTCCATGAATTCTACTCCTGTGTGGGGGAGAACATGCGTATGGAAAGGGTGGCAATGGTACTGTACGATGCTGCGAAAAACCAGTTCATGGCCGAGAAACCGCACCCAGTCCTGCATGGGAGAGCTGACATTTATATGTATAGCGTTCTTGAAAACGGTGAGGACTATATTTCACCCGACGGCCTTCTACGCGTGATGCCGTTGTGTGCAATACAGGCCGGCGAAAGTCACATGGTCGGTGTTCTTGAGATTGTTACCGAACGCCCCCTTGCTGAGAATGAGGCTGTTACCCTTGAACTTGTGACCGATTATCTGGCATCTGTTGCTTTTCATGCAGTTGTTAGGGTAGAGAGCCGTTATTTAGCTCTGGAGGAGATGGAAGAGGATGCTGCGCGCATTAAGTTCGAGGAGAACCGTCTGCATGTAAAGAACCTTGTCATGGACAATTGCCTTTCTGTAATTAAGCACGAGACCATATACTACCCAAGCCGTGTACGTGAACTTGCAGGTGTAGCACTGGCCGATAAACGAAGCCGCAGTGCATCGGTGGAGAGCATGCGTGAGCTTATGGAGTATTACAGTTCGATGTTCGGCATATTGAGCAATTGTGCAATGCGCGAACTCAATGAAATGAATCTCGCTATTTCGCAGCGTAAATTGTCGGACCTGTTCGATTATGCCGTTGCATACCTGTCACGCCGCTGCAGGAAGAATGGGCTTGACCTTTCATTGAGTTATGAGCCTACAGATGCAGTTGTGGCTGTAGATGTCGACATCGCAATGTATCTTTTCGAGTCATTGCTCGATGCGGCCATGAAGGTCGGAACATCCGGAGTGTTGCAGCTTCGTGCGGCCGAAAAGGGCGAAGTAGTGTCGGTGGAACTTGTGGACGCAAGGGTTCATCTCGCTTGCGATGAGGTTGCAGAGCTTTTCACGCCGACCGAAAGGAATATTGTCACCGGCGGTCTCGTTGGAATGGAGTATCTTGTAGCAAAGGAGATTGTGCGTCTGCATGAGGATTATACTGGGAAATACGGTGGGCGTATGGAGGCACGCTCCGATGTTTCCGGAACAATAATACATTTTACATTGCCTAAATGAATGTTATATGAAGGATAAATTCAAAGTAATTATAGTTGAGGATGCCCGGCTTGAGCTCAAGGGTACGGAGGAGATATTCCGCACCGATATTCCCGAGGCCGAAATAATAGGTGTTGCAGCGAATGAGGCGGAACTTGATTCCTTGTTGCAGTCTCGTGTTCCCGACCTGTTGTTGCTTGATTTGGGCCTCGGAGGCTCTACAACGGTAGGAGTGGACATATGC
The DNA here is from genome assembly GCA_017547205.1 of Bacteroidaceae bacterium. Lineage (GTDB taxonomy): Bacteria > Bacteroidota > Bacteroidia > Bacteroidales > Bacteroidaceae > HGM04593. The sequence continues at coordinate 11,222 of JAFYQH010000081.1, read as the reverse complement.
GCTAAAGTGAAGAGAGAATATCCCGCCGTCAATGTTCTCATATTTACAGGGGAGCTGTTGAACGAGAAACTGTGGGTCGACGTTCTCGATGCCGGCGCCGACGGTATAGCCCTGAAAACCGGGGAACTTCTTACGAAGTATGAGATTTACAATGTGATGGCCGGCAAGCGGAATGTATTCAACCAGCCGGTTCTTGAGAAGATAGTGAAACGCTTCCGTGAAGCGGTAACACGTGAGTCTTTGCGTCAGAAATCGATGATACAGTATGAGATTGACCGTTACGACGAGTGTTTCCTGCGTCATTTGGCACTGGGCTATACAAAGGAGATGATATCGTCGCTAAAGACAATGCCTTTTGGTGTAAAGTCGCTTGAGAAGCGTCAGGCCGATCTCGTATCGCGTCTTTTCAGTGACAGCGAGCAGCGAGGAATAAATGTGACGCGTCTTGTTGTACGTGCGATAGAGCTGAATATAATTGACATTAGTAATCTTGAAGCCGATGAATGACCGACGAGCATTTTATTATCCAGCCATAGCATATACTCTGTTGCTTGTTGTAATATGGCTGCTGTCGTGGCTAGTCGGTATGCTTGAGGCTTTTTCGGGTGCCGATTTTGGCCTGGAACCTCTTGTCAGTGCCGAAGGTGTGCGCTGGGCCGTTCGCAGTTCATTGCCTTCGCTCAACCAAGCCCCGTGGGGTACAATAGTTCTTGTGATTGTCATGTTCGGCCTTGTGCGCGGCTCTGGCCTTAAGAGGGCAGTCGGGCGTCTTTTCGGTGTCGGGCAGCTCAGCCGCAATCAGAAACGTGCTCTGTTGTTCGCCCTGTTGGCGCTGTTGTGTTCGGCATGTGTACTTTTTATCTCCGTAATGTCGCCATGGAACCTGTTGCTCGGCATTAACGGTGGTCTTGGAGGTTCGCCTCTCGTGCAGGGCTGGCTCATGCTCTTTTTCTATTCACTCCTGTTCGTGGCTGTGGCTTATGGATTTATCTATGGCAATTACCGCTCGGGAATGGATATTTTGAGCTCATTGGCCGATACATTCTCATATTCTGTGCCGGGCCTTGTAGCTATTGTTCCTGCAGCCGGCATAATTCCTTGTCTTGAATATGCCGGTGTTTTTGCATTCTTTGCCATGCCGGACGAGGATGTGGCCGTCTTTGCCGATATTGTATATTCAATACCGTTCATGTATATAATACTTCTGCATCTTATAGAGAAGAAAGAATCATGAGGGGAAGTCTGCTCCCCCTACATGAACGAGGTTGATTAGAAAGGCTCTTTTGTCGTTATACTCGCAAGCCTGAAAACAGCTCTTTTATTCAACATGAAAGCAACGAGGGTGCCCCATTTGACTTCAATGGGGCACCCTCATGTAATTCGCCGCTTCTCTTGCCAGGCTTTATTCACAGAATATGCCTGATCCTATTCTTATATGGGTACTGCCGTTTTCCATTGCAATGGGATAGTCATCGCTCATGCCGGCCGACATGATGTCAAAACGGTTTTCCCCGTCATTGAAGAAACGTTCCTTCATCTCAAGGAAGAGTCTATGCACTGCAGCAAACTCCTCTCTTACCTGTTCCACGTCGTCGGTATTGCTTGCCATGCACATTACACCACGTATCTCAATGTTCTGCAATGTGCGCCATGCGCTGTCCTGGAGCATGGAGATGCACTCATCGGGGGTAAAGCCGAACTTGGTCTCTTCCTTGGCAATGTGTATCTGCAGGAGGCATGGAATCCTGCGCCCATTCTTGGCACCGTGTCTGTCAATCTCCTGCAGTAGCCTGTAGCTGTCTATGCTGTGTATAAGGTGCACGAACGGTGCAATGTATTTGATCTTGTTGCTCTGCAGGTGGCCTATGAAGTGCCATCTGATGTCAGCTGGAAGCTCCTGTTGCTTCTTTACAAGGTCCTGTGCCTTGCTCTCGCCGAAGTCTCTTTGCCCCGCTTCGTAGGCTGCCTGTACCGATTCTGTCGGATGGTATTTCGATACGGCTATAAGCGTTACCCCGTCGGGCAGGGCAGCGTTTATCCTTTTTATTCTTTCTCCTATATAGCTGTTATCCCTCATAATGGAATATGTCCACGATGGGGCTCTCGTTTACTGATGCAAGGTTGTAGTCCATGATTGAATCCTCCATGTGCTTGTTGAGGTTCTTCACGGCATTTGTCACATCCTCGGCCTTTACAAGAATGACAACGGACGATTTCTTTTCCTTTGCCGATACTTCGTCGATGGTAACCATTGTTATCTTGCACTTAAACCATTTGTCGGCAGTCTCGCTGTCGCTGTCGACCAACTCGTTGTACTTTGTGCGTTCCATCTTGTTTATGTTGAACTCGCCTGTTACCTGCGGCTGCAGTTCCTGTGTCAGGCGTTTTTCAATCTCGGTAAAGGTGAATCCCTGTACCAGATAAACCTCATTCACTTTTGTATTCAAGCCTTTCTCTCCTGCGCGCTCATATGCGACTTTGCATTCAAACCAACTCTGTACCATAATGTATGTTTTTCTTTTCTTTTATTTTCTTAATTTTGCGACAGACCGCGACTACAAAGTTAGTAAATGAAACTTCTTTCCGGTATCTTTTCTGCCAAAAATTATGCAAAATATTTCTTTCGGTCGTTGTTGAAGCGAAGTATGCTGCCGAGCTGCTTCAAATCCTCATTCTCTTCGTCAAAATCATATTCACCCTCTATATATCCATAGTTCACGACATCTTCCCCGTAGTCATATTCCATGGCCGGGTCAATGTCCTCGTCGTCGTCATTGCCGTATTCTGCAGTTTCATTATCTATTCGACTGTATATTCGCCGGTAGAACCACTCTATGTTGAACCCCAACAGCAGAAGTTCCTGAAAAGGGGACATAGCATCCCCGAGTTCACGGCTTATTGCATCGAGGTATTCGCTCTGCTCCTTTGTTATCATATGGCCTGCTGCTTCTTATAGTTCATGCTCCCTTCTTCCTTTCTTGGACTGCAAGGTGGCACTGATATTGTGTCTCATATTTTTACGGGCAAAGAAATTCATATTGTCGATTCTTGAAAGCAACGTTAAAGCATACTCTTTGAACGATGCGATGTCGCGTCGTGCAACTCCGCTCTGCATCGCAGCCTTTGCAACAGCTGATGAAACTTCCGTGAGCAATCTTCTGTCGCCCGGCTTGGGGAGCAGGTAGTCGCTTCCGAATTCCAGTCGGCAGCCATATTTCTCTTCCACCTCATGGGGAGTGTTTTCATGTGCGATTCTGGCTATCGAATAGGCGGCTGCAATTTCCATATCTCTGTTGATGCATGTGGCCAGTGTGTCCAGTGCTCCGCGGAATAGGTAGGGGAAGGCCAGCACGTTGTTTATCTGGTTCGGCGTGTCGCTACGTCCGGTTGCGACAATGGCATCAGGCCTCAATATCCTAGCCTTCTCATATCCTATTTCCGGGGTGGGGTTGGCAAGCGCGAATATCACAGGTCTGCCGGCCATTACCTTCACGTCATCGTCGCCCAGCAGGTCGCCGCGTGACAAGCCTATGAAAACATCACATCCTTTCATTGCATCGTGCAGTGTCTTAGCCCCGTTATCTGTCGCGAACTCCTGCTTTGCCCTCTCCAGATTACTGCGCTCCCTGTTTATAACTCCCTTGCTGTCGACCATTGTAATAAGCTCTTTCTTTGCTCCAATGTCGAGCAACATGCGTGCCGTGGATATGCCGGCTGCACCCGCACCGCAGATGACGATTCTTATGTCGCCAATCTCCTTTGCGGCAACTTCGCATGCGTTCATCAGCGCGGCGGCAATGGTGACCGCTGTCCCGTGCTGGTCATCGTGCAGAACGGGAATGTCGAGCAACTCCCGTAACCGCTCTTCGATGCGGAAACATTCGGGTGCCTTAATATCCTCGAGATTTATTGCACCGAATGTGGGAGCCAGTGCCTGTATCGTGGCAATCATCCTTTCCGGCTCCTCGTTGCCCAATTCTATGTCAAATGCATCGATGTCGGCATACACCTTGAACAGCATAGCCTTGCCCTCCATTACGGGCTTCGATGCGAGTGCACCAATATTGCCCAATCCAAGTACCGCACTCCCGTTTGATATTACAGCGACAAGGTTGCCCTTGTTGGTGTACCGGTAGGCTTTCCATCTGTCATGGTCAATCTCTGCGGCAGGTACCGCGACCCCCGGCGTGTATGCCATTGACAAATCCCGTAGTGTCCCGTACGGCTTGGTGGGTACAACGGCTGTCTTTCCCGGCTTGCCGTCGGAATGGTACTTCAATGCTTTGTCATTCAAATCGTTTTCCATTGCTTTTTTATTTCAAACAGAAAAACAGTTCCAAAGGTTTGTTCATGCAATATAATTTTTAGCGTTAATTATCCATTTTAGTGATACATCTCCTTTTGACATTACGATACAAAAATGTATCTTCGCGGTATATTACCGTAACAAGCGGTATTGCATATTATGGAGAATTTTTTGGATTTGTTGAAGAGACGCCGCAGCTCCCGTGTCTTTACAGGAGAACCGGTAGACAAGGATTGTGTGTGCAACTTGATGAAGGCTGCCCTGATGTCACCATCAGGACACCGCATTAATCCTTGGGAGTTCATTATGGTAGAGGACAAGGATGTGCTCAAGGCTCTTTCGGTGAGCAAGGAACATGGTGCCGGGCTCCTGGAAGGTGCAGCAATGGCGGTAGTTGTGATTGCCGATACCGAAAAGACCGATGTGTGGATAGAGGACTGTTCCATTGCGACTATAAACATACAGCTTGCGGCTGAGGATATGGGGCTAGGTACATGTTGGGTACAGATACGCCGTCGTTCCGATGCTGACGGTAACAATGCCGAGGACAACGTGCGTGCCCTGCTCGGTATTCCGCAACACTATGCCGTACTCTCCATAGTGGCTGTAGGCCATAAGGCACGCGAGGCAAAACCTTTCGACGAGGAGAAGATGCAGTGGGACAAGATACATATAGGACGTTTTGGAGGTGAGTGAGAGTATTGTCATAATAGGTGCCGGGAACATGGCCACATCGCTGGCCATGGCTCTTAAGGAAAATGGATGCGCACCTGCTGCCGTCTGGAGTCGGACGATTGAATCGGCAGCCCTTCTCGGCAATATGGTTGGGTGTGCATATACTGACGACCTATCATCGCTCCCCGATGCCGATATCGTCATCATATCCGTTGTCGACAGTGCCTTTAATGATGTTGCGCGTTTCGTTACAGGCCGTTACCCCTCATCGTTGATAATGCACACCGCAGGCAGCATCCCCATGGATTCGCTCCGTGAAGCCGGTGCTTCACGCTATGGCGTGTTCTATCCCATGCAGACAATGAGCAAGAGCAACATCGTGCCTTTCGATAATGTGACCATCTTTATCGAGGGATATGATGAACAAACAGCATCCTTCATCGAGCATCTGGCTTCGAGGCTGAGCCGCAAGGTAGTACGTGCCACGAGTGAACAGCGCCGTTACCTCCACGTGGCGGCAGTCTTCGCATGCAACTTCCCCAATGCGGTATATAACATGGCTGCCGATATTCTCGAAAAGAACGATCTTCCGTTCGATGCCATGCTGCCGTTGATTGACGAAGCGGCCCGCAAGGTGCATCTCATGTCACCGCTTGCCGCACAGACCGGTCCTGCAAAACGGAAGGACCACAATGTCATGGCATCGCACCAGGCTATGCTTGACGAGGACCTGAAAGAAATATATGCCATGATGAGCAGTTACATAATGAAAAGAATGTAATTACAATGATAAACTACGATTTGAAGAAGATAAAGGCACTCATCTTTGATGTCGATGGTGTTTTGAGCCGCGAAACGATATCGATGTATCCCAGTGGTGAGCCCATGCGTACCGTCAACATAAAAGACGGTTATGCCCTGCAGCTTGCAGTGAAGGCCGGTTTCCATGTCGCAATCATTACAGGTGCGCGCACCGAGGCCGTAAAGGTCCGTTACAATGGACTTGGCATAAAAGATGTATATACAGGTGCATCCATCAAGAAGGATTGCCTCGAAGAACTCATGCTGATGTATGAACTGCAACCCGAAGAAATCCTATACATGGGCGATGATATTCCCGACTATGAAGTGATGCAGATAGTAGGTTTGCCCGTCTGTCCTGCCGATGCTGCTATAGAGATAAAGCAGCTCTCCAAATACATTTCTCCCGTCAATGGCGGCGAGGGTTGCGGACGCGATGTCATTGAACAGGTGATGCGTGCGCAGGGGAAGTGGATGGATGAGGCGAATGCTTTTGGCTGGTAATTTTGTTCACTATAAAGGCATCTGCTGCGTTGTGCTTGTTTTGGGTAACGGTCATTTAGCTTACTAAACTCCCATTCCCCAAAAACTTCGCAGGCCTTGCATCTGCACTTTTTATTGAACAAAATAACTTGCTACTAAAAGGTGATAGCTGCGTTATACAAGGCGTCATAAATCCTCATTTACTTCAAGTAAACTCTGGTATTATGCCGCCTTGCAAGCCTTGCTCTCTCCTTGTTTACTTTAAGCAAATGTTTTTGCACATTTTTGGAAACCAAACATTCCACTTGTTTTGGTTAATGGTCATTCAGTAACAGTTATATCTTATGCTTGACAATTTAAGGAAATACAGAATAATACTTGCTTCGGCATCGCCTCGCCGCAGGGAATTGCTTGGCGGCCTTGATGTCGATTTCGAGGTGCGTGCTTTGCCCGATGTGGATGAATCGTTCCCTGCGGAGTTGCAGGGTGGTGACATCCCGCTCCACATATCCAAAAAGAAGGCCGATGCCTATCGTCCCCGCATGGCGGCCGATGAACTGGTCATTACTGCCGATACGATTGTATGGCTCGACGGCTCGGCCCTTGGCAAGCCTGCCGATGAGGACGATGCACGCCGCATGCTGCGCAATATGTCGGGCAAGACACATTCGGTGTTTACAGGTGTTACTATAACAACAAAGGAGGTGCAGCATAGCTTCGTCGCGCAGTCCGACGTTACTTTTGCGGCCCTAACCGACGACGAGATTGAATACTACATAGCGAAGTACAAGCCTATGGACAAGGCCGGTTCCTACGGTGCGCAGGAGTGGATAGGGTACATCGGAATGTCCAATATCGTAGGTTCCTATTTCAATGTTATGGGGTTGCCGGTGCAAAGGCTGTACAGTGAGTTGAAGAATATTCCTTGAGCTTTACAATGTGAATTTGCATTGTAAATTGCTTTTTGTTCATAAAAAAACAATACTTTTTTTTGTCGTAAGAAGAGTTTGCTATATCTTCGCACGTCCAAAGGTGTATGTTTTGGACATTGTTTGTTTTGAATGATAAAAACTGAATTATATGGCTGAAACAAAATTCATCTTCGTTACCGGTGGTGTTGCTTCATCACTTGGAAAGGGTATCATCTCGGCATCTATCGGCAAGCTCTTGCAGGCGAGAGGGTACAAGGTTACAATCCAGAAATTCGACCCTTATATAAACGTCTCTCCGGGCACACTGAATCCTCAGGAGCATGGCGAGTGCTATATTACGATAGACGGTCACGAGGCCGATCTTGACCTTGGTCACTACGAGCGTTTTACCGACATAAAGACAACACGCTGGAACACCTTTACTACTGGCCGCATCTACAGCGAGGTAATAGAGAAGGAACGTCGTGGCGAGTATCTGGGCAAGACAGTCCAGGTGATTCCTCATATCACCGACGAGATAAAGCGCAAGATGAAGCGTGGCAGCACAAAGGAGAAATTCGACTTTGTAATAACCGAGATTGGCGGTACCGTCGGCGACATCGAGGGTCTTCCTTTCCTCGAGGCCATACGTCAGCTCAAGTGGGAACTCGGTCGCCGTGCGGTGTGCGTGCACCTTACATATGTACCATACCTCTCTGCTGCAGGCGAGTTGAAGACAAAGCCGACACAGCATTCGGTAAAGCAGTTGCAGAGTCTTGGAATACAGCCCGATTGTCTTGTGCTCCGCGCCGAGCATAAGTTGAGTGTGGGTCTTTGCAAGAAGGTTGCAAGCTTCTGTAATGTACAGCCCGATTGTGTAGTGCAGAGCCTTGACGTTCCTTCAATCTACGAAGTGCCTATCAAGATGCAGGAGCAGGGCCTGGACGCTGCCATTCTGCGTCTCACAGGCGAGGAGGTCGGCGAGACACCGGCTATGGCTCCATGGCGTTCATTCGTAGAGCGTCGCAACAATGCCAAAAAGGTTGTCAATATAGGTCTTGTGGGCAAGTATGATCTTCAGGATGCATACAAGAGCATACATGAGAGTCTGAGCCAGTGCGGTACATACAACGACTGCAAGATAAAGCCCCATTTTATAAACAGCGAAAAGATAACCGAAGAGAATGTTGCGCAGGCACTCAAGGGTATGGACGGTTATATTATCTGTCCGGGTGTAGGCCCACGCGGTTTCGAAGGAAAGGTGATTGCTGCCAAGTACTGCCGTGAGAACAATCTCATAACACTCGGTATAGGTCTTGGAATGCAGGTCATGGCAATTGAGGTTGCCCGTAATCTCTTGGGTTATGCCGATGCGAACAGCTATGAGATGAACGAGGCTACCAAACACCGCATCGTTGACATAATGGAGGACCTCAAGAGCGTGGGTAACCCGTTCGGCACAATGCGCCGCGGCGGTTACGACACGGTAATTGCAGAGGGCAGCAAGGCTGCTGCCATTTATGGTTCGGAGCGCATTACCGAGCGTCACTATCACCGTTTCGAGCTCAATATTGAGTACCGTGACGAGTTGGTGAATGCAGGTCTTGCTTGTACGGGCGTACATCCCGAGAGCGGTCTTGTCGATATTGTGGAGGTTCCCGCATGCGACTGGTATGTAGGTGCAATCTATGAACCGCAGTATTCAAGTACGGTGCTTCATCCTTCTCCACTGGTTATGGATTTCGTAAAGAACGTAGTAGCCCGCAAGGGATAATTCAATGAATAGACAAACAAGAGGAGCTGGGCATGGCCCTGCTCCTCTTGTTTGTGTTCAGTCACTCCAGATGTTTCCCCAATCGTTTATTCTTGGTGATGTAGGGTTTTCATATTCTCTTGTCCCACCGTTTCTTGCCTGTGGTGCCGATGCTGCAATGAGATTCTCTGTAATGACGACGATTCCCTCTACTTTGGGTTTCAAATAGCTCTTTTTCATTTTATTCCTAATTGTTTTGATGTGTACAGCTATAACAACAGCTGTTCTGCCCCGAATGTTCGCTGTTTCTGCATATTGTTGTGGCGAGGCTTTTCTCTTTTTGCCGATTTTGTTATTTTTACAGGGTAAATACAATGTCATGAACTCGAATGATAAGGATATAAGGTGCAACTCGTTAAGGGCATGGTTTCTTGCCGTGCGTCCAAAGACGCTCACCGGAGCTGCCACACCGGTAATTGTTGCCGGTGCATTGTCTGCATTACATATGCATGGTAGCGAAACGGGTTTCCCTGTAGTGCCATTTATGCTTTGCCTGCTCTTTGCGTGGGTAATGCAGGTGGCTGCCAATTTTGTAAACGATTGGTACGACTATAGGCGCGGTACCGACAGTGACGGACGTCTTGGTCCCAGGCGTGCTTGTGCATCGGGCTGGGTTACACCGCGTGCCATGCTTGCAGCAACCTGCATAGCCATATTCCTGGCTGCGCTGGTTGGTTTGCCTCTAGTCCTGTATGGCGGTTGGCCCATGATTGCAGTGGGTGCGGCATGTATCCTGTTCTGTGTGCTATATACAACATTCTTTTCGTATCACGGGCTTGGCGATATACTTGTGCTGCTGTTTTTCGGCATTGTTCCCGTAGGGGTAACATACTATTTGCTGACAGCGTCAACAGACTTGTCTGTACTATCCGTCGGTATCGGTACGGGGCTTGTCGTAGATTGTCTGTTGATTGTGAACAACTATCGCGACCGCTTTACCGATGCTGCATGCGGCAAGCATACAATTGTGGTGAAACTTGGCGGCAAATGGGCCGAGCGGCTATATCTTGTGTGTGGTGTTGCCGGCATATGCTCAGCAATGCCGTTGTTCATGCAAATGGGGTGGTGGCCGGCTTTGTTCATGCTGCCCTATCTGTTCCTTCACTTCACTGCATGGCGCAAGATGGTTGCAATAGGGCAGGGCAGGGCGCTTAATGCAATCCTTGGCGAAACGGCAAGAAATATCTTTGTTTTCGGTATCTCGCTCGCAGTTGCACTTCTCTCGGCATGCTGTTTGTAGAGCCTGGGGGTGTTATGAGTTGTAAAAAAGAGAGCAAAGAGATTGCTCGTTCGCAAGGTCGATCATAATGAAAAGACATATCTAAAACATTAAAAACATATACCATGAAACCTTACGTTAAAGAACTTGTATGTTATGCTCTCGCTGCATTCGTAATAGGTGTTCCCTTGCAGATTATTGTAGACTGGCTGTCGGGCAGGGGGCTCTGCACTGCACCGCTGTGGGCATATCTATTTGCCGGGCTTGTATTCTCGTTGCTCATGACCCTTTTCAAGTACATTGCTGATAGGGTTAAATCGAAGAGGGACAGGTATTGATACCTGCCTTGATAAAAGTAACTGGCAGTTGCGGGTGTGTTATGGAACATACCCGCATCTTTTGTCAGTTCATGGCAGAGGAGTGTGAATTCAAGGGAATCTTGTAAAAATTTCATTCATTAACCTTTATTAACTATTAAAATTAGTTTGCTAACTAAAAAAAATAGTTCTTTGTGTTATCAACTAAAAAATATAGTTGAGTGAGTGTGTTTTTTATAGTTTTATATAATAACCGGAGATAGTTGTTATGAAAAATCTGACCAATAGGGAAGAGGAACTGATGAAACTCTTCTGGGAGAAAGGCCCCTTGTTTGTAAAAGAGATTATTCCTTTGCTCGATGACCCAAAGCCGCATTTTAATACCATATCCACAATTGTGCGCGGGCTTGAGGCGAAGGGGTATGTGGCGCATGAGGCTTTCGGCAACACTCACCGCTACTATGCTGCGGTCAGTGAGACCGAGCACGGCAAACGTACCCTCGGTAGTGTGGTGAACCGTTACTTCAGCAACTCTTATCTGAGCGCAGTCTCTTCCTTGGTAAAAGAGGAGAAGATTTCTCTTGATGAACTTAAGGAACTTATTGACCTTGTTGAAAAGAATAAATGACCATTACTATGGGTGGTTTTATAGTTTACATCATTAAATCGTCGCTTGTGCTGGCGTTTCTTGTGCCGC
>JAFYQH010000017.1 GCA_017547205.1 Bacteroidaceae bacterium | reverse complement strand
TAGTTGCTTGGATTATTATTTGATTAGACACTCTTTGAAAACAAGTTAAACCGCCGTATGCCGAACGGCACGTACGGTGGTGTGAGAGGAAAGGAAACGAAAATAGGTCAGAAAACCTTCGTTTCCCGACCTACTCGATTTTGTACTTTTGTGTAGTTTTGCCATTGTTTCCGCGTCTAATTACAAAACAGATTTGAATGGATAATTTGGAACATCAATTCGAACGGCTTGTCAAGCTCCATAAAAGCACCATATATACAGTTTGCTACATGTTTTCGCAGGATGCCGATGAGGTTGCCGACCTTTTTCAGGATATACTGGTTAATATGTGGAACGGTTTCTCGAAGTTCCGTGGTGACTGCGATGCGAGAACATGGATATGGAAGATAAGCCTGAATACCTGTATTACTGCAGATCGCAAAAAAAGGAAACTGGGCGAGCGTGTACCGCTCTCGATGGAAATCAACCTCTTCGAGGACAGTGACGACGACTCCCGGCAGATACGCATGCTGCGCGAGAGAATAGACCGTCTCGGGTACTTCGACCGTGCAATAATATTGCTGTGGCTCGAGAACCTATGCTACGAGGAGATAGGCTCCATTATGGGCATAAGCGCCAAGAATGTGTCGGTAAGACTGGTGCGGATACGTGAACAACTGAAGAAAATGTCTAACGAATAATTTGTGCTGTCATGAATAATGATATTGATGTTTTGCACGAACTCGACGGAATGAAATCGCAGATGGCATTGCTGAAGAAAATACTCGACGGGCAACGCATTGTCAATGAACGGCACTTGCGCAATGCTATCAAAGGCGGAATAAGTTCACTCAACATGCATGCTGTAAAAATGTGCATCATTGGCATTGTTGCTCTTGTGCTATGCACGGCCTCATTCCTGCAATGTGGGTTTTCTAAAGCTTTCATTGCATTCACTGCGCTGATGATTCTCTTTTGTGTATGTGCGACATATATGCAGCACAGGAACTTGATTGTGGCTAAAGGATACGATTCCGACCTCGTCAGTGCAACATTCGACCTGGTCAGGCTAAAGAAAAGGTACTCACAATGGCTATGGATTGCATTGCCAATGATTATGCTATGGGGAACAGGGCTTATTTACGAATGTCTTTATTCTTTTACCGACAAGGAGATTGCAATACCATTCATGTCAGGATCATTTGTTGGACTTGTTACCGGCTGCATAATAGGTATCAGGATTCACATAAGGACGTTAAGGAAGATTGAAAAACTTTTGGCACAGATAAAGGAACTTAAGGAGTGCATGGCCCTTTTCATTTTGTCTGTACTGGTTTCTGCAATCATTTAGAAGACATTTACTGCATAGTTTTACTGTTTGTTGGTTTTTTTATAACTTTGCATGGTGAACCGAGCACAAATGCAAATGAAAAATTACAACTTGATCGTCCTCTCTCTGTTGGCAACGTCACTGCTTGCTTCGTGCAGCAGTTTCGTGGCAATCGAACGTGCCAATCATGCAAGTTCTGACTCGGCCTTCGCTTCATATCTCAGGAGCGAAAATATTCCTATAACCCACAATAACGGACTGAAGATTCTCAATGGTGCACATGCCAAGTTCGAGGCGCTCTTTGAGGATGTGCGCAGGGCAAAGCATCATATTCATCTTGAATATTTCAATTTCCGCAACGATTCCATAAACGAGGTGTTCATTTCTCTTCTTGAGCAGAAGGCCAAGGAGGGAGTGGAGGTGCGTGCCATGTTTGATGCGTTCGGTAACATGTCGAACGACCGTCCATTGAAAAAAAAGCATATCGAGGCGATACGTGCCAAGGGTATAAGTGTTGTAAAGTTCGATCCTATAAAATTCCCATGGATTAACAATGTCCTTTCACGTGACCACCGCAAGATTGTGGTAATCGACGGCTGTATAGGGTATACAGGTGGAATAAACGTTGCCGATTACTATCTGCAGGGGCTCAAGGGTATAGGTGAATGGCGTGACATGCACTCGAGGGTCGAAGGTGCTGCCGTAAATGAGTTGCAGAAGATTTTCCTCGACATGTGGTATGGCGAAACTGGCGAGATTATCGTAGGCAAGGAGTATTACCCCGAGCACAAGGCTGCCGGCAGTGCTGACATTGCAGTTGTTGACCGTTGGCCGGGCAGGACACCCGAAAGTATCAGGCATGCCTATGTCAATGCCATAAATGCTGCAAAGGACAGCATTGTACTCATAAATCCTTACTTCATGCCTACTTCTTCAATCAGAAAGGCTTTGAAGAAAGCCCTGAAGGATGGTGTCAAGGTATCAATAGTGATATCGGAGAAGGGTGACATACCGATGACCCCCGAAGGAACGTGGCGTGCTGGTTATAAATTGATGAAGAAAGGAGCTGACGTATATGTATACACCGAAGGTTTCAACCACTCCAAGGTGATGAGTATCGATGGCAAGTTCTGCACGATAGGCTCGGCAAATCTCAACAGTCGCAGCATGAGGTACGATTACGAAACAAACCTGTTTGTTTTTGGCAAAGAAGATACAGACGAACTTAACCGTTGCATAGAACTTGACAAGAAGAAAAGCTACCTTATGACAAAGGATAATTACAAGCGTCGTTCCTGGTGGAAACGTTTCACCGGTTGGGTAGCATCGTTGGTGACTCCTTTCATGTAAGAGGCTTTTCTATTGCCAGGGAATCCATGATGGCAATGGGGCTAATCGCAGATAACAAATCATTTTTTTATCAAGTAGACATTCTCTCTCACCAACGGCTTTGCGATTTTTACAGGTGAACCCAAAGGACGGGATTTATACAAACAGAAAGGCTTGGCATGAAAATGCCAAGCCTTCTATTGAATTGAATTGTTGTTTCAATTACTTGAGAGCGAAAATCTCCTCCTCACCTGCAACGCAAGTAAAGATTTTGTCCTCGCGAAGCAACCAACCCAAACCGAGGTACAGTTCCTTCTCTTTCAGTTTCGCCTTAGTCTTGATCTCCTTGAGAGTAAGACCCTCTGTCTCGTTCAAAGCAGCCCAAATACGGCCTGCAAATGCACCAGCATTCTCAATCATAGTTCTTAATATTTTAATTCAACGTAAATATAAATTCATTGGTATTCGGGATGCCGTCATGGCTGTTCATATGCCAAAAGTCAACCTTTATCTTGAATTTGGGTGCAAAATTACAATAAAAAATTCACATAGCAAATAAAAAGTAGGTGATTTTCAGCATTTTTGCTTACAGTATTTATTTCTGTAGAAAAACTGTATACAAATTCGCTTAAAAAAAGAACCGGAAACAAACGCTTCCGGTTCAGAACAAATTATAAGTAACATTTACCTTTTCTCTTGTAGATATTCGGCGAATATTCGTGCAGCTTCCTCTACCATCTTCACGCAGGGTCGTTTCTTGTAATACTCGGCAGTGCGTGCCTCAGGAGTAGCCGGGGTAGGGGCTGTCTTCGCAAGACCCAGCAGCTCGGCACATATCAAAGAGCCGTTGCGTTTCTTGAACTCCTCGGCAAGCTCTTGCACAACCCTGTAGTTCGCCTCCTTGCCATCCTTGTCTTTGCCGTCGGTGCAACCGGTCTCAAGACCTGCAAGCATGAACAGCCCGCACGCCGCACCGCATGTCTGGCGCATACGTCCTATACCTCCACCGAACGAAGCTGCCATCTTAAGAGCCTGTTCCTGTGTAAAACCGTACATGTCGGCAAATGCTGCCACTACCGACTGGCTGCAGTTGTAGCCCTCTTTGAATAGTGCTACGGCTTTTTCTATTCTCTCTTCCATTATACTTGTCTCTATTAAAAAGACAAGGAGATTGGTCACAAACCTCTCTCCTTGTCGCATGTGGTTAATATCAAATAAGGCCGCGTGCACGGAGAAGTGCCGCAGGGTTGGGGTCTGCGCCACGGAACTTGCGGTATTCACGCATCGGGTCCTTGCTGCCGCCCATTTCTATAAGGTTCTTGAAAGCTGCTGCAGTAGCCGGGTCAAACACGCCCTTCTCCTTGAACAGTTCGAAAGCATCGCAGTCGAGAACCTCGGCCCACAGGTATGCGTAGTAACCTACAGCATAACCGCCGCCGAACACGTGCGCGAAGTTTGTACTGCGGTAGCGGTACTCGATCTCCGGAATGAAGCCGAGTTCCTTGCGGAGAACCTTTTCATACTCGTTGCAGTCGAAGTTGCTGTAATCCTCAATGAGGTGCATCTTCATGTCGAGCAAAGCAGCCGCAACAAGTTCGGTCGTCTCGAAACCGGAGTTGAAGTGCGAGCTTTTCTGCATCTTCTCAATGAGCGAGTCGGGGATAGCCTCACCTGTCTTGTAGTGCTTTGCGAAGGTCGGCATCACATCGGGGTGAACAGACCACTTCTCGTTTACCTGTGAGAAGAGCTCAACGAAGTCGTGCTTTACATTGGTGCCGCTGACACTGGGGTAGTGTGTCTGTGTGAGCATGCCGTGCAGTGCATGGCCGAACTCATGGAACAGCGTGCGTGTCTCGTCAATATTGAGGAGTGCTGGCACATCGCCCTGCGGTGATGTAAAGTTGCAGACATTCACAACCATCGGGCGCACGTTCTCGCCACCGATGTTGCGCTGGTTCACGAAGTTCGTCATCCATGCACCCTGACGCTTTGTGTCGCGTGGGAAGAAGTCTGTGTAGAATATGCTCAAGTGATTGCCGTCGGCATCGAGCACTTCGTATGTCGCAACCTCGGGATGATATACAGGAATGTCGTCACGCTTCACGAACTTCACTCCATAGAGTTTTGTAGCGCAGTCGAATGCACCCTGAAGCACATTCTCGAGCTTGAAGTACGGTGTTATTACTTCATCGTTCAGCGCATATTTCTCCTTGCGCAGCTTCTCGGTATAGTAGAACCAGTCCCAGCCTTCAATCTTTATGCCGGCACCCTCGCGGTCGGCAACCTTCTGAAGCTCGGCCTTCTCCTCGGCAGCGCGCTTCACCGCAGGCTCCCAGATCTTGTTCATGAGCTCCAGTGCAGCCTCGGGAGTCTTTGCCATCTTCTCGTCAAGCACAAAGTGTGCGAAACTCTCGAAACCAAGAAGCTTTGCCTTCTGCTGGCGCAACTGCAGAATCTCCTTGATGATAGCCTTGTTGTCGTTGTCGTTATTGTTGTCGCCACGACCATAGTATGCCTTGTATATCTTCTCGCGCAGTGCACGGTTGTCGGCATACTGCAGGAAAGGTATGCAGCTCGGTTTGTCGAGGGTGAACACCCAGCTCTTCCCGTCCTCGCTCGCTGCGGCGTCGATGATGCTCTGCGGCAGACCTGCGAGGTCGGCTTTGTCGGTTATCTCAAGCTTGAAAGCCTTGTTGTCGGCAAGCAGGTTGCTGTTGAACTTCACCTGTGCAAGCCCCAGCTTTGTGTCGATGTCGAGCAGTGTGGCCTTGTCTTCGGCATTGAGCAATGCGCCTCCGCGCACAAAGCCCTGATAGTAGTTCTCTAGGACGATGCTCTGCTCCTCATTGAGCCCAAGTGTCTCCTTCGCATCGTAGATGGCACGTATGCGGTTGAACAGGGTATCGTTCATAAATATGTAACCGCTCAGCTCAGTCATCTTGGGTACCACATATTCCTCTATCTCGGTCATCTGCGGTGTGTTCTCGCTCTCGTTGAGGTTGAAGAATATCGCACTTACCTTGTCGAGTGTCTTTCCGCTCAACTCGAGTGCATCGATGGTGTTGGCGAAAGTAGGAGCCTCGCTATTCTCGAGAATCGCCTTTACCTCGGCGCGCTTCTCGGCAAAGCCACGGTCGAAGGCCTCCTTGTAGTCCTCTATCCTGAACTTGTCAAACTCGGGCGCACCGAATGGCGCGCTGCTCTCCTTGAGGATGCTGTTGGTCTCCTCCTGCTTGTTCGATGTACATGCAAACTGTGTCAGCATAATCGATAGTGTAAAAATTGAATAAAAGATTCTTTTCATTATAAAACAAATTGATTAGTCATGCCGTTGTTTCATTTTTGCGAAGATAGTGATAAACGGGCGAAACTCCATCAGACGCACTGCTATTTTTTGCATACACAGGGTGTAATAGAGACTGGCAAAGGTAAATACATATACTTTTATTTATCTGTACTCAATCCCTCTCACCTCAAGCCCCATGTTTACTGGAACCTTCTCAAGCCCACAACCGATTCCTTTGCGCATGTAGGATTTTTTCATGTATAAAGGGAAGTGTATTGCCGCATTAGCAACATCGACCGAACAAGCACAATCTACAAGCATCAGCGAAACAAAATATATTCCTGGCTCAATTAGCAAGAGCTTCTCGGGCACAACTATAATCACCTGTTTTCCTTCACTTGCAGGAATATCGACATATACCGGAGCATGCAGTTCATTAGTAAAGGCCATTCCTGTCTCATCGGTCTTGTAAATGTTCATGCTTACCCTCGCACTACCCATATTGCTCGAGTGCACGTTGAATGCAAACTCATGCACCTCGAACACTCTTTTCACCTCAACTACCGTTCCTATCTCATGCCCCAAGCTTTCTGTTGTAAACGTTGCCACAGCGCCAGGAATACGGGCTCCTTTGCCGGCAAGCCGGGTCTTTTTCTTCTTACCATCGTACACAATAAGTTCGTCAAGTTCCTTTGGCTGCATGGTTATGGGCGATGCTGTTGCACGGAGCCTGTCTGCAGGAATCTTCAACTCCTTATACGACACATGGCTTATTACCACCGTGTCGCGACAACCACTAGGCAATAGTAACGAGAAGCGGCCATCAATGCCCGAGAGGGTGCCCTTTCCGCAACCCGGCACGCCTATTGTCGCATACTCGACCGGTGCCCCTCCGTTGCCGATGAGCTTGCCACTGTGCAGTAGATTCTCCTGTGCAGCAACATGCATTGCAAGCAGAAACAAAATTGTTGACAAAGATATTCTCATTGTTCTGAAAAAATGTTTAATCCAACAGCGGTATACCATGTTTTCACTCCTGATATTCCAGTATGTCGCCAGGCTGGCAGTCAAGAGCCTTGCATATAGCATCAAGAGTACTGAACCTTACTGCCTTTGCCTTTCCAGTCTTTAGTATTGAAAGATTAGCCTGTGTTATTCCAATCTTTTCGGCGAGCTCGCCCTGAGTCATCTTGCGCTTCGCAAGCATTACATCAACATTAACTATAATGGACATGGTACTTGTT
The DNA here is from genome assembly GCA_017547205.1 of Bacteroidaceae bacterium. Classification (GTDB taxonomy): domain Bacteria; phylum Bacteroidota; class Bacteroidia; order Bacteroidales; family Bacteroidaceae; genus HGM04593. Next base: position 6,200 of record JAFYQH010000017.1, on the reverse strand, counting down.
TTAAATTGTCAGATTGTTCTCTTCACTCACTTTTACGGCTACTTTGTATATGAGCGCAAACGCAAGCAGCATGGTTGCATAAATGAGCGTGTCACCATTAACAACGAATGCCCCGCACCTTGGCGTCTCCAGAATAAGTGCTGTTGAAAAGTTGTCGTAGCAAGTCTCGCCAATGAGGAAACAGACTGCAGTCGCATACATTATTCCCACATTCGCGCCCGGGAAAAGAGAGCCGTTCTTTATAGCCACAAGCTGCTTTACGAGGAAAACAATCAGCAACAGATAGAACGCACTTTTGAAGAGCAAGCGTCCTGTGAACACGCAAATCTGTAACGGGAGAAGTTCGTCGCACCACACAATGCACCCCTCGCCACTGCCACTGCAGATGAAATAACTCTGGGCCAGAACCCAAGCAAAACTTACCAAGCATAACAACGATGCAAAAGCAGTTGCAACTGCCAACGTCCTGTAATTACCTGTTTTCATAATCAGTTTTCTTTAAAGGTTAATGAATATCTGCGGCAAATATACATCTGTTTTATCGAAAAACAATAAAAATAGAAAGAAAAACGATAAAATTAGCATCGTTTAACGATAAATAAATTTTGCAGAACAATAGTTACTATTTTGATGTTATTGCTGGAATACATATTTTTGTCAATAATTTATAAAAATATAGATGTACATACGCAAAGCAACATACAGCGATATTCCCGAACTTATGCAGCTCTTTGAGCATGCAAAGGGGATTATGCGTGTAAGCGGCAATATGCACCAGTGGGGTGGCGGATACCCTTCGGAAGATGTAGTCCGCTGCGACATTGAGAGAGGTGTCTGCTATGTAGCATCAAAGGCCGCCGACGGGGAGATTGAAGCAACGATGGCGTTCATTCCGGGCCCGGACCCTACATACTCTGTAATTGAAGACGGCAATTGGCTTAATGACAATCCTTATTATGTAATTCACCGCATAGCTGTAGCCGCTCCCGGCAAGGGATATGCGCGTAGGTTGCTTGACTGGGCTTTTGCACGCACCGGAACAATACGCATTGACACGCACCGCGACAACATAATAATGCATCACATATTAAAGAGATACGGTTTCACCCGTTGCGGTGTTATATACCTTGCCAACGGTGACCCGCGCGATGCTTACCAGATGACAAGATAACAGGAATGGCAGGAAGGGACGACATAGACTTCGGCACGGTAAAGATTTCAAAGCTGTTCAAGCAAATCTTTATCCCCACATTGCTCGGCATGGCGAGCTGGTCGCTCATAACCGTTGCCGACGGTGTGTTCGTGGGGCAGGGCGTTGGCAGCCACGGAATAGCCGCAATAAACATCTGTTACCCGATATTTCTCGTGTTCGGTGGTTTTGCGCTCATGATGGGCATGGGTGCGTCTGTCGTAGCCGCCATACATATGTCTCAGAAGAATGTTAAGGCTGCGCGCATAAATATTACACAGGCCGTGTGGTTCTCGATGGCCATAGTTGCAGTTGCAATGGCTGTCATCTATGCAATGCCCGAACGTATATCCTTGTTGTTGGGAGCTTCGCCGTCGCTGCTGCAACCGGTAATCGAGTATATGGTTTATCTGTTGCCGTCGGCCCCGTTCATGGTGTGTGCAATGATAGGACTTTTTGCCATACGGCTCGACGGTTCCCCCAAATATGCCATGTGGTGCAACGTGGTGCCTGCAATGATGAATATGCTGCTCGACTGGATTTTCATATTCCCTCTTGACATGGGCATAAAAGGTGCTGCAATAGCATCGTCCCTGAGCTCTATTGTGGGCGGAGTGCTTGCATTCATTTACATGGGTTCATTCGCAAAGGAACTTAAACTGTACCGTCTGAAAGCCACGGCCAAGAGCATTGCGCTGTCGCTGCGTAACATCGGTTACCAGTGCAAGGTGGGTTTCCCGGCCATGCTCGGAGATGTCACAATGGCGATGCTGATGTTCGTGGGCAACAGGGCCTTTATGGAGCATGCCGGCAATGACGGAGTGGGCGCATTTGGCGTGGCGTGCTATTATCTGCCGTTCATGTTCATGTTCGGCAATGCAGTTGCCGAGTCGGCGCAACCCATAGTAAGCTATAACTACGGTGCAGGCCATGCTGCAAGAGTGAACGCGACACTGGCGATATCGTGCCGTACGGCAGTAGTGGGCGCACTGCTGTCGGTTGTGGCATTTACCATGTTTGCACAAGAACTCGTAAATATGTTCATTGGCACTGCCGATCCTGCAGCGATAATAGCCATAAACGGCTTTCCTTATTTTGCCATGGGTTTTGTGTTCTTTGTCCTGAACCTTGTTGCTATAGGTTTCCTGCAGAGCATAGAAAGGGTAGCGCCGGCAATGATGTTCGCCCTGTTGAGGGGCGTGCTGTTCATGGTGCCGTGCTTCGTGTTGCTTCCCGAATTGATGGGCATCAGGGGCATATGGCTCGCAATGCCACTCACCGAAGCCGCAACATTCCTTTTGGTTGTACTGTATATGCTCATCAACAGAAAAAGGCTGTTCTGATGACAAATTATAGTGACAAGACAACAAACTTTCATTCCTGACGTTTATATAATATTTAGCATTTATAGTAAAATCAGATAATTTATGAAGATATCAGAGATTAGAGGTAGAGAAATCTTGGATTCGCGTGGAAATCCCACAATAGAAGCTGAAGTTATACTGGAAAATGGTGTTATGGGGCGTGCTTCTGTTCCATCGGGGGCATCTACCGGTGAAAATGAGGCACTGGAGTTGCGTGATGAAGATGAACATCGCTATAATGGCAAGGGTGTGTCAAAAGCTGTGACAAATATCAACGAACGCATAGCGCCGGCTTTGCGCGGATGCAGTGTGTATGACCAACGAGGATTGGACTGCATGATGCTTGAACTTGATGGTACGCCAACCAAATGCAATCTTGGTGCCAATGCCATATTGGGCGTGTCACTGGCTATTGCAAAAGCAGCAGCCAAGGCATGCGGCATGCCGCTGTATCGTTATATCGGTGGCGTCAATGCCCACGTTCTACCTGTTCCCATGATGAACCTGCTCAACGGAGGACGTCATTCTGATGCTCCTATTGCATTTCAGGAGTTTATGATACGCCCGATAGGTGCGGGTAGCATACGTCAAGCCGTGCAGATGGGTGCAGAGGTCTTCGGTGCATTAAAGAGTGTGCTTAAGAAAAGAGGGTATAGCACCGGTGTAGGCGATGAGGGTGGTTTTGCTCCGGCACTCAATGACACGGAAGAGGCACTGGATATATTGGTTCAAGCGATTAAGACAGCAGGTTATACTCCCGGAACTGACATTACATTAGCTCTTGATTGTGCGGCATCAGAATACCATCGCAACGGAGTGTATGACTATACGCTTTTTGAAGGTCCTAAGGGGCATAAGCTTACATCCCGTGAGCAGGTCGATTATCTTGAACGTCTCATCGAAAAATATCCGATTGACTCAATTGAAGATGGCATGGGCGAGAATGACTGGGAAGGATGGGCTATGCTCACCGAGCGCATCGGCAACCGTTGCCAGCTTGTGGGTGACGACCTTTTTGTAACCAATGTCAAATACCTTGGCAAAGGTATTGAACTGAATTGCGCTAATAGCGTGCTGGTAAAGGTTAACCAGATAGGAACACTCACCGAAACACTCGATACTATCGAAATGGCACGTCGTAATGGCTATACAACCATAATCAGCCACCGTTCCGGTGAAACTGAAGATACAACAATTGCTGATATTGCCGTGGCTTTAAATGCCGGACAGATAAAGACCGGTTCAATGAGCCGCAGCGACCGCACTGCCAAGTATAATCAATTGATACGCATCGAAGAGGAATTGGGCGGTACAGCACATTATGGAGTTTAGTGATTATATCGTTCGCTTGAAACATTGTTTAGCTACAAAAAAGAAGGATGCCCCACACGTTGCGGGGCACCCTTCTTTAGTATATGGTTCTGTCTATCCGATTTTAACTTGTTGTAATAATTATTCCAAAGGAATTTCGGGATGCTGAACAGTCAAAGTCATATCCTTTTGCGACAAGTAGAACATGTAAAGTACAACAGGTTCTGTGCCATTGTTCTCGCCATGATGGATAGCATCGACCATTTCTACCACAACCTCACCGGCATGCAACACCTTGGTCTTTCCGTCCTGTGAATTGATGGTCAGTTCACCCTGTACCAATACACCATGGTTCATGGCCACATGATGATGCCATCCCAACTTTTTGCCTGGTGGAATGATGTATTTTACCGCCACTAATTCTGGTTTTCCTTGTGGATAGTCCGGCAAATCCACCTCATTCCAACTTTGGCCGGTGCGCAGCAATTCAATGCTTTGCACTTCGCTATCTGCATCATTCATGTTACTGCAACCTATTATGCAGATAGCACAGAGTATAAGGCTACCCATGAGCCATTTTGCTAACTTATTCATTTTTCGACAACTATTTAATTTTTATCATACAAAAATATTTATTTTTCAGCAAATAGCCTAAAGATTACTGCTGAATGTGACTAGCCGGTTGAGTCTGCACATGTTTTTTGGTATTTTGTCGAAAAGTTTATAAACTATGTATTATACATAGAGAACACCGCACCGACGGCACCGATGCGTTTGATACGCTGTATATTGCAAAAGGTGCAGAAGCCAAAGTCTTTTTTTACACGAAACCAACAAAGTATTCTTTATTCTCGTAGATTCTTAGTATTTTCGCAGTACATTATGCCATAAAAGTGGGATGAATACTTGTTTATAAGTAAAATAGTAAGATATTATGGATAAAAAGACACTTGAATTTGTGACCTTTTGCATAAGCAAACTTTCCATGATGCTTAAGCTACCACAAAAGGAAATATATAGTCGCCTGAAAAAATCAGGTATCTTATATGGATACATTGTCCCATCATATGATGTGCTTCACACATTCAGTTCTCGTTATTTAATGGAAGATTTAACAGACTATATGAGGGAGAAAGGAGTTTTATAAATATGAAACTATACCATTCTTCTAATGTATAATTCAGAAACAGCCAATATGATTGAGGAGAGGATTGCAGACTTACATTGCCGTAGCGATAAATATTTGGCGGAAGAAATCTGGAATGAATATCAAAAAACACTATTTAATACTGAAGAAGACAGAAATAGTTGAAATGGTTTTGTTTTATTGTGTAAACTTACTATTTTTGCATTGTATTAACCAAATAGAGAAAATTATGGCAAGACCAATTGGAGAAACACCCGTTTTGTACGGAGAAGATGCCGTTCGTTTTCTCAAAGAAATGGAAAACGTCAAATCGGCTTCAAACGAAGAGAAAGATCGTGTTCGTAAGGCGTATGATATGCTGAAAAAGATTGCGACTTTCAATATGTGATAATAATGCTATGCATTTAGTAACATTAGATGAAATTAGTACAAAAGAGCCGTTCGATTGTGGAGATACCGATTTGAACGGCTTTTTTATTGAAGATGCGACAAACTATCAAAGGCAGATGCTTGCTAAAACTTATGTTTTAGTGGAAGACAGCGGTAAGGTCATAGCGTATTTCAGTTTGCTTAATGATAAGATTTCACATACGACAATAGATAAGAATCTTTGGCGTAAGGTTAAGGGAAAGTTTCCACACGATAAGCATATGGGAAGCTATCCGGCTGTTAAGATTGGCCGTCTTGCGGTTTCACTTGAATATCGAGGTCAGCAACTTGGAACAGGCCTGATTTCTGCTGTAAAACAGATACTTGTAAATGACAAATCAGTTTCTGCTTGTCGCTTTCTTACTGTTGATGCCTACAAAGAAGCATTACCATTTTATGAGAAAAACGGCTTCAAATTTTTAGTAAACAACATAGAGGATTGTGAATTTGCAGTTCCTATGTATTATGATTTGATGCAATTGAAATAAAGGAATATTCATTCCTGACAGTGCCCGTATAGGCTTAGTCGCTATATCTGCACTATAAAAAGGATGTAGGGGAGTTCCGGTGTACATGGAACTCCTTTTTTGCATCTGAAACACTTCTCACTCCTTACTTTGGCTCACCTGCAAAAGTTGGGGGGCTGATATAAAAATATTATCTTCGCATAGTTAAAATAAGTACTATGCAGGACGAAAAAATACTACTGGAATTAGCCCGTTTGATCTTGCCATCAGGTTTCATTGAAAACTTCAAGATT
>JAFYQH010000080.1 GCA_017547205.1 Bacteroidaceae bacterium | reverse complement strand
TTTCTGTGCGACACCTTATGTGCTGCACAATACTCCTCTATTGAAAGGATTTCTTCACGTGTCATCATAAAATTCCGTTTTTATGCAAAGGTAGCAAGCATTGTTACACGCTACAATATGCATTTCTTCGGAGGCTTACAATAAAACCTATGTATGAAATTTATAGTAATGTATCAAATTAAAAATGTATCAAGGTAATCAATAAAAAGACAACCTTGATACATTCTTTTTGTGTTAGTCTAATCTAAAAGATGATTTTATTTCTTCTATATTTATTATTGATTTTCTTTATGTATTCATTACTTGTTAAGTTGGCATACACTTTAGAAATATCGGAATTGCAGAAATCGATATTGTTCTTTTGTATGTCCTCATTATAAAATAATGTTATAAATTCATTTAATTTCGTAAGCACTGAACTTGCGATAGCAAAAAGGGTAATAAAATGTTTACTAAAATCAATGTTGTCAATATTGCTAATGCTTAAGCCGTGTACATGACCAGAAATAAATGAAGCTGTTTTTGAGAATGTTTCATGAATACCTAATTCAGAATATAACTCTCCCCAACTAAAGGAACTGCAATTTTTGATATTTTTAAATTTCCAATTGCCTTTATTTATTATGTCTTTGTTTACATTACCTGCTTTGATGATATTTAATTGGTTGATTTTTTTAAATATGTTTTTTCGTTGAACTTCTAATATCGCATTTTCAATCTCATAATTTTTTTTAAATTCATCAAATTCCTTATCATCCAAAGTGCTGTTAACTATTTTATCCAAGTCAATCCTCGTGCGACCTTGATACAATACTCCATCAAGAAGATATAAGTAATGTTTAAGTAATGTTGTTTCCATATCATCGTTTGTGTAGATATGAAACAATATCGCAATTCTGTCGATAACAGACCTTAACAATGTTGACGCAGAGATAAAATCATTCGTATTCTGATAAATGCAATTAATAGATTCGCAAACATTGAGGGTGTTCTTGATATACCTTAATACATAACTCTTGATATTATCATCTTTGTTGGAGTTATGTGTTTTATATAGTTCTGTAGATATGTACTCAGCTTTGCTAAATTGAAAACAGAACATATCCTGTGATGTAATACCAACTTTCTTTTTTTCTTTTTCGAATGAATAAGCCATTGTTGTATATATTATATGCAAATATAAATTGTATTTCCATTTATTTATAAAAAAAAGTGTATATTTGTGTCGCTCTATACTATTTAGAGCAAACATATTGAGGTGTTATTGAAATTATCTTCTACATTCAAACTTCGCAACTTTGATATTGACATGAAGATGATGGCAATAGCACCATGCCAGTTGTTATATCTATATCCCTTTGGGAGGATACGATATACCTTTTGGTGTGGGCTATTGTTTATCTATGTCAATGGTAATGCGAAGACCAGAATGTAGGATAAACATATATAGTTCACACCTTTTATTTTAAGGGATTGTATAACTTTAAAAGGGATATTATGAAAAAAATCACAGTTCTACTTATGGCGATTTGTCTTGCCACATCATGTAGTGAATTTGACGATTCTGACATTTGGGATAAATTAAATGACCACGAATATAGAATTGCCTATCTTGAAGAAGTCTGCAATAAAATGAATGCTGACATTGTGAATCTACAAACAATTGTAACAGCATTGGAAACGAATGACAATATTGTCAATGCTTCTCCATTGCAAGATGGGAATGGATATGTGTTGATTTTCAAATCAGGGAAATCAATTATAATTAATCACGGTAAAGATGGAGTTGATGGAACTAATGGTAAAGACGGTGCTGATGGCAAAGATGGAGTAACTCCAAACATAAGTGTCATGAAAGATGTAGGTGGCATTTATTATTGGACAATAAATGGCGAGTGGTTACTTATCAATGGAGAAAAAGTTAGGGCATCTGCCATAGATGGTGCAGATGGTAAAGACGGCATTACTCCTCAATTTAAGATAGAAAACAACTATTGGTATATATCCTACGACAATGGTGCTTCATGGGATATGTTAGGCAAAGCAACTGGCAGTAATGGATTAGATGGCATTGATGGCACTGATGGAGACTCAATGTTTAAAAGGGTGTATGTAGAGAATGGTTATGTTTGTTTTGAATTGAATGATGATGCAAATACAATTATCAGAATTCCATTGATGAAAGATGGAATTCTCAATGTTACTGTTGAAACTGCGGGTACTCTTTCTAAAATACTTACATCAGAGCAGACAAGAACCACCACAATGCTTACAATTAAGGGGCGCATAAACATAGATGATATGCGACATATACAGATTATGAATAGTCTTCATACTCTTGATTTAAGTGAGGCTGTTTTCTGTGATAATCTTTTGGCGCTAAATCCCTACAACAAAGTAGTTGTAAATAAAACTTTGGAGGAAATTATTTTGCCAAAGGAAAGTATTAATGAAAGTTTAAGTGTAGATTTATCATATTGTTTGTTTTTAAACAAGGTGAAAATAAGTCGTAATGAAGTGAGCTATGGTTTTTATGATGAAAGTTTAGGTCGCGTAACCTATATGAAATTCTGTCCTAATGTGAAAGTTCTAGAATATGCAGAAGGTGTTACTTCTTGTGATAATCCAAGCAACTGGGAAACGGTTAATACATTAGAAACTATTATATATCCTTCAACTCTTGAATTTATTCCAATTGAGATAACAATTTCTAATAGTGTTGATATTGAAACGAGTAATTATAATTATAAAAGATATTTATATACAATTCCTTGCGAAAAACTTATATGTAAGGCGATGACACCTCCTGTTATTGATAAAACGCAGTATGGTAGTCCAGAAGAACTCTTTTATGATTCAGATAATAAACATTATTATTTTAAAAGCACCTATCTAGGTACTACAAGTAGAAGAACTTACGAAATTGAAGTTCCCGATGATGCAGTTTTGTATGTTCCAAGGGAATCAATAGATCTTTATAAATCTGCTCCGCTTTGGGAGAATTTTACAGATATACGAGCAATAGAGGATATGGAATAATACTACTCCCCTTGCTTCTTACGTCCCCTAGTGGTGGGTTTTACATAGAGTGCACCTTTTCTAATGGTGCACTTTTTGTTTTTATATATGGGTTCATCATTCTCGCCTAGTTTGCTGAAATAGTTATTAAGGGCTGCTTGACCTATACCAATCTCCTCCCTTGTATATTTGTCAAATAATGAAGATGGAGAACCAAAATATTCGTGTCTGTCTTCAATTTGTAAATGTAAAATTGTTCTTTCCATATCGTAAATTTGGTGCAAATTTAGGGAAATATTATCTAATTTGAAATAAACTCATATTTTTATGCTGGATTTTTACCAGAATATTAGCAGGATTAAAATAGGGTAATTATCTTTGTGGTGTTGAAAGCAAACAGATATGTTTAACCACTTAACAGATACAAGGACTATGGCAAAGGTTGTTATATACGCTCGTGTTAGCACTCAAGGACAAGATTATGAGAGACAGTTGGCAGAACTGCGTGAGTATGCTCGAAAGATGGAATACGAGGTTGTGATGGAGTTCTGTGAAAAGGTTAGTGGCGCAAAGACTGTGGCAGAACGCCAAGCCCTTACAGAGTTGCTTTCATTCGTTGAGTGCAACAAGGTAGATAAGGTGCTTATCTATGAGTGCAGTCGCTTGTCAAGGCGTGCAATAGATTTCCTTACTGTAATAGAAAATCTTACAGCAAAGAAAATAAGCGTGTATATACTCCAAAATGGACTTGAAACACTATTGCCCAATGGACAGCCAAATCCCATTGCACAGTTGGTTATGGGTATTCTTGCACAGTTCAACAGTATGGAGCGTAGCCTCATCAGGAGCAGAATGGAGAGCGGTTACAACCATTATAGAGCGATTGGTGGCAAGGTTGGTCGTAAAGAGGGTTATCGTAAAAGTGATGAAGCGATGAGGCTAGAATATGCAAAGGAAATCCAACTCTTGCGCAAAGGATTGTCGCTTCGAAATGTGTCTGCAATTACTTCAACAAGTGTAAATACATTAAGAAAATTAAGAAATATTAACAAATTGCAAGCGTAAATTTGTTTTTTCAAAATAAAAAATATATGTTTGCCATGTTTCGAAACAACTCACTGAAACATAGCGCAAAAGAGAATATTCCAACAGTGAGTTACAATCAATAAAGACATAGTAAAAAGACAAGGTGGCAACCCTTGAAAGAAGTAGTTTGTTGCAAACGAAAGGCAAAGACACTACAAACGAGCGAGAGGAAATTTATTTCCTTTCACAGCGAGTGCTGTCTGTTTTCGCAATATCTATATGGCAACGAGCAGGTGCTTTACGCCCTAGCGTTTACTCGTTGTTGGTATGCCACAAAGCACCAAAAAATAAGCCACAGAGCGTTGTGGCAAGGAAAATTGTGTTTTATAAATGATTAAATACAGTGAATATGAAGAATACTTTAATAAATTAAATGTGACAGCAGATGAGGCTAGTGTGTTGATTGGATATTTGACAGCATTGGCAGAGATTGGGATAAATAATTTTGTAGAAAAAGAAATGATAGTATGAAGAATTGTGTAATTTGGACAAGGGTATCGACTAAATATCAAGAGGATAATGGTGGTTCGTTGAGTGACCAAAAGAATAAGTGTGAACTGTTTGCAAGGCAGAATGGGTATGATATAAAGGGGTATTTTGGTGGCACTCACGAGAGTGCAAAGACCCCTGGAGCATTGGTTAAAGCGATGTTCGATGTGGTTTACAAGGACAAGAGTATAAAATATATTCTTGTTTCTGTTGCCGACCGTTTCAGCAGAAACGAGGCGCAAGCATCAATGATTATAAATGAACTGTTGAAGCGTGGTAAAGTCATTGTAGAGGCATCTACGGGTATTGATACATCAACTCGTGAGGGTATGCTTATGATTAAAATGAAATTGGCACTTGCAGAGTGGGATAATGGTAATCGTACCGACAAATTTGTGTCTGGCCGTAAGCATTGCCTTGAGAGTGGTGTCTATTGTGGTGCCGCCAAACCATTGGGGTATGACAAGCACGGCAAGTCGTTGGGTACATACTTTACAGTAAACGACAAAGGGCATTTGATACGCAAGGCATTCAAGTGGAAACTGCAAGGGTATGCCAACTGTGAGATATTGAAGAAACTCTCTGCTTGTGGACTTACTATGCGAAAGCAGAAACTGCATCATATCCTTACCAATCCTTTCTATGCAGGTAAGATAAAGCATAAAATGTTGCAAGGTAGGTTGGTAGATGGTAATCAACCCAAGTTGGTAAGTTATGAGGATTTCTTGCGTGTGCAAGATATATTGAGTGGAAGAACGGGTGTTTACAAACACAAAAAGGAAACGCCTCGTTTCCCTCTCAAACGCCATATATTGTGTTCTAAAGACAAAACACCGTTTACTGCATATACAGTCAAAAAGAAGAACATCGACTATTATAAATGCAATCAGAGTGGGTGTAAAACCAATGTGTCAGCGAAAAAGATGCACGAGAGGTATGAATGCCTATTGCGTTTCTTTAATGTCACAGAGAGTCTTAAACCGCTTTTGAGGGAAATTATCTCAAAGATGATTGTTGCCAATGATGATGAAGCACGCAATATGGAAACATTGCTCAAGAAGCAAAAGAGCGAATATCTTGGCAAGTTGAAGAAATGTAAGGTAAGGTTTGGAATGGGCGAAATTGATGAGGATATTTACGAAATGACCAACAAGGATTTGCAAGAGAAACTCGATAACATAGAGCGAGGTTTAGCAGAGTGCAGAAAGAATTTATCGAACCTTGATAGTGAGGTAGATGATATACTTGCAATGTGTTGTAAATTAGATAGTTTGTGGCGTGATGCATCGCTTGAAACTTGCCAAAAACTGCAAAATCTGCTCTTTCCGAATGGAATTTTGTGGGATAAGGATAAAGACAATTATCGAACCTTTGATGAGAATGAGGCACTGTCAATAATTGCTCGATTATCAGTGAGTTACAAAAATAAAAAAGAGGAAAATTCTCTCGAAAATTCCTCTTTTGTCCAATCGTGCGCGTGATAGGACTCGAACCTACACGTCGCAAAACACCAGATCCTAAGTCTGGCGCGTCTACCAATTTCGCCACACGCGCGACTTGTTGTCACTCCTATTCCGGAATGACTATGCAAAGATAATGTATTTTTTTGAATTATTCCGTCTCTTCGCCCGATTTTTTGTCGTAGTAGGCAAAAATGAGCTCCTTGGCTTTCTCTATCATTGTGTCGCGGCCGCTGTTCCAGTCTTCGCTTGTAATGTCGGTGCGCACGTCGGGTTCAATGCCGAATTCAGTGTGGTTGCCGTCGGCATCGAGTATGGGGCATGCCGAGAATCTTACATTCCAACCGTTGGGCAGTATGCTGTTGAAGGGAAGTCCGCTGCCGCCACCTGTCCTGTCGCCTACGGTCATCACGTGCGGGAGTGCTTTCATTAGCATGACAAAATGGTTGGCCGAGCTGTATACGCTCCTGTTGGTAAGTATGACTACCGGGCGCAGCCATATGGCTCCCTTGTTGGGCTCAAGGTATATCTCCTCGGGTGACGAGAAATCGTGGTGACCCTTGCCTGTCTTGTGCTGTATGTATCCGCAGTGTACCTTATCCTTTGTGAACGAGCCAGCGAGTTTTTCGGCACTTGTGAGCAAGCCGCCACCATTGTTCCTTATGTCAAGTATCAGGGCCTTTGTTTCCTTGAGGTTCATGAGCATCATGGTTAGGTTGTCGCTGTTGAATCCTCCGGCAAAGCTGCCGATGTATGCATATCCTATGCTGTCGGGCAGCATGGTGTATTTTATGCCGTTGGTCGTGCGGTAGTCGTTGCCCAAGTAGTTGCGCTGTATCGAATCGCTGAAGTTCATAGGGTGGTCCTGATGCCAGTCGCGGTACTGTGTTGTGCCGTAGATTGACGAGAGGTTCACGTGTCCGTCGCGCAGTTCGTTCAGCATTTCACCGAGTACGTCGAACAGCTGCGCGTCATTTTCGCATGCTTCGGCCATGGGCTTGTACTTGTCGTGGACTGCATTCCAGTTGAGCCCAAACTTCTCTTCGGCTTGAGGGAAGAAGCAGTATCTTTCGTTGATTGTGCTCCATAGGGCTTCGAAGTTGCCTTCGTGCGAGTTGTTGAAGCTATCCTCCTTTATACAGGATGAGAGCGCCAGCAGCGGTATAAGGAATATTATGATTCTTTTCATGGTCTGCAGCCGTTAATAAGGTGAGTATGCCTTTATCCTGTTTTCATTTTTTACCTTCAGTATTGTCTTTACGAAACCGAATGTGAAGGCGTGGCGGTATATGTGGCAACGTATGTCGTTTATTTCACTTTGGTAGAAGTCGGCGACATACGACAGACGCAACGTGGTGCTGTGTCTCCGGTAGCGTATGGGGATGTCGAGCGACAGGGTGTGTTTCCATGACGGGCAGTTCATGGGGCTGGAGATGGCGACCGTACCGTCGGTGTGCTTTTCGTTGAAGATTTCGTAATAGCTCTGCCCGAACTCGGGTGCGAACATGGCCCCTACCAATGGTATGTCCAGCTGGTAGCGTGCTACCCAATCTTTGCCTTTTACCGGGAAATGGTATATGGCCATACCTGTTGCCGCAAGTGCCGTACGCAACTTCACCGACACTGGGTTGTTGCCGTTGTTCGGTATGTACAGTGCGCCTCCCTCTATCTGTATCTGGGCACCGGCAAGCAACTTGAGCCTGCTGTTTACGGTAAACGGGTGGTAGCCGCTCCATTGGTATGCTGCAAGCCCGGCAAGCTGTGTGTTGTTGCCCAGTTCGGCATATCCGAGCGTGCTGCTGAACAGTGTCTGGTATTTCCAACGGTATTTGCCGGTTCTGGCATCACGGAAGTTCTCATGGCTGTAGTATAGTCCCACGCCCTTGAAATCGTACCCCGCAAGGTAGGTGTCAAGGTTGTTGAGGCTGCTTATACCGAATTGCGAACTCTTCACTACAATCCTTTCTGGTCTTATGCTGTCCGTTATGGCAATCTGCGCCTTAATGCTTAATGCTGCAGCAAATACTGCAAGCATGGTCAGTATCCTGTTCTTCATTATTGTTCTTCGTTGAATAGCGAAAGCTGCTCCGGTTCGTCATTGTCGGCTTCCTCATTCTCACCTTCGGGAACTTCCGGGATTTCGGGAGGTGGCGGGAACTTTGTCGGCTCAAGTTCGATGATTTCGTCAATCTCGAATGTGGTAAGTCGTTTGCCTTTTGCCTTGAAGCTCTTTACTCCGATGAACTCCTCGACCTCTATAACCAGCGGTTCGCGGAAGTTGTCGTTGCCGCCGAACATTACCTGTATGCGCGGGAACGGTGTCTCCGAGAACCAGATGAGCCCGTTGTCCTTGTTGTCGCCCAGGCAGTTCTGCCTACGCGGGCTCTGTTCCAGCGTAAACCTCTTTATGTACGGGTATCCCTGCTGCGATGCATCGTAGAGTGCTGCGCTCCACACCTTTGCCGGGTCGAACTTTTCAATCACCATAAGGTCGTCCTCGTAGTGGTTGTTCAGGTCGACGGGGCTCAGATAGAACTCGCCGTTCTTGCGTATGGCAAGTATCTTGTCATCGTTGTGGAATTCACCAAGGTACTCGCCATGGTTGTCGAAGTTTATGCGCAGAATGTCGCGGTCGAACCATACCTTGCGGCCGCCAAGTGTGGAACTGCCGTGCTTCTTCAGCGTTATGCGCATTACCTCGTTTTTTGTGAGTATGTTGCCCATTGACTGGCGTCCCTTTATGGCAATGGTACTGAAGTCCTTCTCTATTATTGCGTTGCGAAGTCGCGGGTTGGGTTTCAGCAGCACTTTTATCATCTCGGCCTCTCCATTGGGGTTCGAAGTGAAATATGCGACTTTTGAACCGGGTGTACCCTGTGTGAGGTCATACTCGCGGTCGCGTGTCATTCCTGTAGCTGCAAAGCGCTTTATGTAGTATATGCCGTTCTTTCCGTCGCGGTAAACGGCATTGTAGATGGTGCGCTTGTCGTTCTTCTTGAACACGTCGACGTGTATTACGTTCTTGCCCACGAAAATCTTTTCGCTCACCTTGACAATCTTGTACTTTCCGTCCTTGTAGAAAAGTATTATGTCGTCCATGTCGGAACAGTTGGTCACGAACTCGTCCTTCTTGAGTGATGTGCCAATGAATCCTTCGGCGCGGTTTATATACAGCTTCTGGTTTGCCTCCACAACCTTTGCAGCAACAATGGTGTCGAAGTTGCGTATTTCGGTCTGTCGCGGGTAGCGTGCACCATACTTCTCCTTGAGCATGGTGAACCACTTTATGGTTACTGCAGTCATCTGTGCCAGCTGCTTGTCTATCTCGGCGATCTCCTTCTTTAGGCGTGCAATGAGTTCTTCGGCCTTCTCCTTGTTGAATCGCAGTATGCGTGCCATCTTTATCTCCATGAGACGCAACAGGTCGTCGCGCGTTATTTCGCGTATGAAGTCCTTCTTGTAAGGTTCGAGGCGGTGGTCTATGTGGGTGAGTGCGCTGTCCATGTCGGGTGCCTGCTCGAACTCCTTGTCTTTGTATATGCGCTCCTCGATGAATATGCTCTCGAGCGATGCGAAGTGAAGCTGTTCGAGCAGCTCTCCCTTGCGTATCTGCAGTTCAAGACGAAGCAGCTCCTTGGTGCTGTCGACCGAACGGCGCAACAGCTCGCTCACGGTAAGGAATACCGGGGTGTGGTTGTCGATGACGCAACAGCATGGGGTGATGCTTATCTCGCAGTCGGTGAATGCGTACAGCGCATCGATGGTCTTGTCGCTCGACACGCCAGGTGCCAGGTGTATCAGAATCTCCACCTTGTCCGATGTGTTGTCGTCGACCTTGCGTATCTTTATCTTGCCGTTGTCTACGGCTTTCAGGATGGATTCGATGACAAGCGGTGTGGTCTTTCCGAATGGTATTTCGGTGATTGTCAGTGTCTTGTTGTCGTCCGACTTCGATATCTTTGCACGTATGCGCACACGTCCGGTGCGGTCGCCGTCGTGGTATCGTGAAACGTCCATGCTGCCGCCGGTCTGGAAATCGGGCAACAGTTGGAACGGCTCTTTTTTCAGGTAAGCAATGGCCGCATCGCACACATCGTTGAAATTGTGCGGCAGAATCTTTGACGATAGGCCCACTGCAATACCTTCCACTCCATGCACGAGAAGGAGCGGGAATTTTACCGGCAGTGTTATGGGCTCCTTGTTTCGGCCGTCATACGACAGTTTCCATTCGGTAGTCTTCGGGTTGAACACAACATCGTGCGCAAAGTGCGACAGGCGCGCTTCGATGTATCGCGGTGCAGCAGCCGAGTCGCCGGTGAGAATGTTACCCCAGTTGCCCTGGCAGTCGATGAGGAAATCCTTTTGTCCCATCTGTACCAGCGCGCCGGCTATCGATGCGTCACCGTGGGGGTGGTACTGCATGGTGTGTCCCACAATGTTGGCCACCTTGTTGTAGCGTCCGTCGTCAAGCTCACGCATGGCGTGCAGTATGCGACGTTGCACGGGTTTCAAACCGTCGTACAGGTGCGGTACCGCGCGCTCGAGGATAACATATGATGCATAGTCCAGAAACCAGTTCTGGTACATGCCCGTCAACTTGTGTGTTATGGGGTCGTTGCTGTCGTGGCGGTAATCTCCGCTCTCCTCGCCTTGTAGACTGTTGTCCTGCGCGCGATCTTCTCCAGCATCTTTAATCTCTTCGATATTTTCGTCAAATCCGTTATTGTCCATGTGTGAATGGTTATTGTCTTGTACAGAAGCTCGTTTACTCCAATCTGTTGGGGTACAAAGATGATGATATGCTGAGGTGGTACACAATGTTTGCCTTGCGAGTCCCTGCAGTAGGGTTCGTTCCTTTGCACTCTACTACAAAATTAGTGAAAAATGATGAAATAAAGAAATTTATGGTCTATTATCGTTGTCGTGATGTAATATTGATGTTGATAAGGGTTACTTTTGTGTTTGTAGGGCTTTAATATAGTGACGCGGGAGTATGGCTTGTGTGCTATTCTTCTTTCCGGTGGGGTGACGCGTTGATTGTAAGCATTTAGAATGGTGTAGAGGAATTATCGGTATTAACATGCTTTAACGTTTTATAGGTAGATAAAATGGTGATTTATAGGTAAATTTGCATAATTTTTGAAAAATATACATTGTGTGGGGCTCTTGGCAAGCATCGGGTTGGGTGCTTTGCGGAACTTCATTATGTGGAGTGTCCCTAATTGTCATTTGCTTCGGAATGTATAAGGTTATGCTGATTTGAATGGATTTCGGCTAAATTGCCTTCGGGGGCTGTGTGAAGGTGTTTGCTCGGATGCCGCTGTTTTGATTAAAATGCAAGTTTGGCATTTGCCGGTGAATTCGGGTGTTTGGTCAGGCGGCTTTTGCACGCTGGCCGATTCACGTTATAATACAATGTTTAAGAAATGAAATTGAAAATATTGCTTTTTGTTTCGTTATTGTCCATGGTAGGCGGTGTTTGTGCGCAGTCTATCGAAGATGCGCGGGCTCAGTATAATGAGTTCGTGAATCTATGGTCATCGGGGGAGCAGGGTGTCAATGCCTACAATGTTCTGTATCAGTGCCACGGGGAGTGTTATGCCCTGCTAGATGCTTCGTCAAAGGGTAGTGATGAATGGGTAGAGTCGAAGAATCTCCTTGTAAAGATTATGCCGTTTGTCAGGAATGCTGTCTATTTTTATTTTGAAAGGAATAATAAACAGAGGGCATGCGAATTCTCCGCAGCGTATATTGATGTTATTATCCATGAGTCCTTGCGTGGAGACGAGTCGTTACTGCAGGAGGATTACGGCAAGTTTTCATGGCTGGCTGCAATGGGAGCATGCAACAGCAAGGATTTTGCGAAAGCAATAGAATATTTGAGTGTCTATATCAACTCTGATGATATTGAGAATAAAGCAAAGGCTTATTATTATATGGCAATGTGTTATGACAATATTGATGATTCACAGTATGCAAGGCATGTGCTTGAGCAAGGTCTCACATTGTTCCCCGATGATATGCAGATGCTTACCAGGATTATAAACATTCTTGAAAAAACGATTGGAAAATCGGAGGAGGACGATGCACTTTTGCAACGTTATGTTGCAAAAGCCCTTCAGTTCAGGCCCAATGACGAGAATTTGCTTAGTGTACAGGGGCAACTTTATGAGCTTGCAGGGATGTACGAACAATCCATTGGCGTATATGCCAGACTGAAGGAAATCAAGCCACAGATCCCGGAGTTCTCCCGTCATCTGGCCGAGAATAACTACAATGCGGCTGTGGTGTGTGTTCATAAGTTGCAGGAGCTCCAGAGTCTGGATGGCAGGAAGGATAAAAAGGAGATAAAGCGTCTGAATGAACTTGCGGGTTCATATTTTGCCGAGGCTGCCGGCCTGTTCAATCAACTCATGCTCAAAGACGGTTGGAATATAAAGTACGCCTATCCTATAGCCTATGCCTACTCCTATTTGGGTGATGACGACAATCTTGCTCGTGTGAACGGGAGAATAAAGGAGTCGGGCTACAAGGCTATCGTCGACCATGGTGGCATGGAGATCGTGGATTTCGACAAATCTGTAGCCAGGGCAAAGTTCGTTCATAAACCGGTTCATGAAAAGAAACCGGTCAAGCCACAGCCTGTTATTGCGCAGGCTCCGAAGCCGGTTATGTCGGATGTTGACATTGATATACCTGTTAACGACCCTACTAATGTTAATACTTTTGTTACCATTATTGCCAACGAGAAATATAACGAGGTTGCTCATGTTCCCAATGCTGAGAATGACGGCAGGATATTTGCCGAATACTGCAACAAGGTACTTGGTATCCCAAGGAGCAATATCAGCACACATTTTAACGTAACATACGGTCAGATGCTCGATGCTATTGAGGATATCAAGGAGGTAGCCCGTATTGTCCGTGAAAATAGCGATAGTTGCAATGTTATAGTCTATTATGCAGGGCATGGCGTACCCGATGAGGAAACTAAGGATGCCTATATATTGCCTGTCGATGCTACCGGTAAACAGATGCGTGTGTGCTATCCGCTCAGTGAACTCTATAGGGAATTGGGCTCTGTAGGTGCCGATTGCACAACGGTATTCCTTGATGCCTGCTTCAGCGGTGCAACACGCAAGGACAGAGAAATGCTGATATCGGCACGAAGCATAGCTATTGATGTTGATGAAAGTGAAGTCAATGGCAAGCTGGTAATATTCAGCGCAGCAACGGGAGACCAGACTGCACTTTCCTATGACGAGAAGTCCCATGGAATGTTTACCTACTATCTGCTCAAGAAACTGAAGGAAAGCAATGGTGACGTGACCCTTGCAGAACTAGGTAAATATATAACCGATAATGTAGAGTTGCAGGCTCGTCTTAAAAATCACAAGAAGCAGACACCCACAGTGGTTCCAGGCACCGGGTTCAGTGATGACTGGCAGATGCTCAGGCTTAGATAAAAGAAGCCTTTTTCATACAGGCATCTTTGTTTTGAATGTTCAAAAATAATTTATAAGTAAAACAATAAAAAGTACAGTTATGAATAAATTGAAATTGTATGTTGTGCTCGTCGCTGCATTGTGCTGTAATCAGTCAATGGCACAGCAGGAAGAAAGTAGTGCAAAATATATCAAGTCTTATGCACAGAATGATACTATACGTGATTTTGACTGTTATTCTTTTGTCGGATATTGGCGTAATTCAAATTCTGTACATAATTTGCGCGGATACTCTATCCTAGATTACAAGGAGCCAATTCTTTCTGTGAAGATAGACCCATCGGGAAGAACATTTGCCGTGCTTTCTGCCAAGAAAGGCAAAACGATTGTCAGTCTATACGATTTGTGGGAAAGCAACAGACGACTCCATAGTGTGAAGAATAATCCCGATGTTAGCACATTGTGCTTTACTGCAAATGCCAAGACTCTCATAATAGCTGATAATTATGGACTGAGGTACTGCAATGCCAATGATATATCCTGCTACGACAGCCTTCGTGTCGAGTTTAAGGTTAAGGATATCGAGGTCAGCAAGAACGGTTATTTCGTAGCGGCCACCAATGGATACGAACTGGGGGTATGGAACTTTGAGGCCAAGAACAAACGTATAACCCTTGCTTCTGATGCCATGATAAATGCAATTGCTTTCTCCGATGACAGCAAGATTTTTGCTGTACTGACAGCCGACGGCAAGCTTTCGACATATGAAACCAAGCAATTCAACCTCGTAAAAACCTATGAAGGATTTGGCAAGGCTTTGGATTTTGCGTTTCACCCCGACAACAAGTATGTATCCATAATATGCGATAATACGCTTATAAAAATATTGAATCTGAAGGATCCTGATGAAATTATAAACATCGACAATCCAGGTGCTGGAATATCTAAGGTTATGTATGCCAGCGACCATAGCAAAAGGGCATTTATGATTTATAATACTATCAGCGCGATAAATTACAGACTTGTAAAAGAACTCAAACCCAATTACACTCAGATGCTTGAGGATGAGCTACAAAATAGAATGAGCGAATGGCTTAAGATGGGTCCGAGCGAAACGGCCGAGGAGTACAGCAATCGTGTAAATGAGGCAACCCGTCTGGCCCAGATGAGCCTTTTTGAGCAGGAAATCTCAACAAGCATGGCCAACAATCTTGTCGGAATGTCAAGTGTCAATTTGGGCAGTTATAATATGGAATCGAGTTTGATGGAGGTGGGTTTCAGCAATATGCCATCGATTCTGTTGTCGGTTCCTTCATCCGATGTCAACGATTTCATGGATGCAGCAGACCTTGAATTCCGAAATGCCAAGTATGGTATTATGGCAAATGACAAGTTTGAGCTTACATATGCCGAGGTTTACAACAAAAAGACAGGCAAGACATATATATATGACAATACACTCGGACACTCTACAGGATTAAAGATTTCGGACAGTTTCGTACCTCTTGAACTCATACAACAGTCTAATATAGAAGAAATAAAGCTTCAGGCATTGAAGGAGAATATCGTGAACCATGCGAAGCAAGAAAATGTAATATCGGATCACACGAAAATCAATGTAAGGGCCGATGTTGTATCGGACTATGATGCTGATGGAAAGAAAATCAACAACTACGTCATTGGTTTCTCATATGAGGTAGAGAACGGATATTCGGTCGAGGATTTTGGCCCGGGAGAGTACAAATCATCTGATTCGGGTGCTGCCACATCCATGCTTTCGATTGTAAAGAAAGCATTTGAAGGAGAGTTTGCATCATACGTAAACAAGGGTAAAAAACTGAAAGTAAAAATTTCCGGAATGGCTGATGCAATCCCTGTGAACAGAATAATACCATATGATGGTTGCTATGGTGAGTTCATTGGCGAACCGGTCTACAAAGATAATGAACTGACAAATGTTACGGTAACAAGAAAGGACGGCATCAAGAAGAATGAACAGCTGGCATTCCTGCGTGCATTAGGCGTTAAGAATTATATCCAGAACAACGTAAATGGTATCTCTAATATGGCTACAGAATATGAATATAATGTAGAGGTATCAAAGGAAAAGGGTGGTGAATATAGGCGAATACAGGTAGAATTTATATTCATAGATGCTTTCGCTAAGTAATGCCGGTATTGACTGACGTTATCACATGAAATTACACATCTATATGAGAATACGCTTTTGCTTGACGATTTTCCTACTGTCTTGCTGCAGTCTGCTGTCCGCACAGAAAATAAGGACAGTAGAAGGGACATATCTCTATTACATACCAGAGACTATGACCTTGCAGCAAGCCAGGAATGAAGCCATGCATCGTGCGCAGGTAGAGGCTATAGCAAATGAATTCGGTACATCAATCTCTCAAAGTTCATTGTTGGTCCATAACGAGAGAAGTGAATCTTTTTATCAAGAAGGCATGACGCTGGTGAATGGTGAGTGGATTGAGACTGTCGGACTCCCCCAGTACAGATATGTCATTAGTGGTGAAGATATTGCTATAGAGTGCTCTGTCAAAGGCAAGGCACGCGAGATAGTGAAGTCCAATATTGAACTGGATGTTAAAGTGTTATGCAATAGCACTGATGTAAGGTTCGAGAAAGACGATTTTCTTTCGGGCGATAAGATATATCTCGCGTTCCGTACTCCTGTTAAAGGGTATGTGGCAGTATTCCTTTACGATGATGCAAGCGATGAGGTTTCATGCCTGTTGCCTTACAAGCATGACCACATATCGGCAATACCTGTGGACGAGGATGTCACGTATACGTTCTTTTCAAAAAAAGATGATGTGTTGCACCTTCATACTCAAGAGTATCGTCTGTACTGCAGTGACGAGCACGACACGAACACTTTGTATATAATTTTTTCGAAGAATGAATTTTCCAAGCCCTTGCTTGAGTCCGAAGATGGACGTACTGTGCTGAAACATTTGGATTTTGAGAATTTTACAGCATGGTTCTCCAAGGCGCGTGTACAGGACAAGGATATGGTTGTCAAGAAGAAACTTATTTCAATTTCAAAAAAGTAGGTATAAGTTGGGGAGGGCCTGTTTGCTTAAGTTAAAAAACGCCCTCCCCGTATAATTAATTATAATGTTGCTGCGCAATATCGGTTGCGGTAAGGTCTCATCCGGCGGTGTACGTATGTAAATAGTGCTAGTTCATGAATGTTTGAGCAGGCCGGTATTCCTAAAGAATAACCCATAGCAATTGTTTTCCCTACATTGTTTTTATTCTCCAGTAAACATTTCTTGTCGCAGCAGTCATGTTTATGTCCTCTTTCTGCGATTTATTGCAAAACAGTCAATTAATCAATTCAACTATTTATTCTCGATTCGATATGAAAAGATATGTTTTCTCGTTCCTTATTTTTTTATGCGTATTCTCGGTGCAAGCTCAGCAACCAGGCAAGCATGCACTTGTAATTGGTTTGGGCGAGCAGCTCGATCGTTCGTGGGCAAAGATAAACGGTGACAAGGATATCACCTACGTGGTGGAGATGCTCGGTGCAATGGGGTATTCCGATATCGTTACGCTAAAGAATGAGCAGGCAACCAAGGCTGCCATAGTGGATGCTTTCGCCTCGCTTGCTGCAAGATGCCGGAGGGGCGATGCCGTGCATGTGCACTATTCCGGCCATGGGCAGCTCATGACAGACGTGAACGGTGACGAATCGTTCAAGTGGAGCGGCAGGCATGCGCAGTGGGACGAAGCGTGGGTACCATACGATGCATACATGGTATACGGCCCAAACGACAAGGGTGAGAAGCATTTCTCCGACGATGAGGTTGCTGCGTGCCTGGGAGCCATCAGGAAAAGAATCGGTAACAATGGTGAGCTTGTGGTTGTTGTCGATGCCTGTCATAGCGGCGATGCCACGTGTGGAGATGTACCACCGGTGCGTGGCATAGGCACAAAGTTCTGCATACCGCTCGGCAATGATGATGTCCCGGTAGAAAAACCCATGCCCGAGCAGTGGCTTACCATAAGTGCCTGCAAGCCTTTCCAACTTAATATGGAAATGAACTCTCCAAGGGTGGGCAAGCTCACATATGCTCTTTATACAATGGGGAGTGGAGTGTTCGACAAGGGCAACGAGGAACTTCAAAAGGCCTTGGCTACATTTATGGACAACAACAAAGGGCCTCTGCCGCAGACACCAATGGTTACCGGCGTGAAAAAAATAACAGAGTGATGGGTTACTTTCCTAATTTTTATTCTTAAACAGGTAAAAGGGATGATAAGGATACTGAGCCGCAATGAATCTTATGATGATTTTGAGGTGATAACCGGCTTGCAGGCCAGGAACAGTGCTGTAGAGAAATGGTTCTATGAGTCGGCGCAGCGTTATTTCAATAAATGTTTCAAGGAGGTGTTCTTTGACGAGGACAAGAGACAGGAAGTTTTCCAGTCGGCTTTCATTAAATTGTGGACCGAGATAGAGAACCGGCGTATAAAGATTGTCGGTGGGCTTATAAGCCGCCAACAGCGTGATGGTTCATATGAACCAATGACATGCAGCCTTACAACATTTCTTATGGCATTCGCAAGGAGCGAGTATCGCGAGATAGTGAGGAATGTGCATGAGGAATATTACGAGGAACTCTACGACAAAATCAGCGAGCCGTTCGGTTATGGGGCAGACGAGGATGATGCCGAGGAACTAAAGAACAGAATTGTGGACGAGTGTATAGCTGCGATGCCACCGAACTGTGTCGAGATATTGACGCTGTTCTACTACAAGAATAAGAGTCTAGATGAAATAATGGAACTGCGTGGCGACAGGAACTGCAGCAAGAATGGTCTCAAGAGTGCAAAGAACAAATGCATGACAACTTTAAGAGAACGTGTCATGGAAATGTACGGATTGTGTAATGTTTAAATTATAATACTATGTCGGAGAATGGCAGTAATAAGAAATTGAATGATGTTGACAAACGTATAGTGTCACGTCTGGGTGCAAGAAGCGAAAAGATGGAACGAATGGAAGTATGGGAACGTTCTGCAAGGAAAAATCGCAGATTGACATATTTTACTGTAGCTGCCATTGCTGCCTGTCTGGCGCTTATATTAGTTATTAACCCTTTCTCCGGCAGTAATGTGATGGATGAGCTGGGTATACAAAAGCCTTCGACCTTGGAGTTTCGGGCTGCAGTTCCCGAGCTTGACGAGGTGGACAGGCTTATAGATAGCGGAAAGTACTACGAGGCTCTTGACATAGCCGAGGCCGAACTGAAGGACTCAGACACGAGACTCAAGGAACTTGCAAGACTTGACATTGAGAATGACGAGGAACTGCAATACGAGTACAGGAGTGAAAAACTTCTCAATGCCGAGCTCAGATGGGCATATATATATTTGCTTGTAATGGCCGAGTGTGACAGGACCGCAATCAAGGAACTGAAGCGCTATCTCAAAGAAGATGAGTTCTGCACGCATAGGAAGGATGCCGAGAACTTGCTCAGAGCACTATCTTGATTTTTTTACAAAATAACAGGAATAGGGTTACATTTTCACTATTTTGCTTAAACTTGCAAGGGATGCTGAATAGCCCTTTTAATTAAGAAATATGAACACAAATAATACTATTATGAGAAAGATTGTCTTTTTATCATTGATTGCCATGTCAGTGGCAGCGGTTTCCTTTGCGCAAGATGCCAAGGAGCTTGCAAAACAGCAGATGGAGTTGAACAAGATAAACAAGAAGATGTTGAGCGCGAAACCCACCAAGGAGGCCAAGAAAGAGGCCAAGCGTTTAGCCAAGGAAGGGTGGGTAGTTCCTGCCGGCGAGAAAAGTATAGAGCTGCAGTTGACACAGAGCCTCATGTATGGTGAGGAACTGATGGTTGACGAGGCCGGTGCGCCTACAAAAAGGTATATAATGCATACGGCAATCGCTACATCAGGAACATATAATGCCGGTTATGCAGCATCGCGCACAAATGCAATGGTTGAGGTCGCAGCAATCCTCAAGAGCGAGATCGCAGCCGCCATGCAGGTTAAAATCGATAACGACCAGTCTTCCGGTATCAATGCATTGACTCTGGACAAGTTCAATGAAAGAGCCAAGAGTGTTGTAGACCAGTGTCTCACAAATGCTATTCCGGTAATAAGGGTATATCGCAGACTTTCTAACGGCAACTTTGAGGTACAGGTACGTCTTGCTTTCGACAAGAAGGAAATTGCAGCTCGGATAAAGAGAAAGATGCTGGCTGAAATGGAGAAGGAAGGCGATGAGATGAACAAGGTTGTTGATGAGGTTCTCAACTCCAAGCTCTGATAAAACCATATAACCTCTTAGTTACATAAAGGCATGATACGGGGCTGAATTTTGTCATATATATTAAATCTTCTATTGTTTAAACGACATCTTTAGATAATACTTTTATACTGTGAGACGTTTACTGTATATCCTTTTGTTGCTTTTTATGGTTGTTCCTGGAAAGTCCATGCATGTGGCCGACTCTTTGGAGAATTTAGGTTTTGATGAATTTCGTAAATCCATGCATGAGGATTTCGACAGTTTCAGGGACGAGATAATGGAAGACTACATAGATTTTGTACGTAATCCCTGGAAGTTGTTCGAGGATGAAGAACCCGTGCCGGCCCCTGTGATAGATCCGGTCCCGCCCGTTGTTGCTCCTGATGTAGTACCAGATGTGACAGACGTACCTCCCGTGCCCATAGAACAGTTGTTGCCGCCCATAGATTTGGTTCCTCAACCCAATCCCGTGGAGCCTATAGATGTGGCTCCGGTTGAACACGACTGCCATGTTGAGTTTGTGTTTTTCGGAACAAAGGCGAGGGTAAGGCTCGATGCCGCACAAAGGGTAGAATTGGCAACAGTTGAAGAGAATGCCATAGCCGACGCCCTGGAGAAAATGGCTTCGCGCAATTTCGACGCGGTGATAACTGATTGTCTTGATATAAGAAAGCGTCTTGCCCTCAGTGACTGGGCATATATAAAAATGTTAGAGGCCATGGCAGATAAAGCCTATGGTGGACATTCAAGTTCTTCGGTACTGTTCATGGCATATGTATATATGCGTTCGGGATACAGGATGAGGCTTGCCATAGGTGGGGGTAGGCTCTACATGCTGTATTCTACCGAACATATCGTGTATGACAAGTCTTATTATATGGTAGACGAGTGTGTGTACTATTGTCTCGATGAACATCCCTCACGTATGCACATATGTCAGGCATCATTCCCGGGCGAGTCTCCGTTGTCCCTAGTAATTGCAACGAGCCAAATGTTCGACGATAACGCCGAGGAGGGCAGGACGATATCATCTAAACGTCATGCCGGTATGGATGTGACACTCTCGGTCAATAGAAACCTGCTCGATTTCTACAGCTCATATCCGGCATCCATGATAGGCAACAATCTGCTCACCCGGTGGGCCATGTGTGCTACAGCTCCCATGAGCGAGAGGGTACGCGCCCAGCTGTATCCGGTACTGAAGAATCATATAAAGGGGCTCGATGAACTTGAAGCTGCCAACAGGTTGCTGGGTCTGGTGCAGACCGGTCTTGTATACGGTTATGACAACGAAATATGGGGATATGACAGGGCATTCTTTTCCGAGGAGAGCCTCTTCTATGATTGTTGCGACTGCGAAGACCGTAGCATACTTTTTACCAAACTGGTAACCGATCTTCTCGGTCTGGACGTTGCAATAGTCTATGTGCCGGGGCATTTGCTCGCAGCCGTACACTTCCCCGGTGATGTTAAGGGTGAATGTATATTTGTGGACGGTGAGAAATATATCCTTTGTGAGCCTACATGCACGAATGGTGCACCTGTCGGGTGGGTGGATCTTGAAGATGGCATCTCTCTGCAGGCTATAAAAATAAGCGGCTTTAAGGAGCAATAGCAGTAGATGGCTATAAAAAGCTTTTTGAATGAGCAATCCTTGTTAGAACTATTCTAATGAGGATTGTTTTTTTGTAGAATGACTTTTAAGTTGTTATCGACTTGTAGTACTGAATCCTTTGATATCTTGGAAATTGCTTGCTCTTGCAGTAATGACACAAGCAGTCTTGGCTTTAGCTCGTTTAATCGCATTTTTCTGTACGCCGAAATATATACATGGCTCTTTCACCTGCAAACCCAAAATTCTTTTATTACTTAAAATTGCTGCTGAGCCACTTCCTTTTAAAGTAATTTTGTAATTATAGTGCCTGATGGATAAGGTTTTTAGACAAAAAAAGTTTAACTTTGTACCTAATATTGCACGAAAAGTATAAATCAATAAAATATATTATAGAAAATGGCTCAAGAAGATGTTTTCAAGAAAGTAGTTGCGCATTGCAAGGAGTATGGTTTCGTGTTCCCCTCAAGCGACATATATGACGGTCTTGGTGCAGTCTATGACTATGGTCAGATGGGTGTGGAACTGAAGAACAACATAAAGACTTACTGGTGGCAGAGCATGGTGCTGCTGAACGACAATATCGTAGGTATCGATTCGGCAATTTTCATGCACCCAACGATATGGAAGGCTTCGGGTCACGTTGACGCATTCAATGATCCTCTCATCGACAACCGTGATTCGAAGAAGCGTTACCGTGCCGATGTGCTCATCGAGGAGCAGATAGCTAAATATGAGGAGAAGATGGAGAAAGAGGCCGCAAAGGCTGCCAAGCGTTTCGGTGACTCTTTTGATCGTGAGCTCTTCATGGATACCAATCCAAAGGTGCTTGCCGAGAAGGCTAAGCGCGATGCCCTGCAGGAGCGTTTCGCAAAGGCCCTCAACGCTATGGACCTTGACGAACTCCGTCAGATAATCATCGATGAGGAGATTGCTTGCCCCATTTCAGGTACACGTAACTGGACCGAGGTACGCCAGTTCAACCTCATGTTCTCTACCGACATGGGTTCTACTGCAGACGGTGCTATGAAGATTTATCTTCGTCCCGAGACCGCACAGGGTATCTTCGTGAACTATCTGAATGTACAAAAGACCGGCCGTATGCGTGTCCCCTTCGGTATTGCGCAGATAGGAAAGGCTTTCCGTAATGAAATCGTTGCCCGTCAGTTCATATTCCGCATGCGCGAGTTCGAGCAGATGGAGATGCAGTTCTTCGTACGTCCCGGTAGCGAGCTCGAGTGGTTCAACAAGTGGAAGGAGACACGTCTGGCATGGCACAAGGCCTTGGGTTTCGGCGACGATGCCTATCGTTACCACGATCATGAGAAACTCGCCCACTATGCCAACGCTGCGACCGATATAGAGTTCCGCATGCCGTTCGGTTTCAAGGAGGTTGAGGGTATACATTCACGTACCAATTTCGACCTTGGCCAGCACGAGAAGTTCTCGGGCAAAAACATAAAGTACTTCGATCCCGAGACTAACGAGAGTTACACACCGTACGTTATAGAGACATCAATAGGTGTTGACCGTATGTTCCTCAGCATAATGTGTGCTTCATATTGTGAGGAGAAGCTCGAGAATGGCGAGACACGCGTTGTACTCCGCCTGCCTGCAGCCCTTGCTCCTGTGAAGCTTGCGGTTCTTCCTCTTGTGAAGAAGGACGGCCTGCCCGAGAAGGCGCGTGAGATAATGAATGACCTCAAGTTTAACTTCAACTGTTATTACGAGGAGAAGGACTCTATCGGCAAGCGTTACCGCCGTATGGATGCCATAGGTACCCCTTATTGTGTTACAGTTGACCACCAGACATTGGAGGATGGTATGGTTACCCTGCGCGAGCGCGATACAATGGAGCAGCGCCGTGTTGCTATCAGTGACCTGCGCAACATTATCCAGGACAACGTAAGCATTACTTCACTGCTCAAGAAACTTTGTTGATGTTATGAAAAATTTTAGGATATTGCTTGTTTTCATGCTTGGCGCGCTTCTGGGATTTACCTCCTGTGAGGAGAACGATGCAGTAGGTGAGTACGACAACTGGCAGGCGCGTAATGTCCAGTTCATTGATTCCATAGCTGCTGTCGCGCGTGCCAATGCAGACGGTAAATGGAAAGTGTTTCTTTCTACCGGCCTTGATGAAAGCAAGCTTTGGGGCAACGAATATTATGTCTACTGCCACTCTTTACAGAGTGGTTACGGTACGGAGTCTCCTGCTTACACCGATACGGTATCGGTAAACTACAGCGGCTCCTTGATACCGACCGAGAAGCATCCAGAGGGTTATATCTTTGACAGTAGTTATGAGGGTGAACTTGAACCTTCATTCGATGTTCCGGTTTCTTTTGTTCTGGGAACAACAGTACAAGGTTTCAGTACTGCCGTGCAGCACATGGTCGAGGGTGATACATGGAGAGTGTATATTCCTGCGAGACTTGGATACGGCAGTTCCGTGAGTGGGTATATACCGGCGTATTCGGCATTGATATTCGAAATAAATCTCGTCAGTTTCAGCGCAAGGTGACATTAATATATATATTATGAATAAAGATACACAGTTGCAGATAGAATTGAGTGAGGATATTGCCGAAGGTACATATTCCAATTTTGCGGTGATAGCCCATTCCACTTCGGAATTTGTGATGGATTTTGTGCGTATGATGCCTGGTGTTGCCAAGGCAAAGGTAAAGTCACGTATAGTTATGACTCCAGAGCATGCGAAGCGTCTTGCAATGGCCTTGCAGGAAAACCTAATGAAGTATGAGGCGCAGTTCGGGGAGATAAAGTTGCCCGAACGTGCATATGCTTCAGGTCCCATGTTCAAGGGCGAGGCATAGTGGGCATTCTGCCATATGACACGATAATAGGCGCACCCGGGTGCGCCTATTATCGTATCAGTCTACCATGACTCCGTTTGCCCTGAACTCTGACAACGAGTAACCGGTGTGTCTTTTAAAGTACCGGTTCAGGTAGCTTTGGTCCGGAAACTTGAAATCGCTTACCAGTTCCTGAAAACTCTTGTGTGTATACATTAGCGCTACCTGAAGTTCTATTATCGTATAATGATCTATAATTTCTTTTGCATTCTGTCCGCTTGCACGCTGGCATATCGAGTTGAGATGTCTTGTCGAGACTTTCAGCATGTCTGCATAGAACTGCACCGACCTGTCCTCACGGAACTTCTCCGTAAGCAGCATCCTGAACTCATAGAACAGTTTGTCCTTGTTGTCGCCTACATGTTCTTTTGTCTGGGCTGTATTGTCCTTGTTTATATGCTGTATGTATAGCAATAGAGAGTTTACAGCCAAAATGACGTTCTGTCTGCAGTACTCCATGTTCATCTCATCGCTGCCTGCCTCAAGGTTCATTATGTCTATCTGGCGGAATATGTTACCTATGAATTCCCGTTCAAGTTCCTTGTTGCTCCCTTGGTGAGTGCGTCGTTCTATGGCGTTCATGGCTTCAGGTGTCATGGAACTGCGTGCCGCAAGCCATATGTGCTTAGATAGTCCAAGCAGGCGTGCCGAAAAGTCACTTGTAATGTCGAGTAACAGTATATTCGATCCTGTGGGGCAAATTATTACCTGTCCTTGTGTGAAACGGAATTTGTGCCCGTCAATGGTGAAGAGCGCTTCCCCACTCAGGCAGTAGAATATTGAAGTGTGCTGCATCTGGTACACATGCTGCACGAATTGTTGCAGGGATGACTTTGTCGTTGCAAAACCCTGTAGCGGAAGTTTCTTTAGGTATATATTGTTCATGGTTTGTTTTAATGTGTTGTGTGCAAAATTAGTCAAAAAGACCGATAATGCAAATGAAAAAAGACCAATGCTGCTTTTTTTGTCTAATCTGTGGTACTATTCTTGTAGGTCATGATTGAGGACAATGGGGTGTTTCCTGCACCTAAGTTCGATGGGGCTGAATCAAGGAAATTGACGGTAAGAGGTAATGCCGGTCTTGAACACTGCGAGTCCTAATATGTGTTGCTTTAGAATAGTCTGGAAATTATAAAAAATGCATATTTTTGTAATGTTTTCTTTTTTTCAACGTCATATAAATAGAAACGATATTCAAACAAGATATGATTAGAAGATATTTTTCGCAGGTAGTGTTATCAATTGCTTCTGTTTTCGGGCTTGTCTGCCCATTGTCTGCCCAAACCGGGAAAAATAGTTACAACAGCTATTCGGAGCAGTTGAAAGAGAAATTGGGCATAGTATTCACTGTCCCTGAAAAGAAGGTGAAGTTCTATGATAGTATGAATGATGCTGTAATAAGGTTCGGAGAGTATGACTCCATCGCAGGGGCTCCGATATTTTATGCCGATGCTCCTATAGTGAAACTTTCGAAGCATTGTTCTGTCGTGTTGATGGATATGAACAACTTCCAGAAGCCACGTCCTGCGCAACGTAATACGGAACGCGACTACAATTGGCCCGTTGTCACTTCATATATGCTCAATAATTGCGGCACTCCTTGGGCCTATTGGTATATTATGGGTAGTCGTGGAGTTAGAATGGATGATGATTCAGGCAGGTTGTCTGCTGCTCAATTGGCTAATTTGCAGAAAAAGGTTGCTGCATTGAGAAGCAAAAATGAGCTATGCTACGTGAATGGTGACCTTACCGAAAAGGCTAATTGCGATCGTGTGTTTATTGTGAGAATTCCGAATATCGGGAAAATCAGAGGGGGGGTGTATCAGGATGAGTATCCGTTTGACGGTGTAATAGAGGATTTGAAATCCGGTGCCACAGAGTGTTACGGAGTGGAGTTCTACAAGAAATCCTCAATAGATGCGTTGCAGATGCTGTTCTTTATCAACGGTGACAAGACTTCCATCAATGATTGTGTGTCATTGTTGGCGGAATATATTAAATTTGAATAATCTTTAATTATATATATAAGTATGAGACATTTTTATATTGTTTGCGTATTTATGTTACTATTGCCTTGCTGTACCTTTGCACAGAGGTTTATGGTTGACAGTATATGTTATAACGTTACATCGGAGCAGGAGCTTACCTGTGAGGTGACTTTCCATGACAATGGCGAGGGACGTGCTACCCGTGACTTTTACAAGGATGTGGTTTTTGTGCCTGATTCGGTATCATATAATGGTAAGGAATATCGTGTTACAGCTATTGGAGATGATGCTTTTGGTAGGTCCAATGAACTATTGTCGGTTGTCTTGCCAAATTCGATAGTTTCGATAAAAAATAGTGCTTTTTCATGGTGTCCTAAGTTCAAGAGCATTACAATACCTGCAAGTGTTGAGTTTATTAATAATTGGGCCTTTATTTCTATGCCTTCATTGTCATATATCAATGTTGAAGAGGGGAATCCGGTCTTTGACAGCCGTGAAGGGTGTAATGCGATTATAAGAACTAAGACGAACAAGTTATTGGTTGGTTGCAAGAATACAATCATCCCTGATGGTATTAAGGTTATAAGTGATGGTGCTTTTATCAGTTGTTTTGCAATGCCTCAGGAGATAAAGCCTTTTGGTGTTGTTATTCCTAAAAGTGTCGAGGTTATTGAGAAACAGGCTTTCACTGGTTGTAGAGCTCTTGAGTCCGTGACCCTGAATGAGGGGTTGAAGAAGATTGGATATAAGGCATTCAATGCTACAGGAATAGTGAGTCTTACAATCCCTGCGTCTGTAACCGAAATCGATGAAGAGGCTTTTAGGGCTTGTGACTCGTTAAAAAGCCTAAAGGTTAAGAAGGGTAACAGGGTCTATGATAGCCGTGGTATGTGCAACGCTATT
Source organism: Bacteroidaceae bacterium (assembly GCA_017547205.1). Classification (GTDB taxonomy): domain Bacteria; phylum Bacteroidota; class Bacteroidia; order Bacteroidales; family Bacteroidaceae; genus HGM04593. The sequence continues at coordinate 4,476 of JAFYQH010000080.1, read as the reverse complement.
ATCGAGAGCGAGACAGACAGGCTTGTTGTAGGTTGTTCTGCTTCTACGATACCAGATGGAGTGAGGTCTATTGGTTTAAGTGCATTCAGTTGTTCGGCAATAAAGCAGGTCGTTTTTCCAAAGACTTTGGAGATGATTGAGGCAAACGCGTTCTTTGATTGCAGAAAACTAAAATCTGTTGTTGTGCCTGGTAATGTGAAAGAGATTGGTTTCGATGCTTTTACGGCATGCGCAATGGAAGAGTTGGTAGTGGAGAATGGTGTGGAGGTTATTGGGGCTGCAGCATTTTCAAGCTGTTCGGCTTTGAGAAGGGCTGTACTCCCTGCATCTTTGACGCGTATCGGTGGTTCTCTGTTCAGGAATTGCAGTAGGCTCGAGTGGGTCGATTTGGATAACGAGAACGAACATTTCTATTGCAATGGCTATGTTCTTGTGGACAAGAAGGAGAGGACGCTGATTGACGGCTGGGGGATGGATGTCTGCTATGCTTCCAATGGCTACCGTAAGTTCACTACAAGAAAAATTGTCAGCCGTGCATTTGAGGGACATAAGTATATAAGCACTCTTGTATTGCCAGAGAGTGTTGAGGAGATAGAGTCTAAGGCTTTCTATAGTTGCAATGGGTTAAGTACGATTGAGTGCCGTGCAGTGGTTCCGCCTCTTCTCGGTGATGATGTTTTCGCAGCCGGCTTTAGTTCGAGAAAATGGGCTTTGCCGCTGCAGGAGCGTGTGGTTGTCGTTGTTCCCAAGGGGACCCTCGATGCCTACAGGAACGCTCCGGGATGGAAGGATTTCAAGCACATGGTTGAAATTAATTATCTAACGTATAGATATTAACCAATAACGATGACTGCCGAACAGTTCAAGGAACGTTTTGTAAAGTTGTATCCCAAGCTATTCGCTGTTGCCATGGCAAATATAGGCAACAGGGAGGAGGCCAAGGATGCGATGCAGTCACTATACATGAAACTCTGGGAAAAGCGTGGCGAATTGTCTGTGGTTGACAATGATGTGGGTTACTGCAGGACCATGCTTGTGAACATCTGTCGCGACAGGTGGCGGTCAATGGCTCTTGAACCGGAATATGTGAGTACCGACAAGGAGATTCCCGACGAGGGGCTGTCGGAACTTGAGCATGATGATCTCAAGGAGAAGATTGAATGCTTTGTGGCAACCTTGCCCGACAGACAAAGAAGGATAATGACGATGCGCATGCATGGCGCGACTACAGATGAGATAATAGAGGCAACAGGGTTGAGTGTGGAGAATATACGTACCATATTGTCGCGTACAAGACAGGTCGTAAAGGATTACTATAATAAGATTAACAAATAGCATTATGGATTACAGAATGTTGATAGACAGGTTCTTCCAGGGTGTGACTACTCCTGAGGAGGAGCAGGAACTCCGTCGCTGTTTGTTGAGCGACGACATGCCTGCCGAAATCCGTGCAGAGAAGGAACTGCTGCTGGCTATGCTGGAACCGGCGGAATATGACTGCTCTGAAGCTATGGCCGAAGTATCGGCTATGGTCGATTCCCTTGCCACGCAGGAACCGGCTTCCGTACCGGGTAAGCGCACTTTCCGTGTGGTAATGTTGCGCTATCTTACCCCTGCTGTTGCGGCTGCTGCAGTGCTGCTGTTCATGTTCAGGATTGCACCGGGGGATACGGGAAAAGGATTCATGCCTGCTGATGAACCTGTTGTGCGTAGCGGTGCCGTTCACGAATCTTCATCCGACGAGATTGTACGTTTGATAGTGGAGGAACCACAGGAGGAAAGTGACGTGATTCATTTGCCAGTTGCCTGCAAGGAACGCAGTGCAAGGAACGATGAGTCTCTTTTGTCAATTGTTGTTACCGAAGAGCCTTCGGAAGAGATTTGTCTCAGTGAACCTGAGCTCCGGATAGACAATACACGATGCGGACAGATGGCTTATGTGGGGAACCAGGATACCTACACGGCTCCCGAGGAGGTCGCAAGACATATCGACGACCTGTTCTCCATGTTCGCAGCTGCAACGGCAGACGGTCTCAATGAACAGAAGGAGCATTTGAGGCAATTTGCGGTGCTGAACGAAATGTTCAAATGATGTGAATGGATAAAACTTTATGATATGAGAACAAAACTATTGATGCTGCTTGTTCTTTGCCTGCCGGTCAATCTGCAGGCGGTCGGTCTCATGGACAATGGCTATGACGATGTGGCCGGTCTATTTGAGTATTGCAGTGGAATAAAGTCACCTGGCGTAAGGTACACGTATGTATCGAAGTTGATGATGAAAAAGGTATCTGCTTTGCCTATGAACGAGTATGACCTCAGTCCGATCATTGACAAGATAGACTTTTTGAAGAGTGTATATGCAGCCACGGGATTCGAGGGAGCGAAAGAGTGTGCCTTGAAAATTGAGGCTTTGCCCAAAGCTGTGAAGGAGAATGGTTTCGAATGTGCCATCTCTATCAACAAGGATGGGCACCATACGAAAATGTATGTCAAGAGAGGGGAAGGTGGGCTGAACTCTGTGCTCATGACTATCGTTGCCTATAATGCAGACGGTAAAATAGAACTTGCAGTGGCTGCACTTATAGGCGGTGTGTTCTCGCTTGACGAGATTCTTGCGATAATGAAGTTCTGATTAGCATAACAAAATGGATATTTTATCATGAAAAAAGTATTTTTGTTTGTCGTGTTGCTGATTCCCGCTGTATTGGCAGCGCAGCAGTTCAATGAATATGACCGCAAGGTCTTCAACGAAGGTCAGGTGTTGATGAGAGGTGACCTGCAACTTGCCGCCGAGGGTACTCCATGGAGTGCGCATGACCCTATACGTATATACAGTATCCATGATGAGGGGGACGAGACCATCGTTACGTTTTCCTATTCGATATATTTCGATTCCCAGTGGGCGACCTTCAGCAAGGGTATTTACATCGAGGACGAGGATTCGGGCGACATATACCGTGTGCGCGGTTATGCCGGTGGCCTGACTATGGACCGTCTGCTCATAATCAAGGGATGCAATGGCGAGAATATACTCGTGTCGCTCCGTTTTCCCAAGCTCCGCAAGAGAGTGAAGACAATAAGTATCTATGATCCGGGGCACAAGGATGACATAAAGCCATCGAACAGCATGAGTGATGTTGACAAGCCGCTTGCGTCGAAGGTGAATGTAAGGAAGCTTCGCAAGATGTACAGGGAGCACAAGGTCAATGTGTACGAATAGCAATAATGGACAGCCGTTGGCTGTCCATTATTGCTATTCGTGCTGTTGGTGTCATACTGAAATTTCCCCGGCGAAACTTATCTCCATTCTGCGGCGTACCTCCTCGACAGGAAGGTCTTTCCCTAACAGGTACATCAGTTTGGTGAGGGCTGCCTCTACGGTGGAGTCGTGTCCGCTTATCACTCCGGCTTCCTGCAACTGAAGCCCTGTACCGTAGCGTTCCATGTGCACGCTTCCGCCGGCACATTGTGTGATGTTGATGATTATCTTTCCTTCGGCAGTGGCTTTGGACAGTGCATCGATAAGCCATTTTTTCTGTGGGGCATTACCTGCTCCGTATGTGCGGAATATTATTCCTTTAAGTTCTTTTGCGCTCAACAGTTTCTCGACAACTTCCTGCTGTATGCCCGGAAAGAGCGAGAAGATAACTATGTTGCTGTTGTATTCGTGGTGTGCTTTCAGTTTCAGTCCGGGGATATATTTCTTTATGTTGCGGTTGTAGAACTGTATATCGGTTCCGGCCATGGCTAGCAGGGGGTAGTTGTTGGACCCGAATGCTCCAAAACTTTCGGAGTTTATTTTTGTCGTGCGGTTGCCACGCATGAGCTTCTCGTGGAAGAATACGCATACTTCGGGTACTACGGGTGTGCCGTCGGCCTTCTTTGCGGCTGCAATCTCAATGGCTGTAATGAGGTTCTCCTTGCCGTCGGTCCGCAGTGCTCCTATCGGTAGCTGGCTTCCGGTAAGTATGACGGGTTTCATCAGGTCTTCGAGCATGAAACTGAGTGCCGATGCAGTGAACGACATGGTGTCGGTTCCGTGCAGTATAACGTAGCCGTCGTACTGGTCGTAGCTCTTCTCGATGGTCGTTACTATGCGGCTCCACATTCCTGGCTCCATGTCCGACGAGTCGATGGGCGGGTCGAAGGTTATCGTGTCTATGTCAATGCTCAGCTGCTTGAGCTCGGGCACGTGGTTGAGCAGATGGTCAAAGTTGAAACTCTCCAACGCTCCTGTCTCGGCATTCTGTATCATGCCTATCGTACCGCCCGTATATATTATAAGTATGTGTGCGCGTTCTTTCCTGCTCATGGTATAATAATTTACAGTATTTCCTTTATCTGCAACAAATGTGTCACTTCGTATGTTGGCACGAACGGGTGTCCTTTCTTGCCTTTAGGGTTATAGTATATCTGTTCCATTCCTATGTTGGCGGCTCCGGTTATGTCTGTCTCGAACATGTCGCCTATCAT
>JAFYQH010000079.1 GCA_017547205.1 Bacteroidaceae bacterium | reverse complement strand
TCAGGATAAGGAAATCAAGGCTGCCAGAAAGGCAAAGAAAACTGGCAAGTAATAGTGTGTAATTCAGTATTGCTTTGAGTAAACGACCCGGATTAGGGTCGTTTTTTTATTGCTTATCATGAATTATTGTCTTTAGCATATCCAAGAAGCTGTCAATATTAAATTCAGCACCCTGAATCATTCCCTCCCTAAAACCATTAGGCTGCAGTACCAAATATGTTGGGAAAATATAGACATTATACTTTTCTGCGACCTCCTGACCAGAACCACCATCTTGGCCATCCATTGCTATTGTAACAAAATGTTTGTTCACGTATTCACCACACTTTGGTGTTGGAAATACAACTTTTTTCATCTTCTTACAAGGAGCGCAGGTTTTAATACTGAAACAGATAAGAACATACTTGCCCTCAGCCTCGGCTTTTTTAGAAGCCTCTTCCAGGGTTATGTCATAGAAGATAGTTCCAACTTCCTTTTGCTCAACAGCATCATCTTTCGTTACTGCATCAACAATCTTTGAATCACTGTTTTTTGATGCCGACGAATTTGCGTTACCACAAGCACACATTATCATCACTAACAACAAGCAGATGCTTTTAAAGCCTCTCTATCATCCCCTTTTTTTGATTGTTTATACTGCGTTTTATGATATATAAGCTGATACCATATATCTAAACCGCAAAAAGTCATTCCTTCTTGCAAATATAAACATTTTTTCAATGCACAAGAAAAAAATGGCTTTTCCAATAAAAGTTTTCTCGAGCCGAAATAAAGTTTTGCAGGTGAGCTGTTAACATGCTGTATATAAACAAAAAAGCCTCTCAGCATAACTGAAAGGCTTTTGCGGTGCGTACGGGACTCGAACCCGTGACCCCATGCGTGACAGGCATGTATTCTAACCAACTGAACTAACGCACCATTATGTCAATATTTTCTGCTTTGTTCGTGTCTCAAAGCGAGTGCAAAGGTAGGGCTTTTTTTTGAATCTGCAAATCTTTTGGCGATTTTTTTATTGAAAAATGCAATTATTTTTATCTTGTTAGGCAAAATGAGCGGTTTTTATATTTTTTGAACCAATATCACGTCGAAATATCCATCTTCGCATCTTTGCCATTCCTTTAGTATGGCACTTTCTTTAAAGCCTGCTTTTGCAAATAATTTACGGCTTGTGTCGTTCCATACGGGTATGTAGGCATAGAGCTGGTGCAGGTGCAGTTTCTTTTCGGCATAATGGCATAACAGTTGCAGTGCGCGGGTTGCAATGCCTTTGTCGCGGTATTTTCCCAGGATACCTATGCAGACTTCGGCACGGCTGTTTATGGGGTCGAAGTCGGCGAGGTCTATCATTCCGGCTCCTGTCCCGTCGACAAACTCTATGACAAAGCGTGCCTGACGTTCTGCGAGCAGGTCCTGACGGCTTTGCTCGAGATAGCTCCTAAGTGTGTACCGGGAGTAGGGCAGTGTGGCATTGCCTGCGCACCATAGCGAGGTGTCATTCTCCATGGCGAACATGAGCTCAAGGTCTTCGGGTTCCGGAGCCCGGAGCTTTATAATATCGTCTTTGAGCCAGGTGCTGTGCATGTTATCTGGGGTATTTGTGTGTGGCGTTCTCGGTAATGAAGACTTTTGTGAGTGTGGAATATGTTCCTAGCTTAAGTGTATTTGCAGGGGTTGTCTGCAGGAGGTGTAATATCTCATTATAGGTGTATGAGTCTGTGTCGTACACGACTGTATTGTATCTCAGCAAGTCGATGTTGCCGGCAAGGTGTCCTTGTGGTAACAGTTTTTCGTTTCCTTCAATGAACAGGTGCCTGCCCTTGCTGTATTTCACGGCAAGTATCTCTTGCACTTCTTTATTGGCTTGTTTGCTGCCTATGACTATGCAGTTCAGCTGGGGCTTGATGCCTGTGATTCTCCTGCGGTGGCGGAACTGGTTGCCGATGAAGGCTAGTATGGCTCTGCCCCATATTGCCATGCTTACCGGTATGCTTGCAAGGAATGAGTAGTGTGAGTAGTGTTTCTTGAAGAAGAGGTGCATGGCCTGATAGAATGTGTGCACGTAGCGGTAGGAACTTTTTTCGGTGCTTTCTCCTTTGTAGTGCAGTATGGGTGACGGGACGAAGTAGTTTCGGTATCCGCTCTTGAGTATCCTGTAGGAGAGGTCTATGTCCTCACCGTACATGAAGAAGTCCTCGTCGAGAAGGCCGGCCTTGTCCAGCGCCTCGCGGCGCAGGAACATGTACGCGCCTGATATGACTTCGATGTTGTTCACTTCTCTTTCGTCAAGGTAGCGCATGTAGTAGCGTCCGAAAAGGCGTGATTTCGGGAACAGGCTTGACAGACCTGACATCTTGCAGAACGATACAAATGGTGTCGGCAGACCACGGCGCGATTCCAGAGCGAAAGTGCCGTCTGTACGCAGCATGTATGCTCCGCAGCCACCGGAATCAGGGTGGCTGTCCATGAATTCCACGAAGTCGGCAAATGTGTTTTCGGCAACAATTGTGTCAGGGTTGAGCAGCAGTATGTATTCTCCTTTGCTCATTCTTATTGCAAGGTTGTTGGCGCGCGCGAATCCCAGGTTCTTGTCGCTTGCAATGAAGGTGACGCCGGGGAAGTGCGGTTCAAGGTATTCGACAGAGCCGTCATGCGAGGCGTTGTCTACGACTATTATTTCGGTCTTCACTTCTCTGGCGGCCCTCGCTACCGATGTGAGGCATTGCTCAAGAAAGTGCTTTACCTTGTAGTTTACTATTACAACAGAGAGCTTCATCATTTTTGCTTATGCTTCGTCGTTTAGGTAGCTGTCCAGTGTTTTGTCTGTGGGATAGCTATATATGAGTGCGCAATAGCCGAACAGGCCGCAGTATAGTGCTCCGTTGTATCCGATGCCGTAATATATGAACGCGTTGATGACGATGACTGCGAACAGCAGTGATATGCGTACCAGGCTCATGTTGCTGAACGTCCTGAGCAGTCTCATCTTCCCGGATCCGGCAGCTTTCTTCATGGCGCGTGAGAAGCTCTTGAGTGCGAGCGGAATAAGGGCCATGGTGACCATGACGGTTGTGACCTCAAGCAGGTATATGTCATCGGGCGACAGCAGTGCCGTGAGTGCCTCTTTTTGCAGGAATCCGCCTTCGAAGGCGACTATTATGGCCAGTGAGGCAATGAATGCCACGATATAGTTGAATCTAAGTGTGTTTATTGTCTTTTCTGTATTCATGTTCTTATATGGTTTTTCCTATAAATGGTGTCCTGTTCACAATTGAACTGCCAAGAGTGACTTCATCGGCATATTCCAATTCGTCACCTATGGATATTCCGCGTGCTATGACTGATAGCTTCACATCGTGCTGCTGCAGTTTGCGGTATATGTAGAAGTTGGTTGTGTCGCCCTCCATTGTGGAGCTGAGTGCAAGTACCACTTCCTTTACCTCTCCCTCGGATACGCGCCTCACGAGGCTGTCGATGTTGAGGCTGGCCGGTGATATGCCATCCATGGGCGATATGACACCGCCGAGGACGTGATATACGCCACGGTACTGCATGGTGTTCTCCACGGCCATCACGTCCTGTATGTTCTCCACTACGCAAATTGTGCTATGGTCGCGCAAGGGGTTAGCGCATATCGGGCATATGTCTGTGTCAGATATGCAATGGCACTCTTTGCAGTATGTGGCCTCACGTTTGAGTGTGCTTATGGCACTGGAGAAGCTTTCCACCTCGTCTTCGCTCTTGCGCAACAGATGCAGTACAAGGCGTGTGGCCGTCTTGCGTCCTATGCCGGGCAGTTTCGAGAATTCCTTTACGGCTCTTTCAAGCAGTGTCGACGGGTATTCTTGGTTCATTGCCTGTAGCTTATTTTATGTCAACGTCGATTGATGCCGGGAATACTCTTTCGGGGTCGAAGAACTCGGCGCAGCTCTCTATCATGGCCTTCAAGTTAGGCTTTACCTTGTCGTTGAACACCTCTTTGCCGTTTACGACAATTTTTACAGGTTTTGTGAAGTCGAAGTGCTTCTCGCTGAGGTATATGGTGATGTTGCCCTTTTTAGCAGGCGTGTAGCTACGTGAGAAAAACATGGGGATGTTGTACAAGGACTTTGTCGTGGTGTAGGTGGCGTTCTTCACCGTCAGGTTTACTGTGTTGTCGCTTATGTTCATCTCGTAGCATGTGCGCTCCTCGTGGTTGTTGCGCGATACTTCGTTTACCTTTATGTTGTAGAATCCTGTACGATGGCGTCCGTACATGTCGTAGTCTTCCCAGTAGAAGTATGTTGGGTTGGCGTTGCGGCTGAACTCCTTGAGCCACGGTGCGGTCTTTTCATAGTTGATGCCGTGTCCCATTCCAGGTACAATCTCTATGAAGTTGTTGTAAAGTCCAGGATGCGCCTTGGCAAGACTGTCGATTGTGGCTGCAGCGTTCTGTGTCATCACGTTGCGTGCAAAGCCATAGTCGTATTCGCCTGTACGCAACGAAAATGCAATGTTGGCAAGGTTTTCCATGGGTGCGTTCTTCAGAGGCTCGCCACCGGCCATGGGGCCTGCACCGGCAAGGTAATCGGCATAGAATGATGCAAGGCGCTGGCTTCCGTAGCCACCCTCGGATATACCGAAGAAATAAATTCTGTTGGGGTCGATGTCGCCGTTTACGAATGCAAGTCGCAACAGTTTTTCCCATGCCCACTGCTTGCTCTGTATTGCCCAACGGTACAGCTCGCCATAGCCATTCGGGATTTGTGGAATAAAATGCAGAGAAGGTGCATCGTCATAGCTGTGGCATAGCTTGAAGCCGTTTTCCCACTCGCTTGTCTTTGGTCCCGATCCATGCATGTAAAGGAACAAGGGGTAGCCTTTTTCGGGCTTTTCGCCTTTCTTGATGAAGTAGTAGGGCATAATGGCTTCCGGTTCGAGTTCTTCGGGCAGTCGCCAGTAGCCGGTATCACGCGGCTCGTCCTTGGTAAACGGTGCAATTAGTTTCTCCTCATCAAGGTCCTCTACCGCGTCTTTCCAGCAGTTCCATACTTTGCGGCGTGTTTCTTCAATCTCGTCAACATCTATTTTGTCGTTGAGTTTGTTCTTTACCTCTTCGCCTGTAATGGTGCCTGTGAAGTATTCGCTTATCTTGCTTGCCTTTCCCTTTGGGAACCTGTCATTGCCGTTGTCTGCATGGCAAAATGCCGCTACTGCAAGCAATGCTGACGCCAATATGATCTTTTTCATGTCCTGTATTTTTTTGCGAAGTTAACTTTACTTGGGCAAAATGTCAATCTTTTCGTGTGAAAAGTGAATCCGTAGTATACAAAAAGGGTGGATGTTTCTAAAGTTAGCACCCACCCTTCTGTTTTTGAAAGACTGTCCTTTATTTTACAAAAATCTTTGTTGTATATGGTTTTTCTCCCTCAGTTTCTACAGAAACTATATACATTCCTCTCTTTACTGCAACGCTCTTGTCGATACCGCGGTATACTTCCTTGCCGTCTACGCTGTAGATGACGATTACTGTATTACTGTCCGCGCCTTCGATGATGATGGTGTTGCCGTCTGTGTTGACTCCGAATGAATTTTCGGTCACGTCGTAAATAGCAGTTACATCAGCTACCCAGAAATATCCGTTATCAGGGTAGGTAATTGTGTTATTGGATATAGTACCGATCTTATTCTTGTTACTATCGTAGAGGTTTATGTTTATTCTGTACTGGCCAAGTGGTGTCGTAGTCTTGCAGTTGGCCGGAATAGTGAATTCTGCAACGTCTCCATTTTTCAGTGAAACTGCTACATAGTCTCCCTCGACATATTTGGATAATCCGCTTGTTATCTGAATCTTGACATAACCGTTAAAGTCTCCGTTGGTGCAAGCGAGACTAACCTTTGTATCGAACTTTTCTCCCTGTTTCACTTTCATGCCGTTGTTTATCTCAATCCTGCCATCGGCATATAGCAATGGAGCATTGCCTGCACTTATGCTGAAATTGCATGTAGCCGCTGACTGTCTAATCTTCTGCCATGCACCACCCTTGCGTTCACAGACATACGCGGTGTAATTTCCTGGTTCTAATGAAGGATAACAGTCTGGCTGGTTGTAGGATATCGTAGTCGTGGCGTTCTTTGCCAGTTTCTCGACATCAGTTCTCATAAGTATATGCTTCTTGCCGGTCTGGATGTTTTCGGCAAAGATAGCGAGTGTTCCGCTATAGGCTTCTGCAGTAGATGCTATGTTCTTGACGTTCGCGCTTACACTCAGGTTGTTGCCCCAAGTGACCGATGTGGCGGTGATGCTTGTCGTTGAAGGTGTAGGACCGTCGAACTGTGACTTTATGATAAAGTTATCGCCTTTGCCTGCAATGTCAAATAAATTGGACTTGTCAACTACTTGTTCCCTGTCGATGAACTGGTTTTTCAAGTTGTATTTGAATGAGAGATAGTACTCGCCATCTTCAGGGATTGTGTAATTGGTTTCAAATGTTGCCACCATGTCCTTGTCGTCGTGTACCTGAATTAGTTCAGATTCTGTGTTAAGGATTATGGCTTTGTATGTTCCGTTTGCCTGTAGCTGGTTAATTACTGGAACAAGAAGTACTGTCGCACTCTTTCCGTTTGTTGTCTTGAATTTGGCATCGAAAGCAACCCTGTCGCCTTTCATTTGTGGTGTGGCGTGGAATGAGATGTTTGATGCTTCTATTTCTGGGAGTTCCTTTCTGATAGTCACGTAGCTTTCATTGACTTCGAGTATAAGGCCGTTCTCGGCACCGCGTGCAATGTATATGTTCTCTTCGTCGTCGGTGTAACATAGGATAACTCTATACAGGCCTTCCTCAAGGTATTCTTGGCTTGTGGGAGAGCTGCTTATTGTTAATCGAATATAATAGCCAAAAGATCTGTTGAAATCAATCATCTGGGGGTCACCGATTTTTGATGCGGAAACCAGTTCTCCGTCTTTTTCAATACCAATGGCCATAGAAAGCCTGGTGCTTGAGTGTGACCAGTTTAACAAACCTGCTACAATTCTTACATCTGCATTTTTGTTTTTATCATAGCTTACCGCCTGTTCATATATAGTTGGGGGGTTACTTTGGACATTTACATCTACTACATCCATCATATATACTGTGGGGACACCTTCTTTGTCAGGTTCACCGGCAGTTCGAGGGCGTATGTTTGCCACCATGCTCTGTCCTACGTTGTAACGGCCATCACCGCCGCCTATACCAATTCCTTCGGGGGACATGTATGTCATGTCGAAATAGCCGTTGTATGCACCATCCCATCCCCAGTCGATGTGAAGCAAGTTGTTTTCGTCTATTCCGTCACATACGAATGCGTGTCCGCTATTGTATGACTGGCTATGACCAGAATAAAGGAGGGGCTGCCTTGCATTGAGGTTCTCTCTGATTATTGAAAAATATTCCTCGTCGGTATAGTCACTGCGTCTTACGATAGTTACATCGGGACTGTAGTCGAAAACATTTACAAGCGCATACGATGCGTATATATCGGAACTTCCTGTTCCGGCAAGCGCGTAGTTGCTCTGTATTGCCTTGCCCACATCCTCCATGAGCGTAGCAACAGCATCGGCCTGTTCTGCTGTGTAACCGTTACGGTAATGGGGAAGCATCTTGCTCCAGTCATATTTGCGTGATGTAAGGTATAGTGTCTCGCTAACACCGGTGATGTTGTTGTTCCATACTATGTTGGTCTTTGGAGTTATTGGCCACTCGTGGAATTTCATTATCTGGGCCATTGCTGTGGCTGTACATCCTGTAGGTGTCTTTTGTCCATTGACTTCGGGACACTTGTTGTTGTAGGGCGAACTCTGGTTCCAACTTGTCTCCAGCATTGGGGCAATAGCTTTGCCTGTAGGAGCAGCAGCCTTGCTCATTGCCGGCTCTATAAGTCCGTTCCGTACGCCATTGACGTAACTGCTGTATTCGTCCAGCCACTCGGCAAGTGCTGTGGGCATCTCGCTAAGGCAGGCATTGTCGGAATATCCTACAACGGGTTTAAGTTCATCGTCGCCCGAGATTATGACAAAACCTTTGTTGTCGTTGCTGTTGAATACATAGAATGCAGGGTCGCTTTTCTGCACTCCGTCGCGCGATGGTGCTTTTGCCGCATCGCTTGCCGGTGCAAGTCGAAGGCCTGCATTTTTCTTCGATTTTACATTGCTGTTCCAGAATGTGTTGGCTATTTCGAGTGCCTTTGCAGGGTCAATGGGGCCGGCAACGGCATAGCTCACAAGGAATAGAGTTACAAGAATAAAAGTAAAAGTTCTTTTCATATCAATGTTGATTTTTTGCAAGGTTATTCTGCGAAAATAGGGCAAAAAGTTTTTGTAAACAAGTCTTTTGTATGCTTTTTGTAAAAAATGGTTTCTTGCGTTACATAATTTTACCAAATAAGACTATCGGTGGGCTTTTTTTAACAATAACTGATTATTCCATAGTAGTTGAGCCTGAGGTAATTTTGCAGACGGAATCGCTGGGGTTCCTTTCAACATGCTAAAAGATGCTATATATATGAAAAAACTGATTTTATTTTTTATGCTTGCCCTTTCAGGGTATGCGCTCAATGCCGACGAACTGGCCGACAGGTTCGAAGGTAACATGATTTCTGGTCATGTGGTCGAGGACGGAAGCGAGGCAAATGTTGCATATGCTTCAATATTGGTCGTAGAAACAGGTGAAGGGACAATGAGCAACGAGGCCGGTCAATTCGAGTTCCGTAACATGGCCCCCGGCAAATACACTCTGCGTGTAAGTATGGTGGGCTATGAAACAAGTACGAAGGAAATAACTGTCAACCGGGATTATGT